>JAEEJM010000023.1 GCA_016281895.1 Clostridiales bacterium
CCCGCCTTCGACGCGAGGTCGCTGCTCAGCGCGATACTCTCCGGCCGCCGCACGGAGACTTCAGGCGGCGACGCCGCCGGAGCCGAAACGGCGCCCTCCGACGACGAGCTCACCCGCAAGCTCCGCAGCGTGCTCGAGGCCGGCGACGATGCCGGCGGCGGGGCGGGGGACAGAGCCCCCGCGGTAGAAGCCGCGGTAGAATCCGCGGGAGAAGCCGCGGTAGAAGCCGCGGGAGAAGCCTCGGAAGAGATCGCGGACGCAGCCGCCGGAGACGCATCCGGTGAGACGCCCTCTGACGCTGCGGACGATAAGGCTGACGGCGCTCGGGAAGACGCCGGAAAAGACGGCGGCGACGGCGGAAGCGGCGTGAACGCCTACGGCCTGTCCGAGGACCGTTCGCAGCGCTCCGTCGGCGACCTCAAGGCCCGCCTTTCCCAGATAAGGGACAGAAACCGCAGGTGACCTCGCCGGGCCGCAGGGCCCGCGGGCCGCACTCCGGGCCGGAGCATACGGCCCGGCTCTACAAGAACCAGATCAATTCGGAAGGAACGGTCTATATAAGCAATGTCCAAGGATTACACCTCCACACTCAATCTGCCGGAGACCGGTTTTGAAATGCGGGCAAACCTCCCGCAGCGCGAGCCCCGCATGCTGGAATACTGGGACGGCATCGGTCTGTACGACCTTATGCTGAAGAAGGCCGAGGGCAGGCCTCAGTTTCTGCTCCACGACGGCCCTCCTTTCTCCAACGGCGACATCCATATGGGACACGCCCTCAACAAGATCCTCAAGGACATCATCAACAAGTCCAGGGTCATGGACGGGTATTACGTGCCGTACGTCCCCGGCTGGGACAACCACGGCATGCCCATCGAGTCCGCCATAATCAAGAAGAACCGGCTCAACCGCAAGAGCATGAGCGTCTCAGAGTTCAGGAGCGCCTGCGAGGCCTTTGCCCGCGACTTCGTCGAGCGCCAGAGCGCCGAGTTCAGGCGCCTCGGCGTGACCGCCGACTGGAAGCACCCCTATCTCACCATGGATCCGAAGTTCGAGGCCCGCGAGGTAAAGGTGTTCGGCGAGATGTTCATGAAGGGCTACATCTACAAGGGCCTCAAGCCCGTGTACTGGTGCCCGCACGACGAGACCGCGCTCGCCGAGGCCGAGATAGAGTACTCCGACGACAAGTGCACGTCCATATACGTCAAGTTCGCCCTCGCCGACGACAGAGGAGTCTTTGCGGGCAGCTGCGATCCCTCCAGGACCTATTTCGTGATCTGGACGACCACGACCTGGACGCTCCCGGGCAACCTTGCCATCGCCGTCAACCCCGACGAGAGCTATGCCCTTATCAAAGCCTCCGACGGCAACTGGTACGTCACCGCTGAACAGCTCGCCGCCAGGACCATGGCGGCCGGCGGAGTCGGGTCTTACGAGACCGTGCTGACCCTGCCGGGCAGGGAGCTCGAGTTCATGAAGGCCAGGCATCCCTTCCTCGACCGCGACAGCGTCGTCGTCTGCGCCGACTACGTCACTATGGACAGCGGCACGGGCCTCGTCCACACCGCGCCCGGCTTCGGCGTCGACGACTACAACACCTGCCGCAAATACGGCATCGACATCGTGGTCCCGGTCGACGACCGCGGCTACCAGACCGGGGACGCCGGAAAGTACGCCGGCCTGTATTACGAGGATTCGAACGCCGTCATCCTCGAGGACATGAAGGCCAGCGGCGCGCTCTTCGCCTCCGAGTCCATGGTGCATTCTTATCCGCACTGCTGGCGCTGCAAGCGCCCGGTAATATTCCGCGCCACCCCGCAGTGGTTCTGCTCGGTCGACGCCTTCAAGGACAGGGCCGTCGCCGCGTGCGGCAGGGTCAGATGGCAGCCCGCCTGGGGAGGCGAGCGCATTGTCCAGATGGTGAAGGAGAGGGCCGACTGGTGCATCTCCCGCCAGCGCCACTGGGGCCTGCCCATACCCGTGTTCTACTGCGCTTCCTGCGGCAGACCCGTCTGCGACCGCACTACGGTGGACCGCGTCTCCGCCGTGTTCGCAGAAAAGGGCTCAAACGCCTGGTTCGACTGCGAGCCCTCCGAACTCATAGGCGACTACGCCTGCCCGCACTGCGGCGCAAAGGAGTTCACCAAGGAGACCAACACGCTCGACGGCTGGTTCGACTCGGGCTCCACCCACTTTGCCGTCATCGAGAACGGCGGCTACGACCCCGCCTGGCCCAAGGACATCCGCTGGCCCGCCGACCTTTATCTCGAGGGCGCCGATCAGTACCGCGGCTGGTTCCAGTCGTCGCTGCTCACGGCGGTGGGAGCCGGCGCCGAAGGCGCCCCGTTCAGGACCGTCCTCACCCACGGCTGGACCGTCGACGGCGAGGGCAAGGCCATGCACAAGTCCCTCGGCAACTCGATCTCTCCGGACGACATCGTAAAGAAATACGGCGCGGATCTGGTCAGACTCTGGGTGGCGTCGTCAGACTATTCGGTCGACGTCCGCTGCTCCGACAACATCTTCAAGCAGCTCTCCGAGGCCTACCGCAAGTTCCGCAACACGGCCCGCATAATGCTGGCCAACCTTGGCGGCTTCGATCCCGACCGCGACCGCGTGCCGGTCGCCGATATGCCCGAGATCGACAGATGGGCGCTGACCAGGCTCAACTCCCTGATCCGCGTCTGCCGCGAGGGCTACGACACCTATCAGTTCCACACCGTGTTCCACGCCATAAACAACTTCTGCACCGTGGACATGTCCAAGCTCTACGTCGACATTACGAAGGACCGCGTCTACGTTGAGAAGGCCGATTCGCCCGCCAGGCGCTCGGCGCAGACCGTGCTCTATACGGTCATCAGCGCCATGACCAGGCTCGCGGCTCCGCTGCTCTCGTTCACCGCGGAGGAGATTTGGCTCGCCATGCCCCATACGGAGGGCGAGGACCGCAGGTCCGTCTTCCTCAACCCCCTCCCCGAGTGCGACGAGGCCTTCGAGTTCGCCGGGGCGGAGAAGTGGGAGTCGCTGTTCGAACTGCGCGACGACGTCATGAAGGCGCTTGAGATCGCAAGGGCCGAGAAGCGCATAGGCAAGTCGCTCGACGCCTCCGTGGCCGTCTTCAGCCGCGACGCCGGGGTCCTCGGCCTGCTCTCCGGCTTCAGCGCCGCCGAGCTCTCCACCGTGTTCATCACGAGCGGCACATCCGTGATCGAGGGCGACGCCCCGGACGGCGCCTACAGGCCCGAGGACGGACGCCCCATAGCGGTGCTGGTCAGTACCGCGGAGGGACGGCGCTGCGACCGCTGCTGGTCGTACTCGGTCCGCGGCCGCGCCGACGGCGAAGGCTTCCTGTGCCTGCGCTGCGCCGGAATACTGGACTCCATCCTCAAAGAACGGGACACCTCAGGATCGTAATGCGCGCGGCAGGGCCGGCCCCGGCGCAGACCCGGGCCGGAATGATCGCCGCGGCGCGGAAAAAACGCACCGAAAAAACGCATCGGATATCCGCACCGAAAAAACGCATCGGATATCCGCACCGAAAAAACGCACCGAAAAAACGCACCGATACAAGAATGCGGGGGCAGGCCGTCCTGCCCCCTGTGAATGAAATGATCATCTGGCTTGTTGTACTTGCCGCCGCCGTGGCCGCCGATCAGCTCACGAAGTACCTCGTGGACTCCGGCATGGAGGTGGGCGGCTCCGTCGATCTCATACCCGGCGTCCTCCGGCTGACTTACGTCCGCAACGAGGGCGCCGCCTTCGGCATGCTCGCGGAGCACAGGTGGGTCTTCATTGTCCTGTCACTGCTGACCATAGCAGGCATCGTTTATTACGTGGTCCGCTACAGGCCGCGCAGCGCGTGGATGATGTGCTCGCTGACGCTTGTTACGGCGGGCGGGATCGGCAACATGATAGACCGGCTGAGCCTCGGATACGTTATCGACTTCGTGGATTTTTACGCGTTCGGCGAGCTCTGGAAATGGGTCTTCAACGTGGCCGACGCCTGCGTCTGCGTCGGCGCATTCCTGCTCGCGCTGAAGCTCCTGACAGACACCGTCAGGGAGAGCCGCGCCGCGAAGGCCGGGAAAGATGAAGGCGAAAATGGCTGAGCGTCTGTTCGACGAGCCGGAGGACGAGGTCCTGCTGCTGAGCGCAGGGGCCGGCCATGCGGGAATGAGGCTCGACAGCTTCGTCCAGGAGGCCACCGCGGGCTCGGAATGCCCGGTGTCGCGCTCCAGGGCCGCAAAGCTGTGCTCGGAGGGCCGCGTGCTGATCGACGGCAGGCCCGGTACGAAGAACGACAGGCTGGCCGGGGGGGCCGCGGTCGCCGTGCTGCTTCCTGCCCCGGAGCCCGACAGGGTCGGGCCGGAGGACATCCCCCTCGACGTCGTCTACGAGGACGGCGACATCATCGTCGTCGACAAGCCCTCGGGCATGGTCGTTCACCCCGCGCCCGGACACACCTCGGGCACGCTGTGCTCGGCGCTGCTGTTCCACTGCGCAGGGAGCCTGTCCGGCATCGGAGGCGTGTCGAGGCCCGGCATCGTCCACAGGATAGACCGGGACACCTCGGGCCTCATCGTCTGCGCGAAGAACGACGCGGCGCATATATCGCTCAGCGCCCAGCTTAAGGACCGGACGGTGCACAGGACCTATTACGCGATCCTGTGCGGCAATCCCCGCGACGACGCCGGAACGGTCGACGCGCCCGTCGGAAGGCACCCCTCCGACCGTAAGCGCATGGCGGTGCTGAGGGAGGGCGACCCCGGCGCCCGCCCGGCCGTGACTTACTGGCGCATACTCGAGCGCTATCCCGGCTTCTGCCTTGCCGAGTGCAGACTCGGTACCGGGCGGACCCATCAGATCCGTGTCCATATGGCGCACATCGGCCACCCCGTGTTCGGAGACCCGGTCTACGGCGGCGACCGCACGCCATTCTATGAAAAGCATAAGAACCTTACGCGCGGCCAGTGCCTTCACGCCGGCCGCCTTGAACTGGTCCATCCCCGGACCGGGGAGCGGATGCGGTTCGAGTGCCCGCTGCCTCCCGAGACGGTGAAGCTGCTGGGCATACTGCGCGCGTCGGCCGGCATCGCGGCCGGGGGCGCGGACGGAAGCCTGCCCGGGGACCCCGGCGCGGCTGACTCAGACAACGATTCCGGACGGCTTTGAAATGATCGACTTCAGCGATACGGTAATAGTGACCGACCTCGACGGCACGTATTTCGGGCGGGGCAGCGAGACTGTTCCCCGCAACACGGAGGCCCTGCGCTGGTTCGAGGAGCGCGGCGGCTTCTTCACGGTGGCGACAGGGCGCATAGCCCCGAACCTCGCCCACGATCTTAAGGAGACGGCACTGCTTATAAACGCCCCGGTGTCGGCCTGCAACGGGACCTGCCTTTACGACATCGGGCGCGGCCTCATCCTGGCCGAGAACCCGATGGACAGGGAAGAGGCCTGGGCGCTCATCCGCTTCATGGATGAGCACTATCCCCAGATCGGCGTACGCATCTCCGTCCCCGACGGCTTTCTGACCTCGCCGGAGAATCTCAGGGCCAACCCCATGATCTCGGCCGAGTACTCGAGGCTCGCCAACGCCGCAGGGCACCTTGAGCCCAGGAGCGCCTGGGACGGCTACACCTGGTACAAGCTCGTCTACCGCGACAGGGCCGAGCTGCTGGCCGAGGTCAGGCGCGACATAATACCGCTGTTCGGCGACAGGCTGACGATCTCCAACTCCGGCGCCACCTTCCTCGAGATACAGAGGGGCGGGATCTCAAAGGCATCGCTGCTTCCCGAGGTGCGCCGCTACTGCCAGGAGAAGTCCGGCAGGCCAGTCAGGACCGTCTGCTGCGGCGATTACGAGAACGACCGCGAGATGCTCCTTGCCGCGGACCTCGCGGTGTGTCCGGCCAACGCCGACTCGAGCGTCAGGGAGGTCGCCGATCTCATCATGTGCCGCCACGACGAGGGGCTCATGGCCGACGTGGTCGAGCACCTTGCCGCGCAGAAGGGGCAATCCGTCCGCTTCTGAACCGAATAGGGGGGGCTGTAAAATAGTCCCGAAAAAAAGAAGATACCCGGAAGGCGAAACTTCCGGGTGTTTTTCTTTGAAAAATAAGACGGCTGTTCTGTTTTTTAGGACTTTTTTTTAGCCCCTTTTCGGCGCTTCAGTCTATGAAATCCATGGGGTCGAGGCCCAGCATGGGAAGCAGTCGGGTCAGCAGTATGCGGTAGCGCATGTAGCTGTGGTAGCGTATGCCCTCTTCGAGCAGTTCGGGTCCGACGTTGACCTCCTCAGGCGTCACGGCGCAGCCCGCGCGGCGCATCCGGTCGAGCAGGTCGCCGTACTCGGGCAGCTCGGTGAGTATCATCTCGCGGAAGCGTGGCCACAGCTCCTTGAGTCTGGCCGGATCGACCTTGTCGCAGATGCTCGGGTCGTTGAGCCGCCTTATGTCCGGCAGCTGTTCGGGCGTGAAGTGGCGGTCGATCTCCTCCCAGTCGGGGCAGTCCTTCACGGGGTCGACCTCGGTCACCCTCCGCGCAATGTTGCGGTACATCCTGTTGATGATCAGCGTGGCGACGCCGACCTTCTTTCCGTGGTAGTCTGGCCAGATGCCACGGCTGACCTTGCGGCACTCCCAGTAGTGGGAGACGACGTGCTCGGCGCCGGAGGCGGGCCTCGACGACAGCGCGAGCTTCATAGCCAGCCCGGAGAGCACAAGGGCCTCCATAACGGCGCCTGCGGCCTCCTCGTCCTCGGACGTGATGCGGTCGGTGAGCGCCACGCATCTGTCGAGGGCGTCCAGCGTGAGCCGGGCGACCTTCTCGCAGTAGTATTCGCCCGTGAGGAGGTTCGACATCCTCCATTCGAGGATGCCGGTGGACTTGGCGACCATATCGCCGTAGCCGGCGGCCTTGAGCTCCGCGGGAGAGGCCGCGAGGATCTTCGTGTCGGCAAGGATGACGGCCGGCTGGCGGACCTTCCAGGACTCCTTGAAGTTGTTGGATATTATGGGCGCCGTGTCCGAAGCGAAGCCGTCCATGGACGGGGCCGTGGCAAAGATGCAGAACTGCAGGTCCTTCTCGAACGCCGTGACGCGGCATATGTCGTTGAGCGAGCCCGTGCCGACGGAGATGATGCCGCCGATTCCTCCGGTGAGGGCCTCGACCTCGCGCACCTGCTCCACCCTGGCGTATTTCATGTCGGGGTAGATGAGTTTGGTCAGCGTGAAGCCCGAGGCCAGAAGCGATGCGGTCAGCCCCTCGGCCTCGGCCGCGGCAAAGGTGTTGACGTCCGCCACGAGCAGGACGTTCTTTGGGAAGCCCGACCGCTCCAGGATCTCTCCCGTGCGGGCGGTGAGGCCGCTGAAGATCTCAACGGTACGGGTGTCGAAGGTGTGGGGCCTGCCGCAGGGGCAGTTCTCGAGCGATCTCAGCAGACTGCCTAGATTCATGAGAAGTCTCCTTTTGTCCGTCGCCCCGGGGAATTGACAGGAGGGCGGCGGAGTGATATAATGCGGGTGTACGATTCTGTGAAAGGACTGCGCCCGGCCCGCGGCCGGCGCAAGTATTGCCGATATGAGAAAGTATTCCGGTCCGAAGAAGAGACTGCCGGCGCCGGCAAAGGCCGGGAAGTCCGGGAAAACGGCCGCCCGGCCGGCCGCGCAGGGTAAGACCGGCAAACGCGTTAGGGTCACGGTCAGGACCGACCGGACCTTCGGACTCAGGGCCGGGCAGCAGTCCGGCGGAAGGCCGCCGGCCGCCTCCGGACTGCCGGAGCAGTTCGGGATCCCGCCGGCGGAGGAGATGCCGGAAGCGGGGAACGACAGCACCGTCACCGTCTCGGACGGCCTCATGGCGTCAAGGGCCGGCAGGGTCAGGCTGACCTATGCCGAGCCGTCGGGCGTGAGGGTGGGCTTCTCGTTCGACAGGGAGGAGCCCGGACTGCTTATGATGACCCGCGAAGGCGGCTCGGAGCAGGGCGTGCTCATGCTGGTGTTCGAACAGGGCGTTCGCCACATATGCATGAACAGGGTCGACGGCGAGACCTTCGAGATCACGACCTTTGCTTCGCGCCTGGAGAACAGGCTGGCGTCGTCCGGCACGCTCGCCCTGGACTATACGGTCGAGCTGCACGGGGTGAGGGTCGAGAGGACATCCATCGAGATAACGGCCGAAAAGGCGGACTGAGCTCAGCCCGAGACCTTGGCCAGGACCGTCCAGCCGTTCTCCTCGCTGTAGCAGGAGATGAGGCCGGTCGACGCGTTCGAAATATAACTGTATCGGAACGGCAGCACTGTGTTGCCGTTCTTGTCTATCATGCCGCATCTGCCGCCGGCGTCCGTGAGGACGCAGAGGCCCTCCACGAACGGCTGGGCGGCGGAGTACTGGGGCTGGACGAGCCAGTAGCCGTCCTTGTGATAGACGCCGTAAAGGCCGTTCCGCTCGAGGATGAGCAGGCCCTCGGAATAGGCGTACAGAGTGTAGCCGGAGGGGATGGCGAAGCGCTTGCCGCTCGTGTCGACAAGCACGTCCTCGCGCAGCTCGTAGACCGTCCTGGCGTTGGCGGGCATGTCGGCAAGGATGAGGCGGAGCAGGCCGTTGTCGTAATAGAAGCTGCCGAGCTGCGAGACGTCGCGGTACGGCGGTATCATGTAGAACTGGCGCAGCTGGGTGCCGGTGTAATAGGCGTTGCTGTGATAGGAGTTGAGATACACTACGGTCTTTCCGGAGGTGTTGATGATGCGGACGACCCCGTTGTCGTCGACGGTCACGGCGCGCCCCTCGCGGAAGTTGTAGGCCTCGGCGTAGTTGTACTGGGTGTGCCAGGCGAGCTCCAGCGTAACGTGCTGCGAGTAGCGCGGGCGCAGCGTCGTTATATAGTTGAGGTCGGCCTTCGGCTCGGCCGTGGCGTAAATGAAGCGGTAGTCGGTGACGACCTTCGTCACTTCGTAGATCTTTGAGGTGGTCTCTTCGGCCGTCGTTTCGGGCTCGGTCACGGGGGCGGTCCCGGTATCCGTTCCGGTCCCGGTATCCGTTCCGGTCCCGGTATCAGTCCCGGTTCCGGTATCCGTCCCTGTCCCGGTATCCGTTCCGGTCCCGGGAACGGTCTCGGGAGGGAGCGTCCCGGTGACTTCGCCGGCTGTGCCGGCGGGCACGCCGGCAGAGGCGCCGGTCTCATCGGACGGGGAGGAGGTCTGCTCGGGCACTGAAGCGGTCTCCGGGGAGGCCGGTCCGGGCTCCGTCGCCGTCCCGGTCTGAGCATCGGTGCCGGGCGATGTCGCCGTCTCGGGTGCCGGCGCCGTCTCGGGCGAGAGCGTCGTCTCGGGCGACAGCGTGGCCGTCGCCGCAGCCGCCGACGATGCCGCCGCGGCCTTCCTTTCGGCCTCGACGACCTTGAGGGCGGGCTTGTAATACACCGAGAAGGGGATGTTGTGCAGGGCAACCCTGGCGGCGTAATCCGGATAGGCTATTATGAGTTCCTTTGCTATGCGCCAGTCGATCTCGGTCCTCGTGTAGACCGAGGCCGTGTCCATCGTGTAATGCATGGTCACGTCGGTGAGCGTATGGTACTTTTTTATGTTGCAGTCGGAGAGGCCGTAATCCGGGTTGTAATCGAAATACAGCCCGCGGTTGTCGGTCTCGTCGTTGTAGTCGGAGAGGATGAAATCGCCGGTGGCCTCGTCGATGTAATAATATGCGCCCTTGCTGTAGAACAGCGGGCGGCCCTCCAGGTCCCTTGTGTAGGCGAGGATGACAAGGTCGGCCTTGTACGTTCCTATGGCGCGGCCGGCGGAGGTGAGGATGGTCACGGTGGCGACGTTGGTATACCTGGGGCGCTCGGTGCGCAGGCTGATCTTCTCGCCGTCGGGGCCGTCGACGGTCACCGTGTTTGCGAATATGTCGGTGCAGCTGCCCTTGCCGGAATCGAGGATTATGTATCCCATGTAGAGCTCGACGGCGCGCCGGGTGTAGGTGAGGACCGCGTTCGCGGGGAGCTCGGCGCCGCTGTCCTGGACGGGGTCGGACTTGTGTATGAAGGCCGAGAAGACGTTGCCGTAAGAATAGACCGAGGGAAGCTGGGAGCCGGAGAAGACCGTCGCCAGCTTCACGGAGCCGGAATAAGAGGCCCAGGTTATCGAACCGCCCTTGGCGAGACAGTCCTGAAGCGAGTCGAATACGACGGCGCCGGCTTCGGTACCCTGGGAGCCGGCCGAGGTCTCCGGGGCGACCTCCGAGCTGTCGGGTACGCCGGAGGTGCCGGTCTGCGAGGAGCCGGGCCCGTCCGAGGTGACATCTGAGCCGGTGTCCGGCGCCGTTGTCACGGCCGAGGTCCGCGCCTCCGTGTCACCGGGGTCGACGGCGGTCCCGGTGCCCTCCGGCCTCGTCCCGCTCTGCGAGCCGGGCAGCGAGAGCTTCAGCATGCCCAGCGCCAGCAGCGCGGCAACGGCGCATACTCCGGCAAAGATGAGGAAGCCGGAGGCGCGTGTAAGTATTCTCTTCAGTGCGGTGCCTTTTTTCATTGATCGCCTTTTTTGGACAGTTATTGCGCGCGGGCCGGGGAGCCGGTCCGTGATGCGCGTCGTGCGCGGACTACTTGTGGTAGCCCGTGCCTTTGATTATGGTGAATGACCTGTATAAGGCCTCCAGCAGCATTACCCTGAAGAGCCTGTGGGGGAAGGTGAGGTCGGAGAACGACAGCAGCAGGTCCGCCGCCCGCTTGACTTCGGGGTCGAGCCCGAACGAGCTCCCTATGATGAAGCACAGGGAGGGGTGGTCGGACTGGCGGGCGGCCAGCTCCGCGGCAAGGGCCTCGGACGAGAAACGCCTGCCCTCGACCGCCAGGGCGGCCGTGAAGGCTCTGGGCGGGACGGCGGACAGGATCCGGCGGCCCTCGTCGGCAAGCGCCGCGGCGATCTCGCCGTCCGACGGACAGTCGGGCAGCCTTGCCTCGCGAAGCTCGACGATCTCCGGCCTGCAGAACGCCGAGAGGCGCTTTTCGTACTCGCCGCAGGCCTGACGGAACCAGTCCTCCTTGAGGCGGCCGACGGCTATGATCTTTACGGGCACCATGTCAGATCACCGCGAGGGCGGGGGAGTCCGGCGGAGCGGCTCCGAGCGCCACCCTGCCTCCTCCCGCCGGCGAGCCGAACGGGACCGCGGGAAAGCCGGCCCGCTCCAGCGCCCCCCGGACGGCCGCAAGGGCCAGTTCGGGACGGTTGTTCTCGCATGAGATATGTGCCAGGAGGATGTGCTCCGCGCCGGCCTCCGCGAGCCGCACGGCCGCCTCGGCGGCGTCGCCGTTCGACAGGTGGCCCCGGTCGGAGGCGATCCTTCTTTTGAGCTCGGGCGGATAGCAGCCGCAGCGCAGCATTCCCGGATCGTGGTTGGCCTCCAGTATGACCGCCCGGCAGCCTCTGAGCGCATCGAAGACGCTGTCCGTGAAGACGCCGAGGTCGGTGACGCAGCCGTAGCCCGTACCTCCGAAGTCCACGCGGTAGCCGAGGGAGACCTCGGTGTCGTGGGAGGTGGCAAAGGAGGTGACGGCGGCGCCCCCCACGTCCTCGGAATAAAGCGGGGAGTGGCCGACGAGCGTCCCGGGGGCGCATTTTCCGCTCACGCAGCCGGCCGTTGCGGCGGCGGCGTGGACGCGAACTCCGAGCTTCGCAGTGAGGACGGCAAGGGCCGCCACGTGGTCGATGTGCGAGTGCGTCAGGAAGAGCGCGCCTACCGAGGCCGGATCGACTCCGGCTCCGCGCAGGGCGCCGCATATGTACTTTGCCGATCTTCCGGCGTCGATGAGGAGCGTCGTCCCCCCGGCGCTGAAGACCGCGCAGTTGCCTCCCGAACCGGAGCAGAGCGTTCCGAACAGCGCGCTCATGATCCGAGCATCGATCTCAGCGCGCCCGTCACGGAGTCCCAGACGAAGAGCCGGAACAGGTCGACGAGCAGCGGCAGGGCAAGGGCGATCATTGCGATGAGCAGCCACTTGGAGCGCTTCTCCCTGAGGGCGGCGCTCTCCACGTACTCGCGCTTCTCCTCGGGCGACATGGAGTCCGGCAGCATGTCCTCCGTCACACCGCGCGCCGCGAAGCCGCGGTTGTAGGCGACATAGGCGACGGCTGCGGCCGCCAGAAGGACGGCATAGGACGCGGTGGTGATCTTGAACAGGACGGGATAGCGCCCGCCGAGGTCGATCAGGACGAAGTAAAGGATCGACGAGACCGCGCAGGCAAGCACCAGCACGGCCAGCAGCCGCCAGTTGAACTTTTTCAGCGCGTCCCGGATCGCGGCCCTTTCGCCGCGCTTCTCGGGCGTGTCGTTGCGTCTCATGGCTCAGAAGACGCGGCAGGCTCCGTCGGGCCTGACCCTCAGCACGTGGCAGGCGCCCTCGCCGAAGACGGCGTCGAGCTCGCGGCGGTACGCGTCGACGTCCTCCTCGGGGACGAAGGCCTGTATGGTGCCGGCAAAGCCGCCTCCGTGAACGCGGCAGGCTCCGGGGCGGTCGCACCCGGCAAGGAAGCGCTCGCTCACGCACAGGGCAAGCGAGAGCCCCTGCTCGGAGGGGTCGCGGGGAGAGTACACGTTCTGAAGGTAGCAGAAGGAGGAGCGGCCGGACTCGGATACAAGCTGGAAGAAGGTTTCGATGTCGCCCGACCGCAGCGTGATCTTCTGGAGGTCGACGCGGCGGTTCTCGTCAAAGAAGTGCATCGCGCGGAGCACTGCCCGGTCGCCGCACTCCTTGCGCAGGACGGCCAGGCAGGAGCGGAAGGCGTCCTCGGGGACGTCCCGCAGGGCGGTCTTGCCGAACTTCGCGGCCACGGACTTCATCTCGGCGGGGACGGCCGCGTAATCGGGGGTGAGATCGGCGTGGTTGCCGCCGGTGTTGACGAGGCAGAGCCTGTATCCGGCCGCGGAGAAGTCGAAATCCAGCTTCTGGGAGGCGGGGTGTGCGGGGTCCGCGAAGTCGATGGTTATTATGCCGCCCGCGGCGCAGGCCATCTGGTCCATGAGGCCGCAGGGCTTTCCGAAGAAGCGGTTCTCGGCGTACTGCGATATCAGCGCGATCTCGGTGCCGCCGACCGAGCCCCCGTTGTAGAGGTGGGAGAACAGGGTGCCGGTCATTACCTCGAACGCCGCGGACGATGATATACCGGAGCCCTTGAGGACGTTGGACGTCGTCACCGCGTCGAGGCCCCCGATGGCGTAGCCGCGCTCCCTGAAGCCTTCGGCGACTCCGGCGACGAGCGCCGACGACCTGCCGAACTCCGAGGGATCGGGGACGGCCGCGACGGCGGTGTCCACCCTGTCCTCGGGGAAGCCCTCGCTCTTAATGCGTACGACGCTCCCTTCGGACGGCGCCGCGGCGGCGATGATATCGAGATCGACGGAGCAGGCTATGACCCTGCCCCTGTTGTGGTCGGTGTGGTTGCCGGACAGCTCGCTGCGCCCCGGTACGGAGAACAGCGCGATGTCCCTGTCTGCTCCGTAACGCGAGCCGAACTCGGCGGCAAGCGCCGCGTATCTGTCCCGCTGGGCGGAGACCGCCTCGGGCCCGTACAGCCTCTCGAGCGCGGAGTCGATGCCGCCGCTCCTTATGTGTCTTGCAAGTTCCGAAGAGTTCAAAGTCAGACCTCCCGCGGGCCGGTCGCGAACGAGGCGGCCCGATATCCAAACAATATGATTACAGTTTAATTATACTCCCGCGTGCCGCCGGAGTCAAGACAAATCCTTGTCTTCCGCCGCTGTCCATTATAGTGTCCGATTGTGAGCGCCGGGGAAAGCGTTTCTGATTTTTCCATGAACGGGGCGCCGCTTATTGACAAGGGGTCCGGTTTCGTAATATACTATTAATGGATTTTTGTTTGCATTATTAGTTTTTCGTTCGGAAGGACTGACCATGAGGATAAATCTGAGAACCGCCGCCTCCGCGCTCGCCGTGCTTGCCGCGGCGGCCCTGGCCCTTGCGCCGGCGGCAGCCGCCGCGGCCGCGGTGCCGGAGGATACGACGCCCGAGATACCCGTAGCCACGGTCAGCGTGGTCGCCGTGAAGCTCGCCACCCTGCCGTCCAGGCTCTCGTATACGGTCGGCGACGCCCCCGACTACACCGGGGCCACGCTCGAGCTCACCATGAGCGACAGGTCGACAAGGACCGAGACCGTGGCCGCCTCCTGGTGCACCGGCTTCGACAGCGACACCGACGGGGAAAAGACCGTGACCGTCACCTATCCCGGCACGAACCTGTCCGACTCGTTCACGGTCCGGGTCAACTCCAAAAAGGTCGCCGAGATAGTCATACAGAGGATGCCGGACCGCCTCGATTACTATGTCGGCGACACGGTCAGCATTGCCGGCATACGCGTGAGGGCGATCTACGAGGGAGGCACCTCGGCCGACGTGACCGAAGGCGTGTCCCTTGCCGCGACCGACACCTCGGTCCCGGGGGACAGCGTCCCCGTGACCGTGTATTATTACGCCAACTCGAGCCGCTACCAGGCGACGTTCCACATACGCGTGCTGGCCGTGACCGTCGATTCCGTATCCATCGCGACCTATCCCGTTCGCAACGAGTTCAGCGACGGCGAGCCCGCCGATTATTCCGGCCTCTCGCTCACCGTCTTATACAGGAACGGTGACGACGTCATCGAGCGAACGGTCGACGACCTGTCGCTCATGAGCTTCGAGGGCTACGATCCGTACACGCTCGGCGTCCAGACCGTGACCGTTTCATACGAGGGCCTGTCCGACCGCTTCCGCGTCTCGGTCACCCTGTCCGACAGCCACGTCCACACTCCCGGGCCGTACGAGGTCATAGAGCAGCCGACCTGCGTCACAGACGGGGTCGAGATCTCCCGCTGCACCGTGTGCGGCGAGGAGGCCGACCGCCGCAGCACCGGGACAGCCCCCCACACCTGGGGCGACTGGCTTATCATATCGCACGCGACCAGCGCCTCCGACGGAAGCATGGAGCGCGTCTGTTCCGTGTGCGGAGAGAAGAGCGTAGCTGTGATACCGGCGCTCAACAAGATACTCAGGAACGGCGACTATTCCGCCGAGATCGGCGGTACCGACCTGTTTGCCGACGGCATGACGTTCGAGGTGACCTCCGTTACGGCTGTCGTCACGGCCGGCGAGATGGAGGCCTTCGCTGCGGCCGCCGGAAGCGACGGCCGCGTGGTCGAGGTCGTCTGTCTTGCCTTCCGCGATCAGACCGGGCCGGTCGAGCTCGACAAGCCCCTTACATACACCTTCCCGGTGGCCGACCCGGGCGACGCCGCCTCGTTTGCCGCCGTGCGCGCAGGCGAGCGGATCCCGGCCGTCTACGATCCCGAAAAGCGCACCGTGACCTTCACCATGAACGGGGCCGGAACGGTGGCGCTCGCTGCGTACGGCGCGGAGGCCGAGACCTCAGCGCCGCCGCAGACCGAGCCGCCCGTCACGGAGCCGCCGGAATCGACCGCGCCCGAGACTTCGTCTGCGCCGCCCGAGACCGGATCCGTGACCGAGCCCCCCGACGATACCGAAGCCGGCCCTTCGCAGACCGCGGACACGTCCGCGGCGGAGCCCGTGACCGAGCCGCAGGAGAGGGATCCCGGCGGGTCCGGCACGGCGGTCAAGGTGGTCATAATAGCCGTCGTCCTGCTGGTGGCCGGGGCTCTCGTCGGAGCGCTGTGCTACAAGCGCTACGTTTACTGACAAGGAGGAGATGAAAATGAGGAAGACCGGTCACGTCCGCCGTCCCCGCGGACTCGGAGGGGAAGCCGTCCGCCGTATCGGCGGAGCGCTGCTTTGCCTTGCCATGTGCCTGGGCCTCGCCGCCCTGCCGGCGGTCGACGTCTCCGCCGCCGTACACATCCCCACCTCCGAGGAGATGTACAAGCTAACCGGCCAGAGGTACAAGGACGCCATCGCCTTCGATAAGGCGCGCTACCACCGCTGCGCCGGCTCCAACTACACCTGGTTCTCCGGCGGCTGCGCCCACCTCTGCAACGTCCAGCTGCTCATGCTGGGCATCAACACAAAGTACGTCGGAGCGAACGGCTGCGACGAGTGGGACAACTACTACAAGCTCAAGTACTCCGGCGGCGGATACAAGATACACGCCTATTCGGCCAAGGAGTACACCGTCGGCAGCGCCCTCGAGGCCATAGAAAAGGAGTGCCCCGTCGCCACCAACATAATGATGTGCTTTTCCAAGACGATGTCCTCGAAGGGGAAGACCTACGGGCACTCGTTCTTCATACACGGGCTCATCGACGGCAACGTGTACTTCACGGACAACTTCACGATCTCCTACAAGGGCATGTACTTCGAGTCCGGCGACGTCGTCGTGATGACGCTGGCCCAGTGCCAGGCCTATTACGGCCGCAGCTGGTTCACCTTCGAGGGCGCCATCTGGTTCGAGGACGAGTCCCTCACCACCGAGGTGAAGAAGCAGGGCGGATACGTCCCCGGCAACGACGACCCGGGCATCGCCACCAACGCCGCCAAAGCCGGCTACTATCAGGTGATCAACGCCTCGGGCGGGCTCAACATCCGCAGCGGCCCCGACTCCGGCTCCGCCTCGTTCGGAAAGATAAAGAACGGAGAGAAGCTCTACGTGACCGGTGTGTCCGGCGACTGGGGCAAGGTCTTCTATTCGAACTCCGAGTTCGCCGTCGACGGCTGGGTCTCCATGAAATATCTCAAGTATCTCAGCAAGATGCCGGCCGTGCTGATGGATACGTACGACTCGGCCGGCTTCCACGTGGCCCGGGGGGCCTACGCCAGCGTCGAGAAGGCCGTGGAGGCCAGGTGGGGCGACGTCACCGTCATTACCCTGCAGGACGACTGCGTGGTGACGAGCCCCGTGACGCTCGACGACGGCGTGACGGTCGACACCGGCTCGCACACCCTCACCGTAAACGGAGAGGTCACGCTAAGGGGAGGGACCCTCATCAGCTCCGGCGAGATCAAGGCCCTTACAGACGACCCCTTCGTGCTGTGCGAGAAGACCAAGACCCAGTTCATCTACCAGTGCTATTTCGGACTCAGGATGAAGTCCGCCCAGCTGTATATCGGCGACAAGGTGGCCATGAAGTTCACCACCTCGTTCACCTGCTCGATGCTGCCGGTCGGCGCCGAGGTCGACTACAAGCTCGTCTGCACGGGGGTCGGGGGCAAGGGGCGCACCGTCTACTCGCCCGTCTCCGTCGAGGACGACCTCATCGACTTCGTGACCGAAGGCCTGGCGGCCAAGTACATGTCCGACTCCATAACCTGCCGGGCCGAGATAACCGTCACCTATAAGGGGGTCAGCTATCTGTTCACGAGCGGAGAGCTCAGCTACTCGCCCGTGGACTACAGCGGCGACGCCTTCGGCAAGGACAGCCGCCTCGACGCGCTGCTCGTCGCCATGCTCAGGTACGGCTCCGAGTCCCAGAAGTTCTTCGGCTATTCCACGGACAGGCTCGCCGACAGGTTTTTGACCTCGGCGCCCGCCGCCACAGCCGACGAGCTGTCGGAGATCGCTCCGAGGGCCCTCACGCCCCCGTATTCGTCCTCGTCGACCCAGATCCACGTCAATTCCGCGAAGCTTGCCGTCGGCGACACCGTCCACATAGTCTTCGGGACCTCGTCCGGGACCCTTCCCGAGGGCACCAGGCTGCTCGGCTGGACTTACGCGGACTACAGGGCAGTCGCCGACGCGGCCGGGGCCTCGGGGGCTGACGCCGGGGCGTCCATGACCGCCTCCAACTGCTCGTTCTCGCTGGCTCCGGACTCCTCCGGCAGCTTCGCGACGGCCGGGCTGTCGCCGCTTCAGTTCTCCGACACATACTACTTCCGCCTGGCCGTCCCGGACAGCTCCGGGAACTACGCCTACGACTGCGTGATCACGTTCAGCGTGACGTCTTACTGCGCCTACCTGCTCGGGAACGGCCTCAACGATTCGGCCGACGCCCTCTGCCTTGCCATATGCAGATACGGCAGGGCCGCCAGAGACTATCTCGAGGCGTACAACTGAGAAGACTTGAGTACTGACAGGATTGCCGTCTGCGGCATCGGCTTCGATCCGCTCACCGAAGAGGCGGCGGCGCAGGCCGTTGCCGCGGCCGTTCGCGGGCGGAGGGGCGGGGAGGAGCTCCCGCTCAGGGTGGTCACCCCGAATCCCCTTATGGCGAGGCTTGCGGCCAGGGAGCCCCGCTTTATGGAGGTCCTCAACTCCTCCGGCCTCGTGCTGGCCGACGGCACGGGCATAGTCGGCGCGGCATCGAGGCAGGGAACTCCGCTGCCCGGACGGGCGACAGGCATCGGCACCGCCGAAAAAGCCGCATCGCTGCTGGCCGGCGAACACGGCAGCGTCTTCATCCTCGGCGCAAAGCCGGGGAGGGCCGCGGCCGCCGCGGAAGAGCTGGCCTCGCGATATCCCGGGCTCCGTGTGCTCGGCTCGGCCGACGGATACGGTGACATGTCGGATCCGGACGCGGCGGCCCGCGCGGTCGGCTCGCTCCGCCCGGACCTGCTGATCGTCTGCCTCGGCATGCCGGCTCAGGAGTACTGGGCGGCGGACCACGCGGAGGCGCTTCGCGGCACGGGCGCCGTCATGTGTCTGGGAGGCGCGGCGGACGTCTGGTCCGGCGCCGTAAGGCCCGCCCCGGCCCGGGTGCGCGCCGCCCGGCTGGAGTGGCTGTGGAGGATGGCGGTCGAGCCGAGGCGCTTTGCCGCCCTGCCGGAGCTGATAGCCTTCCGCATCGGCACGCGCAGAAGGCTCTTCCGCAGGCGCTGAGCCCGGACCGGCCGGTCCGCCTGTCAGCGCGGACGGCGGAAAACGGAGGATCCCGCAGCGGATTACACGGCGGGACGGCGGAAAACACGGAAAAACAAATAAAACGCTTGTATTTTTCGCGGAAAAGTAATATAATAAACTTTGGTTTTCGCCGCGGCCGCGGATCCGCTCAGGGCACCGCCGCGTGAAGGCCGCAGCCGGGCCCGCGCGCGCCCCGCGCTCGGCCTAATGCCCGCCCGCTGCGGCGGGGCATCGCTCAGTCAGAACAAAAAACAAATATATACCGGAGGATTTCCACAATGTCAGTAAGAGTTGCCATCAACGGCTTCGGAAGGATCGGACGTCTCGCTTTCCGCCAGATGTTCGGCGCCAAGGGCTACCAGGTGGTCGCCATCAACGACCTCACCAGCCCCAAAATGCTTGCCCACCTGCTCAAGTACGACTCCGCGCAGGGAAGATACGGCCACGACGTCACCGCCGACGACGAGGCCGGCACCATTACCGTGGACGGTAAGACCATCAGGATCTATTCCGAGAAGGACGCCGTCAACTGCCCCTGGAAGAAGCTCAAAGTCGACGTGGTGCTCGAGTGCACCGGCTTCTACACCAGCAAAGAGAAGTCCATGGCCCACATCAAGGCCGGCGCCAAGAAGGTCGTCATCTCCGCCCCCGCCGGAAACGATCTCAAAACCATAGTCTACAGCGTCAACGAGCAGACCCTGACCGCCGAGGACCAGATCATCTCGGCCGCTTCCTGCACCACCAACTGCCTGGCTCCCATGGCCAAGGCGCTCAACGATTACGCCCCCATCCAGAGCGGCATCATGACCACCGTCCACGCCTACACCGGCGACCAGATGGTCCTTGACGGCCCGCACCGCAAGGGCGACCTCCGCCGCGCCCGCGCCGCCGCCGTGAACATCGTTCCGAACTCCACCGGCGCCGCCAAGGCCATCGGCCTCGTCATCCCCGAACTCAACGGCAAGCTCATCGGCTCCGCCCAGAGAGTTCCCACCCCGACCGGCTCCACCACCATCCTTGTCGCCGTCGTGAAGGCCAAGAACGTGACCGTCGAGGGCATCAACGCCGCCATGAAGGCCGCCGCTTCCGATTCCTTCGGCTACAACGAGGAGCCCATCGTCTCCTCCGACGTCATAGGCATGACCTACGGTTCGCTCTTCGACGCCACCCAGACCATGGTCGCGAAGATCGACGACAAGACCTATCAGGTACAGGTCGTCTCCTGGTACGACAACGAGAACAGCTACACGAGCCAGATGGTCCGCACCATCAAATACTTCGCCGAGCTCGCCTGACAGGCTTTTGCTCTCCGCCGCCTCCGGGCGGCGGAGAGCGGCACAGCCGCCGGCGCGGCTCCGCGCCGGCACTTCATACCCCGTGCACCAAAACGGCGGCGTGACTGCGGAGCTCAGCTCCGCACCGTCACCGCACAGCGGTTTTTGATTTTCGGTATTGACAAGCGCGCGGATTTGTGGTATCATGTTTCCCGTTGACGGTCTGCCCCATTAGCTCAGGCGGTAGAGCACTTGACTTTTAATCAAGGTGTCCGGAGTTCGAATCTCCGATGGAGCACCGGAAAAAACGGCCCGGCCGGGCCTCCGCAAGGAGTGCCCGGCCGGGCTTTTTTCCGTATACTATAGGTTTCTGCCCGCTTGCCGGCTGCGGCGCCCCGGCAATGACGTTCCCGGGCACTCCGCCTCTCAGTCCCCGTCCGTGTCGGCGGCCTCCGGGTACGCGGGGAGAGTCACAGTGAACACGGTCATTCCGTCGCCGGACACGGCCTCGACCCGGCCGCCGTGGAGCTCGACGACGCGCTTGACGACCGCAAGTCCCACTCCGTTGCCCTCGGCGGCGTGCGACTCGTCCGCCTGGTAGAACTTCCGGAAGATCTTTTCCATTGATCCGGCCGGGATGGACTGCCCGCCGTTCTCCACGGCGACCTCGACGGCGTCGCCCGAGCGGGAAGCCGCGATCCGCACGGTCCCGTTATCGTCGGAGAACTTTATCGCGTTGTCCAGAAGGTTTATCCACACCTGCTTCAGCAGTTCCTCGCTGCCGCGCAGGGAGATCTCGTCGAATTCGAGCTCGATGTCAAGTTTCTTGCGCTCCCACTTCCTCTCCAGCAGCAGCACGCAGTTCCTCAGCTGCTCGGACAGGTTGAACTCCGCCGCGTCGGTGAGGATGGTCTGGTTCTCCACCTTGGTCAGATCCAGGACGTTCGTCGCCATGACGGACAGGCGACGGGATTCCTCCTCTATGATGTCAAGGTATTCGATCCGCTGCTCCTCGCTCAGCTGGCCGCGCTTCAGCAGCTTCGCGAAGCCGGCGATGGACACTATCGGGGTCTTGAATTCATGGGAGAAGTTGTTCACGAAGTCCGAGCGCAGCATTTCGGTGTTCTCGAGCTCCGAGGCGAGGGAGTTGAAGCTGTCCGTAAGGTCCTTCAGTATCCACAGCTTCTGCATCTTCTTCTCGTACCACCTCGTGAGGTGGATGCGAGTGCCGAACTCGCCTCTGGCGAGGCTGTTCAGAGCGTTGATTATCGTGTTGATGAGACCGAGGGGCATCCGGACCACGAGCCACGAGAGAATGGAGCCGAGGACGGTGCTTGCCAGTATGAGCAGGAAGACGAAGATGGTCAGGACCTCGGAGTTGCTCTTGCCGATCTGAAGCAGATCGAAGTGGAGCAGGATGGCAGCCACGGCCCCCACAATGACCATGCTCAGGAACATGCTCACGAAGATGAACAGCGATATGACGAGCGTAAGGGTGAACCTCTCCCGCCTTTGAGTATTCTTCATATCTTCTTCACCGCCTTGTAACCGAGGCCGCGGACGGACTCGATCGAGAACTCGGGATAGTTCTCGAACCTTTTTCTAAGTCTGCCGATGTGGACCGTCACCGTCTCCCAGCCGCTCTCGGAATCCGAGCCCCACACCTCGTCCATGAGCTGGATGCGGGTGAAGATCTTCCCGGGGTAGGAGAGGAGAAGGAACAGAAGCATGAACTCCTTCTGGGGCAGCTCGGTGACCTCGCCCCCGCGCGATACCGTCATAGCGTCGTAATCCAGAACCACGTCCCCGATCGAGAGCCTGCGCTCGGTGGCGATCCTGGCCCTCCGCAGCAGGGCCTTTATCCGGAGGAGAAGCTCCTCCTCGTCGACGGGCTTGGTCATATAGTCGTCCGTCCCCGCCAGGAAGCCCTGCTTGCGGTCGGCAGGGAGCTGCTTTGCCGAGACCATAAGGACGGGCAGGCTGTCGTTTGCCGCCCGTAGGGTCCTCGTGAACTCGTAGCCGTCCATGCCGGGCATCATGACGTCCAGCACGACAAGGTCCACGGTCTCCCTCTCCATGGCCAGAAGGGCCTCCTCGCCGTTCTTTGCGGTGATCACCGCGTATCCGGCCTCCTCCAGCACCGCCTGCATCAGCCGGCGGATGTTTTTGTCATCGTCGGCCACAAGTATGTGAAACATCTTCGTCACCTCCGCGCGGATCCGGACATCGATCCGGGACCGGTTTCTGCCGTGCAGGGCCGCCCGGGCCCGGGTGTCCCCGTGCCTTTCCGGCCTTTGCCGCGGCTATCGTACTAAAAGAATCTAAACTGAAACGAAACAAACCCCGCCCGGCAGGCTCTGCGCCGGCGGCCGGTCTCCCGCCCGGAGGCTCTTATGTCCGGACTCTCACGGCGGATGATCGGGCGCGGGCAGGCTCTGTGCCGGACCCGTCACGGGGTTTATTTTCAGTTTAGAAAACCCTGTTATCATTTTTCCGGAAGCCCGAAGCCCGAAGCCCGAAGCCCGAAGCCCGAAGTACGAAACCCGGAAGCCCGGAAGCCTTACCGCTCGCGCTGAGACAGAAAACCCGCAATAGCATGCCCGCCGGCGCCCGTGACAGCCGGCGGCCGGAGGTGGAGATTTGATCATTGCCGTCATATGCGATGTGCTCGGCGAAGCCAACAACGGCACGACCATCGCCGCGAGAAACCTCATAAACGCGATGAGGGAGAGGGGGCATACCGTCCGTGTGGTCTGCCCCGACGAGGAGCGCCGCGGACAGCCCGGCTGGTACGTCGTCCCCCGCTACGACTTCGGCCCCTTTCAGAAATATATGGAAAAGAACGGCGTCGCCCCGGCCAGGGTAGACCCGGAGGTTCTCGAGTCGGCCGTCAGGGACGCCGACATAATCCATGTGATCCTTCCGTTCTCCCTCGGCAAGGCTGCCGCCCGGTACGCCTCCGCCCACGGGATCCCCCTGACGGCCGGCTTCCACTGCCAGGCCGAGAACATCTCGAGCCACCTGTTTCTCAAGAACGTCCCCGCGGTGAACCGCCTGATATACAAGATCCTCTACCGCCGCCTCTACCGCTGCTGCGACTGCATCCACTATCCGACGCAGTTCATATGCGACGTCTTCGAAAAGACGGTCGGACCGACGCCTCACAGGGTGATATCCAACGGAGTCAGCCGCGAGTTCGGCCCGGGCCCCCTCACGGACGCCGCGTCCGGCCGCCGGGAGGACGGCCGGCCATTCACGGTCCTGTTCATAGGGCGGTACAGCAGGGAAAAGCGACACGACGTCCTGATAGACGCGGTCGCCCTCTCGAAGCACAGAGACGGGATCCGGCTGATCTTTGCCGGGACCGGGCCGCTCGGGGACAGGCTCCGGAGGCGCGCCGAGAGGCGGAAGATCCCTCCTCCGGTCATGCGGTTCTACAGCCGCCCGGAGCTGATAGACGTCATACGCTCCGCCGATCTTTATGTCCATCCGGCGGAGATCGAGATCGAGGCCATAGCGTGCCTCGAGGCCATAGCCTGCGGCAAGACCCCGGTCATAGCCGACTCCCCGAGGAGCGCGACGCGCTACTTTGCCCTGTCGGAGGAGAATCTCTTCCGCGCGAACGATCCCGCCGACCTGGCAGCGCGCATCGACTGGTGGCTCGAGCACCCCGAAGAGAGGAAGGCCTGCGAGCGGCGCTACCTGGGCTATGCCTCGCAGTTCGACTTCGACCGCTGCATGGACGAGATGGAGAGAATGCTTGCGGAGACCGCCGGGGGTAAACGAGATGAAGCGTGAGCGTGTGATCTATTACTCCGACGTCCTCAACGACGATTTTGCCGATACCGATATAAGGACGAAGCGGGTCGGGGCGGATTTTCCGTATCGGCACGCCCCGGCGCCTTGGCGGATCGCGGCCTTCCTGCTTTATTATGCCGTCGCCGCGCCCATAGTCTTCCTGATCTCGAAGCTGTACCTGGGACTGAAGTTCGAGAACCGCAGGGTGCTCAGGGAGCTCCGCGGCAGCGGCTTCTATCTGTACGGCAACCACACGAGAAACCTCGACGCCTTCGTGCCGTCCATGGCCGCGTTCCCTAAGCGCGCGTATATAGTCTCCAGCCCCGACGCGGTATCCATACCGCTGTTGAGAAACACGGTTCAGATGCTGGGGGCCATCCCCGTGCCGACCGAGACTGCCGGAATGCGCCCGTTCACCGAGGCGGTCTACGCCGCCCGGGCCGCGGGAGGCTGCGTCGCAGTCTATCCGGAAGCCCACGTGTGGCCGCTCTACACCGGTATCCGGCCCTTCCCGGATACCTCGTTCCGCTATCCCGTCAGGGACGGCGCGCCGGTCGTGGCAATGGTGACTACCTACCGCAGGCGCACCGGCCTGTTCCGCTTCTGTTCGCGCCCGGGAATGACGGTCACCTTCTCGCGGCCGATGACGGCGGACCCGTCGCTGAGCCTCAGGGAGGCGCAGAGGGACCTGCGCGACAGGGTGCGTGACTTCATGCTGGAGGTATCGTCGGGCAGGGAGAACGTGGAATACATCCGTTATGAGAAGCGCGGCGGCTGAGACCGGGCGCCGGCCGGATCTCCGGCGGCCCGCCGTTCAGCCGAGCAGCGTGCGCCATTTACGGAAGGCCGCGTTCCGTCCGTGAAGCGCGGCGCCGTTCCGTGAAGGCCGCCGAGACGGGACCGGCATCTGCATATGAGAGCTCCCCGGAGGTCCGCAGGACCCGCGGGGAGCTCTCCGCGCATGAGTTCAGTCTATCGCCAGGATCTTGTCCTGGACCTTCTTAAGGTCGTTCGGGATCTTGGTCTTCAGCGCCGCCCAGGCGGCTGAGACGGACCTGTTGTATGAGGCGGTGATAAGCGGGGATATGTCTGCCGGGAAAAGGTCGGTGATGTAGTATCTGATGGAACCCTTTACGGTGTCCAGCATGAGAGCCATGTCAGGGTCGCTGGCCCGCTTCGTCTTGAGCGTGAGTTCGTAATAGGCCTCCATGACGGTCGAGGACGAGACGTAGGCCCAGTAATCCATTACGTTTCCGAGCATCTCAACATCGGCGGAGGGATCGTCCGGAATGGTCCATATGGGGAAGAGCGCGTCCATCTGATGGTAGTATTCAGGCTGGTCGGAATCGTACTTGGGATTCATGACGGCGCCGATGCCCTTTTCGGATTCTCCGAAGGCTTCGAGAGAGCCGTTCATGGTGGTCTGTGTAAAGAGGAAGTGCCCTTCGGAAAACAGAGCCCTGGCATGATAGAACTGATCGATGTATTTAGATGAGTTCAGGGCATCCAGACCGGCGGCCGTTCCGTAGTCTATGCTGACGGAAGGATCGGAGATGATCGCCTTGTATTTGTCGAGGAAATCCTGAGTCTTTTCGGCGTAATCGGTCCCTATCCTGCATACGAGGTCTCCCGCCTCGTCCACCTCGACCCTGAACGAGCCTATGCCGGTGAGCAGGTGATCGCACTCCTCTTTGATCATGCCGTATATGCCGATCTGTCCGTCGGCACCGGGGGCCGATACGCTCTTGATCATCTGAAAGAATACATCTATGGTCCATTCGTTGCGCGCGGCGTATTCGTACGGGCTGGTCAACCTGAAGTCCTCCAGCACCGCCTTGTTGAACCACCAGAGGCGGCAACCGGCCAGGTTGGCCACCGAGACGTCGTTGGGCATTATGAAGAGCTTTCCGGCGTAGCCGTATTCCCGGCAGGCGTTTTTGTCCCACCAGCCCGTGGTAAAATCGACGTCCAGGTCGTTGAAGTTGCGCAGCAGTCCCTCGTAGGCAAGGCCGCCCAGCGAGCTTCTCTGTGCCAGCACGATGTCGTACGGGAGGTCGCCCGCCGCCAGGTCCTTTTTCACGGTGTCCTGAGGATAGTCGGCCTCGGTGAAGCTGAAGCTTATGTTGTATTTTTCCTCGACCCTCTGATTTCTAACCGCGGCCTGCTCGTTTACCAGGTCTGTAGCGTTCTCGGGACAGTAGATGTACAGCCCCGCGTAATGCTTGGCCTTCGACGAGCGCATGTAGACGGAGAAGGTCTCCCCGCCGTAGTCCGCGTCGCGGAAGACCGGGCCCGTATGCTCGGACGATGTGCCGTCCGGTCCGCCGGACAAGCCGGGATCCTGAGACGGGGCGGACTGTGCGGAGCCGTCGCCGTCCGGTGCGCCGCAAGATGCCGCGGCAAGTGCGGACAGGAGCGCAAAGAGCGCCAGAAGAAGGGAGAATACGGTTTTCAGTTTTTTCATTTGAGTTCGGACCTCCTAGAGAATTGCCCCGGTCCGGGCAGTTTAAGCATAGCACGAGTCGTCATCCGTGTCAAGACGCAAAATGGGAATGACGTCAGGATCCGGAACCGGATCCGGAACATGACCCCGGCGCGGGACTTGAAACCGAAGAAAGGGGCGGTGCCGGAAATGATTGATATACAGGATCTGAACAAGTACTACAGAGTCGGAAAGAGTTGGTTCCACGTTCTGAAAGACGTTTCCCTTCACGTCGGCAGAGGGGAGATGGTGGCCGTGACCGGCAGATCCGGTTCCGGCAAGACCACCCTGCTGAACATAATCGGAACGGTGGACTCTTACGACGACGGGACTTACACCTATTGCGTGCAGGAAGTCCGTGATCTGTCTGACAGGAAAAAAGCCGCTCTCAGGGCGAAGTCCATAGGTTTCGTCAACCAGGACTATATGCTCCTGGAGCACCGCACGGCCGCGGAGAACGTGGAACTGCCTCTGTACTTCGGGAAAGTCGGAAGGACCGAGATCCGCAGACGCGCGGTCAGGGCGCTTTCCGAGCTCGGTATCCTGCCTCTCGCGCAGAAAAAGGTCTGCGACCTGTCGGGAGGCGAAAAACAGCGGGTGGCCATTGCGCGCGCGCTCGTCATCGGGCCGGAACTGATCCTTGCCGACGAGCCTACCGGGGCGCTGGACGAGAATACCGGGAACGATATAATGCAGATCCTCAGGAAGCTGAACGCGGAGCAGGGCATAACCATGATCATAGTGACTCACGACAGCGACGTCGCCGCGTTCTGCGGCCGCACTGTCCGTTTGAACGACGGCCGGATCGCCGAATGAGATCCGGGGCCGGGAGAGTCTGAGGCCCCGGGAAGCGAAGCAATTTCGTCCTCATTACGAAAAAAAGGTTGACATACGGGCCCGGAAGTGGTAAAACAGTATCAGCGGACGGCGCACGCCGTCCGTAACGACAAACGGAGGAGAAGAGTATGAATTCATTCAGAAAGTATCTTGCGGAGTTTACGGGCACCTTCGTGCTCGTGCTGTTTGCCTGCGGGGCCGCGGTCGTCACCGGCTGCTCCACATCCAATTACGCGGGCTATCTGCTCACCGCTCTCGCGTTCGGCCTCGTCATCGTCGCCATGGCGTATTCCATCGGCAACGTTTCCGGCTGTCACATCAATCCCGCCGTCAGCCTTGCCATGCTCATATGCGGAAAGATCTCGTTCGGCGATTTCGCGGGTTACGTCGTGGCCCAGTTCGCCGGAGCGACGGCGGGCGCCGGAGTTCTCTGGGCTCTGCTCGGGAGCAACGAGGCGCTGGGTCAGAACGGCCTGTATAACGGCAATGTCTGGCTCTCGCTCCTGGTCGAGATCATCCTTACCTTCGTATTCGTCCTGGCTATCCTCGGAGTGACCTCAAAGCCCGAGTACGGCTCCGTCGCGGGAGTCGTCATCGGCCTCACGCTCACGCTCGTTCACATCTTCGGCATCTACTTCACCGGCACCTCTGTCAATCCGGCCCGCAGCTTCGGGCCCGCCGTCTTTGCCGGAGGAGAGGCTCTCTCGTCCCTGTGGGTGTTCATCGTCGCGCCTCTCGTCGGAGGAGCGGCCGCGGCCCTCTGCCACAAGTTCCTCTCGGGGAAAAAATGAGGGCCGGCAGATAACGGCGATCGGAACCTGACGGGCGGCGCCCACGGAGGCGCCGCCCGATTTTTTTTCGAAAAAGCGATGCGCGGCGCCGTTTGACGCTTGACAGCGCCGCAACTTTGGTGTATAATATGATCGTGATATCAAAAAGAAATCAAAAAGGATAATCGGAGGATAGTGTAATGACTGAAAAGGTTCTTGCCGGCAGAAAGCACGGCATGGCTGTATTGATCGGCGGCATTCTGCTCTACATCGCCGCCTTCGCGGGGATCATCTGGGGCGCGGGGGACGGAGACGAGATCGCGGTCCCGGCGGTCTTCATCCCCAGCATGATCTACTTTTTTGCGGGCTTTCTGCCGTTTCTGGGGCTCAAGGTCATCGGCCCGCAGGAGGCGCTGGTCCTGACTCTCTTCGGACGCTACTACGGCACTCTCAAGGGAGAGGGGTTCTATTTCGTCAATCCGTTCTGCGTCGCGGTGAACCCGGCCGCCGACACGCACCTCAACCAGAGCGGCGACGTCAAGACCGAAAAGCCGGTCGTCGCCGTACAGGGACAGAACGGCCACGTGAACGTCGGCTTCAAGAACGGCGGCAAGCGCATATCGCTGAAGATCATGACGCTAAACAACAGCCGTCAGAAGGTCAACGACTGCCTCGGCAATCCGGTTGACATAGGCATCGCCGTCATCTGGAGGGTCGTCGATACCGCCAAGGCCGTCTTCGACGTCGATAACTACAAGGAGTATCTGAGCCTGCAGAGCGACAGCGCGCTGCGGAATATCGTGAGGATATACCCTTATGACATCGCCCCCAACGTCGACACCACCGGCGACGGCGTCGCCGACGAGGGCAGCCTGCGCGGCTCCAGCGAAATCGTTGCAAAACGGATCAGGGACGAGATCCAGTCGAAGGTCACTGCGGCCGGGATCGAGATCATCGAGGCCCGCATCACCTACCTCGCCTATTCGACCGAGATCGCCGCGGCCATGCTACAGCGCCAGCAGGCGTCCGCGATAATCGACGCGCGCAAGATGATCGTCGACGGAGCCGTGGGCATGGTCGAGATGGCCCTGGAGCGTCTGAACGAAAAGGGGACCGTCCAGCTCGACGAGGAGCGCAAGGCCGCAATGGTGTCGAACCTCCTTGTCGTGCTCTGCGGCAACCACGACGCCCAGCCGGTCGTGAACTCCGGCAGCCTGTACTGACATGGACGAGGCCCGGAAGAAGCAGGTCCCTCTCCGTCTCTCGGAAAAGCTGTATGAGGAGATCGCCCGCTGGGCCGAGGACGATTTCAGATCCGTAAACGGACAGATCGAGTACCTACTGACCGAATGCGTAAGGCGACGCCGGAAAGACCCCGGACCGGCCTTGGACGCGGATGACGCCGGCGGACACGCAGCCGGACAGGAATAAAAAAAGCCCTTCCGTCTTCCTGAAAAGGTTAGCGGGAGGGTTTTTTTGTTTTTTTCTGTTGACTTTTTTCCGGGATTTGTGTATAATTGTATACAATTATACAATCAGGAGCCGAATCATGCTTGAACTGTCCCCGAAAACCAATCTCCTGGAGAGCGAGTCTTACAAGTACTCCCTGCAGGACATAGAGGAGCCCAATCTCTACCGCGAGATATTCAATTACGAGGAGATCCCGAAGATCTCTTTCAACCATCGCCGCGTTCCGCTCGGCATGCCCGGCGAGATCTGGATCACGGACACCTCGTTCCGCGACGGTATGCAGTCGGTGGAGCCTTATACCACCGGGCAGATCGTATCGCTTTTCAGGCTCCTGTCGAAACTCGGCGGCCCGTACGGTATCATCCGGCAGACGGAGTTCTTCGTATACAGCGCGAAAGACAGGGAGGCCATAGCGCGCTGTCAGGAGCTCGGACTGCGTTTCCCCGAGATAACCACGTGGATCAGGGCCAACAGGTCTGATTTCCGGCTCGTCAGGGAGCTGGGCATAGCCGAGACCGGGATACTCGTGTCCTGCAGCGACTACCACATATTCAAAAAGCTCAGGATGACCAGACGCCAGGCTATGGAACTGTACCTGTCGTCGGTGAGGGATGCCTTCGAGGCCGGCGTGATCCCGCGCTGCCACCTCGAGGACATCACGCGCGCCGACTTTTACGGTTTCGTGCTGCCCTTCGTCAACGAGCTCATGAGCCTGTCGAAAGAAGCCGGTATCCCCGTGAGGATCAGAGCCTGTGATACCATGGGATACGGCGTGCCCTTCACCGAGGCGGCCATGCCGAGATCCGTGGCCGGTATAATATACGGCCTGCAGAACTACGCCGACGTCCCGAGCAGTTTGCTTGAGTGGCACGGGCACAACGATTTCCACCTGGCCGTGGCCAATGCTTCGACGGCGTGGCTCCACGGGGCGTCGGCGGTCAACTGCTCGCTCCTCGGGATCGGAGAGCGGACGGGGAACGTGCCGCTCGAGGCCATGGTGATGCAGTACGCGGCCTTCCGAGGCTCGTTCGACGGCATGGATCCGCATGTCATAACGGAGATAGCCTGTTACTTCAGGGACGAGATAGGCTACGACATCCCGCCGATGTCGCCCTTTGTCGGCAAAAACTTCAATGTCACGAGGGCCGGCATACACGCGGACGGCATGCTCAAGGACGAGGAGATATACAACATCTTCGACACGGAAAAGATCCTCGGGCGTCCGGCGTCCGTGGTCGTCAGCAAGACCTCGGGAGCGGCAGGAGTCGCCTGCTGGCTCAACGAGCACCTGAAGAAGCCCGGGGGAGGCGCTTACGACAAGCGGGATCCGCTGGTCCTGGCCATGCGGGAGCGGGTCGACAGGGCCTATGAGGACGGCAGGGAGACCGCACTGACCGACGGCGAGCTCTACCGCATGGTCGGAGAGATCACCTCGGACGGCGGCAATACGGCCGATCCGCAGCACAGCGGACGGGGAAAGGTGTGAGAGACATGGAACACAGAAGCAGCTCCCTGGGGGAGCAGGTATTCGAGAGGATCGAGGACGATATCCTGGCGGGCAGATATGAGCGTGGTTCCTGCACGACGGAACTGAAGCTCTGCGCGGAGCTCGGAGTGTCCCGCACGCCCGTAAGGGAGGCGCTGGGACGTCTTGCGGCGGAGCATCTGATAAAAGAGACGAGCAAGGGGATCGTCATACTCGGGATCACAAGGGAGGACCTGGCGGACAGCATGGAGGTGCGCCTGGCACTCGACGGAAAGGCTGCCGCGCGGTGCGCCTCGGCCATTACCGATGAGGAGCTTCGCGAACTCCGCGAGGCCCTGGAACTTCAGGAATTCTACCTTGAGAAGGATGACGGCGACTCGATAAAGAAGATGGACAGCCGCTTCCATGAGCTGATCTACCGCTTCAGCGGAAGCACCGTTTATTACGAAGTGCTGGCGCCTCTGCATAAGAAGGTTCAGCGCTTCCGGCGGGCGGCGCTGGATGAGACCGGCCGGCCGGAGAGATCCGTCTCGGAGCACAGGCAGATCTACGAGGCTATTGCCGCCCGCGATCCGGAGCTTGCCGCCGAGAGAATGTTCACGCATGCAAATAACGCACGGGAGAGCCTTCTGGCCTCCGTAAAGGAAGACCGGGGGGAATGACATGGGACTGTCGCTGACTGAAAAACTCATTCTTTCGCATCTGACCGAAGGCACTGCGGAGAAGGGCGGAGAGATAGCGCTCAGGATCGACCAGACGCTCACTCAGGATGCCACCGGCACGCTGGCCTATCTCGAGTTCGAGCAGATGGGCGTCCCGCGCGTCAGGACTGAAAAGAGTGTGGCCTACGTCGACCACAATACGCTCGGCTGCGGCTTCGAGAACGCCGACGACCACCGGTTCATACGCACCTGCGCCGAGAAGTTCGGAGTATGGTACTCCTGCCCGGGCAACGGTATCTGCCATCAGGTCCATCTGGAGCGATTCGGAAAACCGGGAAAGACGCTGCTCGGCTCAGACAGCCACACTCCTACCTGCGGCGGCCTCGGCATGCTCGCCATCGGCGCCGGAGGGCTGGACGTCGCGGTGGCCATGGGAGGCGGCGCATACCGCCTCAGGATGCCGGGCGTGATCCGCGTGGAGCTCCGCGGCAGGCTCCGTCCGCTGGTGAGCGCGAAAGATGTCGCCCTGGAGATCCTTCGAAGGCTGGGAGTCAAGGGCGGCGTCGGCTACGTAATGGAATGGTGCGGAGAGGGCGTCGGCAGCCTGTCGGTTCCGGAGAGGGCGACCATTGCCAACATGGGTGCCGAGCTGGGCGCCACGACGACGGTCTTTCCGTCCGACGGGGTCACCCGGGCCTTCCTGGCCGCCCAGGACAGGGAGGAAGACTTCGTTCCTCTGGAGGCGGACTCGGACGCCTCATACGACAGGACGGTCGTGATCGATCTGTCGGAACTCGAACCGCTCATTGCCTGCCCGAGCCGACCGGACAACGTCGTAAAAGTTTCGGAGCTTTCCGGCTTCGCCGCCGATCAGGTCTGCATAGGTTCCTGCACGAATTCATCGCTTGCGGATCTGCTAAAGGTCGCCGCGCTGCTGAAAAATCGTAAGGTGGCCAGAGGGCTGAGCCTTTCTGTGTCTCCCGGGTCGCGACAGGTGCTGTCTATGCTTGCGGAGTCCGGCGCTCTGCAGGACATACTTGCCTCGGGAGCCCGCCTGCTTGAGTGCGCCTGCGGGCCGTGTATAGGAATGGGGTTCTCTCCTCCCGGAGGGGGCGTATCCGTCCGGACTTTCAACCGGAACTTCGAGGGGCGCAGCGGTACAGCCGATGCCCTCGTTTATCTTGCCTCGCCCGAGACCGCCGCGGCCACCGCGGTGACGGGCTTCATAACGGATCCGAGGAAGGTATTCGATCCTCCGCAGATCGCTCTTCCGGACAGGATGAGGATCGACGACAGCGCGGTCTATCCGCCGGCGCCCGAGGATGAGGCCGACAGGGTCGAGATAGTACGCGGGAAGAACATCGCCCCGCTGCCTCAGGGCAGGCCGCCGGAGGACAGCATGCGCCTGACGGTATCGCTCAAGGTGGGCGATAACATAACCACGGATCACATAATGCCCGCCGGGGCGAAGATACTCCCTTTCCGCTCAAACATCCCGCTCCTGTCGCGCTACTGCTTCACTGTGTGCGATCCGGAGTTCCCGGAGCGCGCCCGCGCGCTCGGCCGGAGCGCCGTGGTCGGCGGCGAGAACTACGGGCAGGGGTCGTCGCGGGAGCACGCGGCCCTTGTGCCGCTCTATCTTGGAGTAACCGCGGTCATTGCGGTCAGCTTCGCCAGGATCCACCGGGCAAACCTCATCAACGCCGGAATAATACCGTTCACCTTTCGACGGCCCGCCGACGCCGGACTCGTCGCGGAGGGCGACGTCCTGTCGCTTGAAGGAGTCAGGGCCGCTATCGGGACGGGCGTTATGACGGCCGTAACTTCGGACGGGCGGGAGATCGTGCTCGACTGCCCGCTGACGGACCGGCAGAAAAAGATCCTGCTTGCCGGAGGGCTGCTCGCCCTCACGGCCGAGGAGAACGAAGGAGAAAGAACATGAACGGCACCGCAGAAGCGGCAAGAGCCTTCGAGGTTCTGCTGAAGGAACAGCTTCTCCGCCAGGAGGAGCTTGAGCGGACCGCGGAGCCCGCGGATCATTCAAAAAAAAGGACCGTGACCGTGGGGCTGATCGACGGCGACGGCATAGGGCCTGTCATTATGGGTTCCGCGCGGACCGTGCTCGGGAAGCTGCTGGAGGACGGGAGCGGGGACAGAAAGACAGTGCTGCGGCAGATCGAGGGCCTTACTCTGCGGGAGCGGCTGAACGCGGGGCGCGCGCTTCCGGAGGGAGTGCTCGCCCAGGTCAGGGAGTGCGACGTGATCCTGAAGGGACCTACCGAGACGCCGCACGGAGGGACGCTGGAGAGCGCGAACGTCGCCCTCCGCAGAGAGCTCGATCTGTATGCCAACGTCCGTCCAGTGCGCGTCCCGGAAAAGAACATCGATTGGGTGTTCTTCCGCGAGAACAGCGAAGGCGAATACGTCCTCGGGAGCCGGGGCATTATGGTCAACGACGGAATGGCCGTGGACTTCAAGATCACGACCCGCGCCGGGACAAGACGCATCGCCGAGGCGGCCTTCGGCTACGCCGCAAGGAACGGAAGGCGCAGCGTGACCGCGGTCACCAAGGCGAACATAATGAAAAAAACGGACGGCCTCTTTTCGGAGGTCGTCCGCGAAGTCGCGGCGGAATACCCGGGGATCGAGCTGAAGGAGCGCTATGTCGACATAATGTCCGCCGAACTGATAAACGAGGACGCCCGCTCCTGTCACGAAGTCATCCTTCTGCCGAACCTGTACGGCGACATACTTACAGACGAGGCCGCTCAGATCCAGGGCGGAGTCGGGACGGCGGGCTCGGCCAACCTCGGCACGCGGTACGCCATGTTCGAGGCGATACACGGCACGGCTCCGAGACTCGTCGCGGAAGGACTTGCGGAAAAGGCCAGCCCGGTAAGCATACTCCGGGCGGCGGTACTGATGCTGCGCCACATCCTGATGCCGGTCCCGGCTGCGAGGCTCGAGACGGCCCTGGATTCATTCGGACCCGGTGAGATGCCAGACGGAACTCTGTCCTCGCCGGACTGCGCGAGCTTTACCGAGGCCCTGCTCAGGCGTCTGTGAAGCGCCGCCGGAGAGCTTCCAGCTCCGTGTGGATGCGGCAGGCGGGGAAGCCCATCACGTTGAAATAGTCGCCCGCGATCCCGGACACGAGGACGCAGCCCCGTCCCTGGATGCCGTAGGCACCGGCCTTGTCCATAGGCTCGCCGGTCGCGACGTACTCCCGGATCTCCGCGTCCGACAGGTCGCGGAAGCTCACCTCGGTGAGCTCGTGGCCTGTGACAGTCTCGCTCCCGCGTATGAGCGCGAAGCCGGTGTATACCCTGTGGGTCCTGCCGGAGAGGAGCTTCAGCATCCTGAAAGCGTCGCCGGCGCCGGCGGGCTTGCCCAGTATGAGGCCGCCGATCTCGACCACCGTATCGGCCCCGATAACAGTGTCTTCGGGGCCGAAGCGCGGGGCGACGTCCATGGCCTTGTAAAGGGCGCTCTCTGAGGTGTATTCGCCGGGCCCGAGCTCGGGCGACGGGTTCTTTTCGGCAGAAGCCGGACAGACGGCAAAGTCCAGCCCCATGAGCCTCATTATCTCGGCCCTGCGGGGGGACGCCGAAGCAAGTACTAACATGTCGATCCTTCCGGACCCGAGGGTCCTTTTTTTGTGCCTGCCCGCGCCGGGCTTGCGGGCGGTTCAGTCCCGGGCCCCGAGTTTCGGCCCGTTCGCGAGGAGGAAGGCCTCGGCCTCGGCGCACCACAGCCCTCCGCAGGCGCTGACGATGCGGTCCAACTCGCGGAACAGCGGATCGGTCTCTCCGAGCCTGCCGAAGTCTCCGACCGCGACGAGAGGGATGTCTATCGAATTGTAGCATACCTTCTTTGCGCCGTTCGGCTTCTCCATGGCAAGGACGGTCGACGGCACTGCGCGCAGACCGAGTATGTGGGAAACGAGCGCCCCCGGCTCGATCTGTCTTTTCTCGATGAGCCCGATGGTGTCGAGGGTGTCCTCGGGAATGCTGCCCGCGGTCCCCACGACGTGGATGCCGTCGTAATGCACCCGGTACAGGTTGAGCGAGCCCGGAAGCGTGTGGACTGCTGGACCCGCGAAAAAGTTCACGCAGCCGTCGGTGCGGCAGATCTCCTCCGCCATGGAGAAGAGAGACGGGACCGGCACCATGACGAACACGTCGTCGAAGCCGCCGCCGGAGGTCTCCCGAAGCTTCTCGACGTGATCGGCAAGGCCCGAGGTGTCGA
>JAEEJM010000024.1 GCA_016281895.1 Clostridiales bacterium
GCCGGGGTCGGGTTCCGGTCCGATACTATTGTACCACAGATCCGGGAAAAAAGAAAGAATTATCTTTTTCCGTCCCGGCCGCCGGACGGACGGTTCCGAAAAAAGTCCCCCGCCGATTGACCCGGCCGCCCATCCTTGTGGTATAATAGTGCCTGAGAGAATGAGAGGCGCGGACCCAGCGCCTCCCGGCACACACAGGCATTGGAGGACTAAAAATGAGAGACAGAAACACCGAAAAGGAAAAAGAGCTGGCCTATTACGTATCGCTCGGCTACACGCAGAAGCAGGCTGCCCGGATCGCCGCCATGGACTTCGAGCGCCCGTACACCGGGGACGGCTTCGGATCGAACAGAAGATTCTCGTCCGGAGGCGGGCGCATCCTCGCCCGGCCCCTGATGGCAATGAAGCGCTCCTCCGGCCCCGCGGCCGGGGCCGTCAACGACGCCCTCGAACCGGAGCGCTGCATGGTCTTCACCGAGCCCTCGATGCCCTCCGAGGCGGTGCCCGGCGCAGGCCCGTTCCCGGGCGTCGATATCGAAGACGTCCGCTCCGACGAGTACGAGCACATCGAGGAGACCGGCGTCCAGAGCACGGACGTCTCGCCGACCTCAACCTTCCGCACGACCTTCAACACCGCCGCCGCGTCGATCCTCCTCGGCAACTTCCGCAACGGCACGGGATTCTCGCACGACATGGTCCGCACCGAAGAGCTCCTCAACTTCGTCCCCTACGATCTTAAGGAGGCAAAAGACCGTCTTTTCGAGGTCACGAAGGAACTCTCCCGCGAGGGCGACAGGGGCTTCCTCTTCCTTGGCATCAAGGCCCGGGACGTCCTCCCGGCAAGGAAGAACATCGTTCTCCTTATCGACACCTCCGGCAGCATGAGCAGCAAGACCCTTCAGATCAGGGCGACCCTGGCCACGGTCTTTGCCAGCCTGCGCGAGAACGACGTCTTCAGCATCGTGACCTACTCGTCCGAGGATAAGACCTTCATCAACGGCATGAAGGTCGGCCCGAAGCACGGCATCGACTGGGTGCTCGACCAGCTCAAGGAGATGTACATCGAGGGCTGCACGAACGGCTCCAAGGGCATCGAGACCGCCTACACGATCGTCGAGGAGAACTACATCGACGACGGCATCAACCGCGTGATCCTGGTCACCGACGGAGACCTCAACTTCGGCATCACCGACAAGGGCGGCCTCATCGACCTGATAAGCAAAAAGCGCGGGACCGGCGCGTATCTCTCCTGCATCGGCACCGGCCTCTACAACCTGCGCGACGACAAGCTCGATGCCCTGGCCAAGAACGGCAACGGCAACTACTTCGTCGTCAACGGCATCGCCGACGTGAAGGAGATCCTCCGCAAAAAGTACGGCTCCCTCGTCTTCCCCGTGGCGAAGAACGTCAAGGCCCAGGTCGAGTTCAATCCCGCGGCCGTAAGGGGCTACAAGCTGATCGGCTACGAGAACCGCCGCCTCACCCACGAGCAGTTCCGCGACGACGCCGTCGTCGCCGAGCCCTTCGGCTCCGGCGCCTACTGCGCGGCCTGCTACGAGCTGTACTTCTCCGACCCGGCCAACGTGAAGCCCCTGAAGTACCGCGCCGCCGCGTCCGCCGCGTCCGCGGCTGACGGTGCGGCCGCGGACGGCTCCGCCGTCGCCGCCGGCGCCGAGGAGCTGGCCACGCTCACGCTCCGCTACCAGGACGTCCGCAGCGACGAATTCAGCGAGCTCGAGTTCGTCATCGACGGCAGCGACTCCGCCCCCACGGAAAACACCGCTAAGGCGAAGGAATGCGCGCGTATAGCGGACGTCCTCCGCGGCGGCGACAGCGAAGGAAAGAAGCGCCGCGCGATCCGCGACTACCTGAACCTCTTTGCCGGCACCGAGTACGCGGAGTCGTTCGAAGAGTAAACGGCATTGGCTGTCAGGGCATGACGGAATAGCCCCGGATAGGCGCCTTACGGACAGCCGAAACGTACAGCCCCGGGCGGGATGACTCCCGCCCGGGGCTGTACGTTATTAGTGCATAGAAACTCCCGTGCTCCGGCAGTTATCCTTCCGCCGTTCTGATATCCCCTTTTTGGTACATCGCCTGTGCTATAATGATCTCACAGAAAAAGAAAAGGAGATCGACCATGGACCCGTTCGACAGAATAATCGGCTACGAAGCGCAAAAGGATGAACTCAGAAGGATCAGCGCCATACTGAAGGATCCGTGCAGGTATCGGGACCGCGGCATCAGACCGCCCAA
>JAEEJM010000025.1 GCA_016281895.1 Clostridiales bacterium
CGCGGAGCGAATAATCATTTCCGTATAATTATACTTCCCGGGAGCGCAAATGTCAACATCGGACCATCTTCCCTTATTTCCCGACTCAGGCGGATCTGACCGGTGAGGATCTGAATAAGAGGGAAAAAGCGGTATGATATGCGTTAAAGCCGTAATTGATCTAACGCAGCGCGGCAGGAGGGGCTTTCCTTGACAAAAGCAGGTGCCCGTGCTATAATCATTAAAAAATCACGTCCCGGCACGGGACGGCGGGGGGACCATGGACGCGATATACACCTTCGACTATTCGGTGCTCAACTGGCTCCAGGAGCACGCGACTCCGTTCTTCGACACCTTCTTCGGCCTTGTCACGCACCTCGGCGACAAGGGCCTGTTCTGGATCCTTATGGCCTGCGTATTTCTCTGCTTTAAGAAGACGCGCAGGATGGGGCTCGTCATGGGATTTGCGATCTTCCTCGGAGGGCTTTTCGGCAACGTGATACTGAAGCCGCTTGTCCACCGGATACGGCCTTACAACTACGAGATCTGGGAGCCGCTGAGGACCGCCGCCGAGCTGCTCATCGAGGCGCCGACGGACTTCTCCTTCCCCTCCGGGCACACTCTCGTCAGCTTCGAGGCCTCGGTATCCATCTTCGCCTTCAATAAAAAGTGGGGCGTCCCGGCAATAGTGCTTGCCTTCCTGATCGCCTTCTCCAGGATCTATCTCTACGTCCACTACGTCACTGACGTGCTGGCCGGCATTGTCATGGGCACGGCCTTCGCCATTGTCTCGTATTTCGTGATAGACGCCCTCGGGAAGAGCGCGTGGCCGAAGTTCCTCGAATGGAGAAAGAAGCGCAAAGAGGCCTCCGAAAAAAGTTCCGGATAAGAAAAAAGAAACGCGCCGCCCCGAACAGGGCGGCGCGCCGGTCTACACTGCCGGAACGCTTCCGGCGGACAGGATCATTCGATGGTCAGCTTGCGGGTCTCGGGGGCCTTGGTGGCCTTCTTAGGCAGGTTGAGGGTCAGCACTCCGTTGTCGTACTTGGCGGTGATGCCTTCCTCGTCGATCCCGGTGATGTCGAAGCTCCTGCTGTAGCTGCCGTAGGAGCGCTCGACTCTGACGTAGGATTTCTTCTTGTCTTCCTTCTCGTAGTTGCTGTGGCGGAGCGCGGTGATGGTGAGCGTCCCGCCGGCTATGTCAATGTTGATGTCTTCCTTTTTCATGCCCGGCAGGTCGGTCTCGATGACGTAGCTGTCGCCGTTGTCCGAGATGTCGGTGTTGAAGGTGTGGACTCTCTCGCCGAAAAGCGCGTTCTCGACTTCATCCAGCTCGCGGAACGGATCGTAAGCATTCATAGATCTGCGGCTGTTGTGGAAGAAAGGTGTAAGTTCAAACATGATTGTTTACCTCCGTGTCAAATAGTGTTTGATGTTCTGTGCTCCGGTGAGATCACCGGACTTTTTTCTGCGGACCCCGCGCCGGGACCTGTCCGGTCCGGGCCGCTTCGGATCCGCGCCTGGCGTCTCCGGGAGGCTCCGCTCCGGCTCTCCTCCCTTCGACGCCTTTATTATAGACCCGCTTTGTGAACGATTTTACATTTTTTTGTTTCTAAACTGTAAATATTGGCACTTTTTACGCTAGAGTGCTAAAAAATCCGGCCGGTTGAGGGTCCGCTGGGCCCGAAACCGCCGGTTTTTGTTAGCAGTAGCGCCCGTCAGCGGCCCTGAACAGGCGCAAGTCTGGCAGACCGTCCCCGCCGTGTGCTACCAAAAAGCGGCCGGCGGCCGTCAGGCCGCCGGACGCAAGAGCCGGAATACGGGTCAGGCAAGCTCGCCGAGGGCCAGGCGTATGCGGTCGAGGGACTCCTCCCGGCCGAGCACGGCCATGATCTCGGTCGCCCCGCCCGGCGTCACCGCCTGGCGGGCAACGGCTACGCGGACCGCCCACATGACGGCCCCGGCCTTGACGCCCTTTGCCTCGGAATAGGCTTTGAGGAGGGCAAACAGTTCGTCGTTCGTCCAGGAGGCGGCGCCCTCCAGCTCCGGAAGCACGCAGGCCAGTATGCCGGCGCAGGACTCGGGAGTCGTCTTGTTCTTCTTGTTGAAGTAGAGGGAAGCGTCAAGAGGCAGTCTCTCGGCGGTGAAGCGCACGGCCTCGGGGATCTCGGAGAACACGGCGGTGCGTCCGTGGAGCAGGCCGCACAGCATCGCTCTGTCCACGTTTGGCGGGCAGACGGAGTCTATGTAGGGCAGGGCCTTGCGTGCGAAGCTGTCGCCGGGCATCGCCTTTATGTACTCGGAGTTGAACCAGCGGAGCTTCTCGTAGTCGAAGACCGCGGGGGACTTGTTGATCCCGTCTATCGAGAACAGCTCCCTGAGCCGTTCCAGCGAGAAGATCTCCTCGTTCGTGTTCTTCGGGCACCAGCCGAGCAGCGAGATGTAGTTTACTATGGCCTCGGGCAGATAGCCGTCGTTCACGAGGTCCTGGAAGGACACGGCACCGTGCCTCTTCGAGAGCTTCGAGATCCTCACGCTTCCGTCGGCGTCCGTCTCCTTGCCCATGAGCAGAGGCAGATGGACGTAGCAGGGCCTCTCCCAGCCGAAGGCGTCATACAGAAGGACGTATTTCGGGGTGGAAGTGAGATATTCGGACCCCCTCACGACGTGGGTGACGCCCATCAGGTAGTCGTCGACGACATGGGCGAAGTTGTACGTGGGATATCCGTCGGCCTTGAGCAGGATCTGGTCCTGCATGTCCCGGTTCTCCATGGAGATCTCGCCGAACACCTCGTCGGTATATGACGTGGTCCCCTCGAGCGGGATCTTCTGGCGGATGACGTATGGATCGCCCGCGTCGAGACGGGCCCTGACCTCCTCCGCGGGCAGGTCGCGGCAGTGGCGGTCGTACCCGGCGTTCTCATCCTGCTCGTGGAGGGCGGCAAGTCTCTCCTCGGTGCAGAAGCAGTAGTACGCCGCGCCCTTCTTCACCAGCGCCTCGGCATACTCTCTGTATATGGGTCTGCGCTCGCTCTGGACATACGGGCCGTTCGGCCCGCCGACGGCCGGTCCCTCGTCGTAGTCGATGCCGGTGACGCGCAGGGTGTCCAGTATGACGTCGACGGCCCCCTCGACGAGGCGCTCGCGGTCGGTGTCCTCGATGCGGACGATGAATCTGCCGCCCTGTGAACGGGCCAGAAGATAGGCGTAGAGGGCCGTCCGCAGATTTCCTATGTGCATATAGCCCGTCGGCGACGGGGCGAATCTTGTGCAGATCTGTCTGTTGGTATCCATTTGAGAATGCCTCCGGTGAAGATTAGTTTTTCAGCCGCCCCCCGCCGTCGCCCGCCTTCGCGGTGACGCGGTACTTGGAGTAGTTGAAGAAGAACAGATAGTATGTCAGCATGGTCAGCGCGCAGCATATCCATCCGAAGGGATAGCCGAGCCCTACCGGCAGCAGGTCGTTCGAGATGTAATTCGTGAGAACGAAAAGATATATCTGGCGCAGGCCGACGAAGCACGACAGCATGATTATCATGGGCGCCGTCGAGTTCCCCGCCCCCCTGATGGCGCCGAGAAGGGTCTGGTTTACGCAGCTGAACAGATAGAACGGGGTCAGCCAGCGCAGGAGCATTACGGCGCCGCGGATGACGTCCGGGTCCTTCTGGAAGAAGGAGGCAAGGGGCTCGGTGAACAGGAGCACCGGTATCATGAAGAAGAGGGTGGTCCCGGTGACGAGCGCCCAGCCTATGCGGACGCCCTTCTTGGCCCGCCCGACGTCGTTCACCCCCAGGTTCTGGCCGACGAAGGTCGTCATGGCCAGCGCCATTGACTGCAGCGGCAGGAAGAAGAACTGGTCGATCTTGGAGTAGGTCGTCCATGAGGACATGTTGATCTCCTGGATCTGCTCCCGGCTCAGCATTGCTATCTCGGGAGCGCCGTTTGTCCCGGATATGTAGGACTGGACGAAGACGTTAGAGAAGGCCGTGAGAGCGGTCTGGATCCCGGCCGGCATGCCTATCCTGAGTATGCGCCTGAGCGAGGGCGGATCGATCCCGAGCCTCTTTACGGATATCCTGACCCAGGAATCGGTCCTGAGCAGGGACACGACCGAAAGGGCTGCCGCGACCGACTGTGATATCACCGTGGCGCTGGCGACGCCGGCCACTCCCCAGCCGCCCCAGTAGACGAAGATGAGGTCCAGGGCGACGTTGATGACGGCGGCGGCAAAAAGAAAATAAAACGGTCTGGACGAGTCCCCGACCGCCCTCAGAATACCCGAGCACATGTTGTAGAACATCATGGCGGATATCCCGGAGAAGTAGATGGTGAGATATGTTCTGGCGTATTCGTAAACCGCGTTGTCCGTGTCCCCGGGCGAGACGTGAAGCATGCTGCGCAGTATGACGGGGGTCATGAGGACGCCGACGGCGGTGAAGACCACGGACAGGACCGCGGTCAGCGTGATCGCGGTATGTACGGACTTCCTGACGTTCTCCTCGTCCTTGGCGCCGAAGAACTGGGCGATGACGACGCTGGAGCCGGTCGACAGCCCCAGGAAGAAGCCGATGAGTATATTTGTAACGGGTCCGACGTTTCCGACCGCGGCGTAAGCCGCCGTTATGCCGGTCTGTCCGATGACCCAGGTGTCTACCATGTTGTACAGCTGCTGGAAAAGATTTCCGAGCAAAAGGGGGATGCAGAAGCGGATAAGGATCGAGGGGATGCTCCCCTGCGTCATGTCCATATCCCTCCGCGCTCCGAAGAAGCGCAGAGGTCCCCGTCCGGTTCGTGCTGTTGACATTTGTCAGCCTTTCGGCGGGCCCCGCCCGGGATACGCGATCCCGGAGAGCGGGGCCCGTGGTTTTCTTGTTCTCCGCGGGGCGGGACTGCCCCGCCCGCGGAAAAGGCGATAACTGAGTTATTCGCAGACGGTGTAAGGCAGGCCGAGGAGTTTGGCGAAGTACTCGATCTCGGCGACCCTGGCGCCGTAGACGAGGCAGCTGTGGTGGGTCGCGCCGGCAAAGCTTATGGCCTCGAGGAACTCGGGCAGAGGCTTGCAGGGCTTGAACCAGCCGCGGACCTTGTTCTTGAACCTGTCGGTGTCGGGGTTGATCTGAAGCATCTCGACGGGCGAGATGAACAGCTTGAAGCCCTCTGCCTTGGTCTGGAAGAGGTTGACGAAGATCGCGTCGCCGCCCTTGTAGCAGCCGTAGGTGACGAGCGGGTTCTTGGCTCCGCCGTAGACGAAGTTCATCTCGGCAATGCTCTCCTCGCCGGTGGTGACGGCGGGGTTGTACTCGCCCATGTGGGAGAGGAACACGGTGTTGCCCTTCCAGTCGGGGCAGAAGATCTCCACGAAGGTCGTGGCGTCCTTATAACCCTGCATGAGGGCTCCGACGAGGGACGCGGTGAGGACGTCGCCCTCGCCGGCGTAGCCGATGCCGCGGGACATGGCCTTGCAGGCCTCCATGAACGGCATGATGTTGAGGCCTGTGCCGTTTCCGATCTCGCGGAAGTTGGCGGTGAAGGCGCTGAGGTTCTGCTTCTCGATCCACTTTCTGACGGCAAGGCAGTTGCGCGCGGTGCGCTCGTGGCACTCGTCGGTGATCTCGGTGATGGGCTTGTAGGCGGCGTTGTCGGCCTCGATCTCGGCCTTGATCTGCTCGTCGGTGACGGCCTTGGCATAGCGCGCGAGCTCGCCCTTCTTGGGATAGACCACGGTCACGCCGAAGCGCTTCAGCATGTCCTCGTCGGACACGAGGAAGTCGCCCATGCCGTCGAAGCTTCCGCCGATGGTGCCGGTGCGGGTGCCCTCGAGAGAGGTGGCGGCCACGGCCGCGCGGAGGAAGCCTATGGTGCGCTCGATGACGTCGGAGTGCTCGATGTGGCCGGCGGCGATGGCGAACGGCTTGCCGTAGCGGTGGAGCATGGAGCACATGTCCATGACGCCGTGGATGCCGTGGCAGTAGCTGATCTCGCCGGGCTCCTGGGTGGGATCGAAGGCGTAGGTCTCGGTGGTGTCGAGGACGACGAGCGGGAGCTTGGTCCCGGCAAGGGACTCGATGCTCTCGAGCGAGGGATGGTAGGCGGCGTGCCAGGTGACGATGGCCTTGCAGCCGGCCTTCTCGAAGGAGGCGATGGCGGCCTCGAACTCGGGCCTGATGCGGCAGAGGTCGGGGGTGGTGACCACGTCGAATCCGCGGTCGGTGAACTCGCCGATAAGCCTCTTGGCGAAGCCCTCGAGCCTCGGGCGGCGGGCGGCGCCGTTCTTGGCGTCATCGTAGAGCTTGATGTACAGGGGAAGGAAACCGATCTTGATCTTTTCCATTTGGAAACCTCCGATATATTCTTTTTTTCAGATTCGCAACTGACCGCGCGGAGTCCGCGCGGGAAGGCCGGTCAGGCCAGCGCCCATTCGCGGTAGGCGGCAAACTTCTTCTCGTAATACTCCGCGGCGGCGGGATCGCATTCGACGGGTATCCTCTGCGCGAACGAGCGGGACGCCTCAGCCAGGTTCGGATAGGCGCCGCAGCTGCCGGCGGCAAGGATGGCGGCCCCGAGAGCCGGCGCGTCGGCCTCGGTGAGCCTGAACAGCGGACGGTGCGGGACTACGGCTGCCATGATGCCTCTCCAGAGCGGGCTCTTGGAGGCTCCGCCGGACATGGTGAGCTCGCCGGTGTGGGGGAAGCCGGCCCTCTCGAACCTCTCGATGAGGAGACGGATCTCGAAGCAGGCGCCCTCCATGGCCGCGAGCGCGGTCTCGGGGGCGGTGCGCCCCTCGGCGATCCTGAGCTCTGTGCTGCACACGCCGGGCCTGTGGGGGGTGGAGGACTCGGGCACCGGGCACAGGAAGTAGCCGGCGCACTCCTCGCGCATCCTGGCCAGACCGTAGGCCTCGATGGCCTCGTCCAGGGCCCTGGGCGTGGTGCCGTTGGCCTCGGCAAAGGCGCCTATGGCTCCGCCGCAGCCGGAGAGCGAGCTCATGATGCCGTACCTGCCCTCGATGGGGTGCCTGGAGGGGGCCGGAGCTCCCTTTCCGAACATGGGCTGCTCGGACACGCCGAAGACGACCCAGGCGGTGCCGGTGGCTATGAGCAGCTGGCCGGGCTCGGTGATGCCGCTGCCTATGGAGGCGCAGTACTGGTCGTGCGCCGCGGTGTACACGGGGATGCCCTCGGGTATGCCGAGGTCGGCGGCGGAGTCCTTCTTAAGGTAGCCGGCCACGGTCCCGCACGGTCTTACCTCGGGGAGGTTGTCGTCGGTGAGGCCCAGATAGTCGAGCACCGGGCGCAGATTCTGCCTCGTGCGGTAGTCGTAGAAGCGGGTCATGACCTGGCCGGTCGGGTCGGTGACGAAATTGCCGGTCAGATAGCCGGTGACGGACTCCTCGGTGGTGTAGTAGTAACGGGCCGCGGCATAGACCTCCGGAAGGTGCTTTTTCAGCCAGAGCACCTTCGCGGCGGCGCTGGAGCCGGAGAGGTTCCATCCGCAGGCGTCGCGGACGAGGTCGGGCCCGAGGTCGGCAAGCATCTGCCGGACCTCGTCGACGGCGCGAAGATCCATCCAGGTGTATGCCCTGGTTATGGGCTTTCTGTCGGCGTCGGCCATGTATACGCTTCCGCCCTGGGCGGACATGCATATGCCGCCGATCTGCTTTTTTTCCTCGTCGCCGAGCCCGGCGACGGCCTTTCTGACCGCCTCAGCCGAGGCGCGGTTCCAGTCGAGCGGATCCTGCTCGACGAAGCCGTTCTCGCGGTATGTCGGATAGTCGGCGCTTCCCCGGCCCACGACGGCGGATTCTTTTCCGCAGCGTATGACGCACGCCTTTACGGCGGTGGAGCCTATGTCGATCCCTAAAGTGTACATGTTTCTCCTCCGTGCGCCCGCCGCGCGGCGCGCGGCGGTAATAATAACAGTCGATACGTATATTATACTCTTGTCACGTGCGGCGTGTCAATAATCGGGAGCCAAATTGTGCGCCGGCACGCGGGAGCCGGATCGTGCGATATTATGGTCGTTTGCAGACAAATCAAATTCTCGTGCGTTTTTTGTTATACAGTTTGCGGTGCCACGGCTGCGGCATGATCGTTTCGTATCCATTCATTGCGCCGCTTTCTTTCTTCAGGATCAGAGAGCCGCATGATTATTTGACTGCGGACAGACGGTTTGTCGGCTTTTTCAATCGAGTCGTCTGCTGAAAAGCAATGATAAAAAACAAAAAATTCCAATACGGGTATTGACAATCCCAGTCCTGGAATGTATAATATAAGCGGGCTCGGAACAGAGCCGAAGGAGGTAATAAATGTCTTGGAAAGAAAAGGTCTTTGACCTGATGAAAAAAAAGGACCTTACTCAGAAGGAACTGGCAAAGTTAAGCGGTATCCCCGAAAGCTCGATCTCAAGGTATTTACGCAGTGAGCAGCGCCCCAGACTTGACATCGTTGTAAACATTGCAAAAGCACTTAATGTTGAAACCACTTATCTTCTCGATGAGAAAGACAAATCCGAAACCGCATACAATGCAATCTCCACGGCTGTCGCGCGTTACGGCAACGAGCTGACTCCCGAAGAGAAAAACCGCCTTATCGCCCTGATTCTCGGGACCCTGAACTGATGTACAGAAGCGGGAATAATTACGATAGGATGGCAGAACTCGTCGGAGAGATCTATATTGACTATAATATTCATTCTTTCCCAATTGACGAGAAAGAAATTTGCAGAAAGATGGGCGTTAACCTTGTGCCGTATGGCGAGTTCCCTCCTCAGGAACGCGAACTGCTGAAAAAGAAATCCAGTTCCGGTTTTTATGTTCCGCCAACTGATGAAACGCCACCAATGATCTTTTATAACAACGACATCGAGGAGGTAGGTTCAATTGGCAACATGAGGAGGAATATTCTTCACGAGGTAAGACATTACGTTTGTGAAGACAATGATGAAAAGGCCGAAGATGACGATCTGGCTGACTACTTCGGCAAATACTTTCTTGCTCCGGTATCCTACCTTATTGCCTTAAAGATCAGTAATATCAATCAAATAATGGCCGTTTTTGAGGTGGATTATGAGATGGCAGGGTTCATCGAAAAAAACCTCAGGAACAGACGAAAGCGATATGGCAATAAAATCTTTGAATATGAAGAACCGCTGCTTAGGCATCTGCTGGGGGATCAATTCGATGATAAAATGCGATCGCTGGAACAGGAAGACAAGACCGTCTCTTTAAGCGACCGCTCTTCCTGACGTGATTTCTGCACCGCTACATATTGCTGTTTTGAAAACGGCTACCAAACGTTTTTAACTCATGCAAAAACCAAAACGGTTTGTTCTGGAGATACAAGTGTCCTTCGGACAAGTGCAACCTGTATCTCCGACAAAAAATATCAATTTAAGGAGGTTCAGGTAATGAACTCTAAAGGATTTCGCACTGGCCATTGTTTCCTCAGGGACGAATTCCAGCCAATCGGGAGGTATGGATTCGCTCAAATCCGGAAACAAAGCATTCCGCTTGATGATATCAGGCTTCTCGCATGTTCAGACACACGGGAAAACGAAACGCCGAAGTATAAAAAATATGGTGTTCATTTCTTTGTGGACGACTTCAGGTTCTCGGGAATATACAGTCATCCGCACACAACGGTTGATAAGTATTCTCAGTATGCTTTCGTAATGACTCCGGATTTCTCTTTGTACAGAGAAATGCCCCGCTGGAGGCAGATTGAAAGCATAGGGAAAAACCGGTGGATTGGAGCATATTGGCAAAACAAAGGTTTGCTTGCCATTCCAACTGTAAGTTGGAGCGATTATGTCAGTTACGGCTACTGCTTCGATTCTATTGAAAAAGGCTGCGTTGTTGCAATCGGTATGATTGGTTGCAAGCATGAGAAAAAGGCTTTCTTGTCCGGCTATAATGAAATGCTCCTTCGGATCGAACCGGAAGCGATAATCTGTTTTGGCGATCCGTTTCCCGAGATGGAGGGCAATGTGATTGCAGTCAATTATAAAGAGTCGAGAAAGAAGGTGAGATAAATGGGCGGCCGCGGTACTTTTGCTGCAGGTAATCCTGTAGACAATCTTTACGAAGTTGACACTTCTTTTTCCGAAGACGGAAAATGGGAAGGCGTCAAAATCCTCAAAGGAAAAACCGGTTCCGGGAAACACGGTCTTCCTGAATCCTCGCATTCCAGCGATGCTTATCTGAAACTGGAACCCGACGGAACATTCCGCGAGTTGAGACTGTATGATAAATCACATGCTCTGTATTTGGAGATCGCATATACCATCGAAGAATCTCTTACCGGAAACAGACACGAAAAAATCCTTCATTATCACACATACGATTCTCGATTCAGCCAAAACAAGGATGGTCCTTTCAGCCGTTCTGAAGCCAAGCGATTGACTGATTCTATGTTGCAACAGTACAAAAAATACTTCAGGGGGTTAAACATATGATTGACGGAAATCCGAATGATTTTCTTAACAATATATATTCCGGTCAAGATACCGTATTTGTTTTTCATGGCATCAAATACTGGGCTCAAGGCTACAACAGGCCAAACGGCGGATGGCACTATGAGATCGCTCAGTACCAGCCTCCAAACGACAGATTCTTATGGTCAATTGATGCCGACAGCATTGATGAGTTCTTTAATGCTTTTCTTGAGGCACGTATATTTGACGGTAAGAAGTTTTGGGATGTCGAGCAAGACATCCAATGGGTTGATTCATAGTACCTTGTGAACAAAAAACCCGTCAGGTGCTACCAACGCCTGGCGGGTGCGTTCTGAAGATACAAGTATCCTCCGAACAAGTGCATTATCATTGTAACTCCGAAATATCGGTTTGTCAAGTGGTTTTATCTGTTTTTCTGAGGTTTGCTTGCAAACGTTTATTTTGGATATGCCCTGCAGAAGCGCTTCTGCAGGGCATATTTTTGCTTTTTGCCGCAATTCTGTTCAAAAACCGGATTGTTTGCCAAATTATTCGCGGGCCTTATTGGCAGCCCCGCCCGGCTCAGTTCCAGTCGCCGGCGTCCGTAACGGGCCTTGAGGTGAAGGGGATGTTGTTGGGAGCGTCTTCTGAAGGATACGGGAACTGGCGGTCGTCCTGCCACTTCTTGCGCTCCTCCTCGTTGCTGAAATCCGGGATGTCGTAAGGGATGTTGCCGTTGAGGATGGATCTCCAGCCGAGTATGCCCACCGCCGACATGGCGCAGGCCTGGTAGACGTTCGGGAAAGGGGTGTTCTCGCCGCGGATGGACTCGATGAACTTGCGGACCACCCAGTAGTCGCCTCCGCCGTGGCCGGCCGCGTCGGCTATCTCGGCGTCGGAAGGCCATTCGGCCTCGTAGGTCTTCTCGGACTCCTCCCAGTCTTCGGGCTTGTTCCAGCTGTTGTAAGCGACGCGGACCTTGCGCTGGTTGCCGCGGATGGTCTCGGCGCCGCCCTTTGTGCAGGCAAGTCTGTACCAGTTGCCGTGGGGGCCCATGCTGGACGAGCCGTTTACGCGGAATACGGCGTCGCCGTCGGTGGTTATGAGCATGACGCCGACGGACTCGGCCTTCTTGCTGTGGTAGATCTGGCGGACCTCTTCGGGCGTGTAGGCGCACATGCCCACGACCCTCTTGGGCATCTCGCCGGTCATATACATGAGCGGAGCCAGGGCGTGCGAGCAGTAATACGTGATGGGGTTGAAGCGTCTCCAGTGGTACGGGCCCTGGACAGAGGGATCGCGGTACCTGCGGGACTCGTTGGGGCTCATGGGATGGACGTACTCGCCCTCGGCGAAGAGGACCTTTCCGAGAGTTCCGCTCTCGTAGACCTTCTTGAGCTCCAGATTTCCCTTGCTGTGGGGATAGTTCTCGGCCATCATGTATATGGCCTTGCTCTTCTCAGCCGCGCGGCAGAGCGCGACGGCGTCCGCCATGGTCGAGGCGGCCATGGTCTCTGAGAACACGTGGATGTTCTTCTCGAGAGCCTTGACGGCCCATTTGGCGTGCTCGTTGAAGTAGTTGATGAGGAAAACGGCGTCGAACAGTTTGGAATCGAAGAACTCCTCGGGATCGCTGAATACCTTGGGAGCGAGCCTTCCCTTGGGAAGGTCCTCGAGACACGACTGGATCCTGTCCTGCTTCTTGTCGCAGAGAGCCGTGATGCGGCAGCCCGGGATCTTTCCGTTCACCAGCGATCTGATGTAGGCGTGTCCGCGCCAGCAGCCGAACACACCGATTCTGATAGTCTTGCTCTTTGCCATAACAGCCTCCTGTGGGCCGGTCGGCCGCGGCCGCTCCGGCATGATTTCCGACTTCCGCCCGGGCGCGCCTTACGAGGCGGCCGCGGGAGCCTTCTTGTAATGATTATACTACCCCGGAGGGGTTTTATCAATACGAAAAGCGAGACGGCGGTTCCGGCACCCTGTTTTTCGGCGCAGTTTCACAAAACCCGTGAGGGCAAATTGTGTATATTGCATATGGAATTGACAGTGGAAAAAATATATAATTATCTTTTGAACGACAGGGATCCCGTCCCGGCCGGAGGCGGAAGACCGCGGCGGAGCGGCGGCCCCGCCGGCGCACGAACGGCGCCCGGCTCACACCACAGGACGGCGGCGGGAGCCGCCGGGGATCGATTGCCGCGCCCGGCGCGGCGGACGGAGGCACAAATGGACGAAAAAAGGCCCGATACTGCGGCGCCGGAAGCGGCGTCTCCCCGCAGGAACACATACGTCTGGGTCATTTTCGGGATCAGCTTTCTTATGATATTCATCGCCCTCGGCTACGGCTCCTCGACCAAGGGCACTTTCCTCACGGCCGTCACGGGGTCGCTCGGGCTGAAGCGCAGCCTGTTCACCGTGTCGGACTCCCTCCGCTACATAACCACGGCCGTCATGAGCTTCTTCCTCGGCCGCACGGTCGAAAAGCTCGGCCTGCGCAAGATGGCCGGCTTCGGCTTCGGCTTCCTGATGGCGTCCTTCCTCATCAGCTCCTTTGCCACCGACTACTGGCACTTCTACATAGGCGGGGCGCTGCTCGGCGCCGGCCTCTGCTGGACCACGACCTCCATGGTCGGCAACCTTGTCGAGAACTGGTTCACTAACGGCAAAGGCACCATAATGGGCTTCCTGCTTGCGGCCAACGGCCTCGGCGGCTTCACATCCGAATTCATAGTCACGAAGATAATATACGGCGCCGACGGTTCTCTCCCCTACGAGCTCTCCCGCTGGCGGCTCGCGTACAGGATCATTGCCGTGCTGTTCGCCGTCACCGGCGTGCTGGCGGTGCTCCTCATAAGAAACCGCCCGTCCGACATCGGCCTCGAGCCTCTGGGCCGCGACCGCGCGCGCAAGGCCCGCCGCGGCCTCGACTGGGAGGGCCGCGGGATGGCCGAGATCGTAAGGAAGCCGTACTTCTACGTCTCCGCGGTCTGCGTCTTCTTCACCGGCTTCGTGCTTCAGTCGATGGGCAACATCTCGAAGCCCTACATGTACGACCTCGGCTTCGACAAGAACTACGTCATAGTGATCTTCGCCTCGCACGCCATCCTGCTAATGATCTCCAAAACGCTGGCCGGGATCGGATACGACACCCTGGGCATGAAGAAGACCTTCTTTGCCTGCTGCGTGTGCGCAATGGGGGCGCTGGCCTCGCTCTGCTTCCTTGCCCCGGAGCATCCCCTGCCCGCCTGGATCTACTCGATAATCTCCTCGTTCGGAATGCCGCTCGAGACCGTCATGATCCCCCTGCTCGTATCGTTCATGTTCGGAAAGAAGGCCTACAAGAAGGTCTTCGGCTACTACCTGGCCTTCAACACGCTCGGCTATGCCTGCGGCGTGCCCCTGGCCAACCTGGCGTACGACATCCAGGGCACGTACCGATACATGATCTTCTTCCTGGCCGCAGTCATGCTGGCCGTGACCGTCATCCAGCAGCTGTCGATGTCCGCGGCCGAGAAGGACAGGCTGGCCTTTATGAATCAAACCGCGAAAAATCAAACTGAAAACTGATTCAATATGTGTTTAGTTTGCTGTAATTTATGCTGACATGCTGACGAACGGAAGCTGCCGCCCCCCGGGCGGCAGCTTCCGTTCTTATCTCATTATCCGCCGGCCGGTCCGGCGGCTTGCGGCTGATCGCGATACTGCCCGGACGGCGGCTGCGGCCGGTTCCGGGGTCGCCCGCGACGGCGGCTACGGCTGACTGTTAAATATTGCCCGGCCTGAAGGGCGACAGCCTGTCGTCCTGCCAGTAGGCCCTGGCTCCCTCGTCGCGGAAGTCGGGGATGTCGTAGGCGAGGTTGCGGTTGCAGACCGACCTCCAGCCGAGGATGCCGACCGCGGACATGGCGCAGGCTGTGTAGACGTCCGGCCAGGGGTCGGTGCGGCCGAGGCAGGCGTCCAGGAAGCGCTTGATGGTCCAGTAGTCGCCGCCCTTGTGGCCGCACACGTCGGCCATGCCGGCGTCGCAGGGCCAGTCGGGCTGGTAGATGCGGTTCTCCTCGCCGCCTTCGGGCACCTCCCAGCTGTTGTAGCTGAGGCGTAGCTTTTCTCCGTCGCCGCGCACGGTCTCGGCGCCGCCCTTAGAGCAGGCGATGCGGTACCAGTTGCCCCGCGGGGCCATGTAGCTGGAGCCGTTCACGCGCATCACGGCGTTTCTGTCGGTAGTGATGAGCATCACGCCGGCGGCCTCGGGGCGGTTGCGGCCGGTGAAGCCGGCCAGGTGCTCGTCGCTGTCGCGGGCGGCCATGGCGACAACGCGTTTCGGCATCTCGCCTGTTATGAAGAGCAGCGGGCCGAGGGCGTGCGAGCTGTAATAGGTGCAGGGCATCCAGCGGCGCCAGTGGTCGGGGCCGACCGCGTTCGGGGAGAGATAGGACTCGGTCTCCTTGGGCCCCATCATGTGGACGTATTCGCCCTCGGCGAAGATGAGCTTTCCGAGGGTGCCGCCCTCGTAGAGGCGCTTCATCTCGAAATTGGCCCGGGTGTAAGGATAGTTCTCGGCCAGCATGTATACCGCCTTGGTCGACTCGGCGGCGCGGCAGAGCTCGACGCACTGCGCCATGGTCGCCGCGGCCATGGTCTCAGAGAGGACGTGGATGCCCTTGCGAAGGCATCTGGCCGCGTAATCCGCGTGCTCGTGGAAGTAGTTGCAGAGAAGGACGGCGTCGAACAGGCCGGACTCGAGGAACTCTTCGGCGTCAGTGAACACCTTCGGCGCGAGGTGCCCCTTCTGGCAGTAGTTCTCCAAGGTATGTGCCGTCCTCTTGGTGTCGAAATCGCAGATGGCGGTCACTCTGGCTTCGGTGAATTTCCCGATCTTCAGCGTCTTGACGTAAGTGTTTCCGCGCCTGACGCCGAGGACTCCGATTCGCAGTTTTTTCATCATTTCCTCCCTGGTGAAGCGGCCCGGTCCGGCGCGATGCGCGCGGACGCCGCGGTTTTTTGTTATTCTACCACAAATCCGACCAAAAATCAATCATTCCGCGTCAACTTCGGCGCCGCAGACGCGGGCCGGCTCATGCGCGGATGCATACGTGCGCGAATATTCGCAAGTTTGCCGAAATCCGTTGACAAAGCAAACCCGGGTAGAGTATAATGGTCTTGTCTCCGGGCGCACCGGGGAATGCCGGACCGGGGCCGACCGCCAGCAGCCGTAGGCCGCCGGATCCGAGAAAACAGTTCCGGGGCAGACGCCCGGAACGGAAACGGACTGTCATGTTTTTTGAAAAGCTGAACCGATTCGATCCCGAGGTGGCGGCCGCCTGCGGCCGCGAGCTCGACCGCCAGCGCGCCAACATCGAGCTCATCGCCTCCGAAAACATCGTCTCCGAAGCGGTGCTTCTTGCCGCGGGAGGCATCCTGACCAACAAGTACGCCGAGGGCTACCCCGCGCACAGATACTACGGCGGCTGCGACTTCGTCGACGAGGTCGAGGAGCTCGCCCGCCAGCGCGCCTGCAGGCTGTTCGGGGCCGAGCACGCCAACGTGCAGCCGCACAGCGGCGCCAACGCCAATCTGGCCGTCTTCTTTGCCCTTCTCGAGCCGGGCGACACCGTCCTGTCCATGTCGCTGGCCTCCGGAGGCCACCTCTCCCACGGGACCAAGATCAACATATCCGGCAAATACTTCAACGTCGTTCAGTACGAGGTCTCGCAGGAGACCGGCCTCATAGATTATGACCGCGTGCGGGAGCTCGCCCTCTCGTGCAGGCCGCGCATGATCGTCGCCGGGGCGTCCGCGTATCCCCGGACCATAGACTTTGCCGCCTTCAGAAAGATCGCCGACGAGGTCGGGGCCTATCTGATGGTCGACATGGCCCACATTGCCGGCCTCGTGGCCGCGGGCCTGCACCCCTCGCCGGTCCCCTGCGCCGACGTAGTGACCAGTACGACGCACAAGACTCTCCGCGGCCCTCGCGGCGGCCTCATCCTCTGCCCCGAAAAGTACGCAAAGCAGATCGACAAGGCCATCTTCCCGGGCACGCAGGGCGGTCCTCTCATGCACATCATAGCCGCCAAGGCCGTCGCCTTCGGCGAGGCTCTGGCCCCCGGCTTTGCCGAGTACCAGCGGCAGGTCGTCGTCAACGCCCGCGCGCTGGCCGCCGGCCTCAACGCCCGCGGAGTCAACCTTGTAACGGGCGGCACCGACAACCACCTCATGCTCCTCGACCTGCGCGGCACTCCCGTGACCGGCATCGAGCTTCAGCACGCGCTCGACTCGGTCCACATCACCGCCAATAAGAACGCCATCCCCGGCGATCCGCTGAAGCCCACCGTGACCTCCGGCCTCAGGGTCGGCACCCCCGCGGTGACCTCGCGCGGCATGAAGGAGCCCGAGATGGCCGTCATAGCCGACCTGCTGGCCGACTGCATCTTCTCCTTCGAGGAGAAAAAGGAGGCCGTAGCCGAGGCCGCGGCCGCACTTACCGCCCGCTTCCCGATCTACGCGGACTGAGCGCGGCCGGCGGACGCCGCCGCATGCCCGCTCACGCCCGACGCAACCGTTTCCTGCGACTGTTATTTTAAAACCATAAGAACCGGCCCGCCGTTTCAGCGGGGCAAATCGAAAGGAGTCAACACATGAGCAAAGAGATCAAGATCGGCGTATTCGGATGCGACCGCGGCCTTGCCTACGCGCGTCTGTTCGCCAACGAAGACGCCATCGAGATGGTAGCCTTCTGCGACAAGAAGGAAGACCGTCTGCAGAAAGCAATGGAGCGTTTCCCCGGCATCCCCGGCTTCGCGTCATTCGATGAATTCATGGCCTACGGTAAGGAGCACGGGATGAACGCCGTCTTCCTCGCCAACTACTTCCACGAGCACGCCCCGTTCGCCATCAAGGTGATGGAGGCCGGCATGGCCGCCCTCTCCGAGTGCCTCCCCGCCTCGACGCTCAAGCAGTGCTGCGAGCTCGTCCGCGCAAAGGAGAGACTCAACGGCAAGTACATGTTCTGCGAGAACTATCCGTACATGGTCGGCAACCTCGAGCTCACCCACCTCTGCCACGAGGGCACGCTCGGCACCGTCATGTACCTCGAGGGCGAATACAACCACCACGACGGCCCCTCCGATCTGTACGCCAGATCCAAGGGCAAATATCACTGGAGGAACTGGGAGCCCCGCTGCTTCTACCTCTCCCACTCGCTCGCTCCTCTTATGATGATGGTCGACGGCATCCCGAGATACGTTTCCGCCCAGGCTGCCGTGTCCCAGATCCAGAAGGAGATGTTCACCTTCCGCGCCATCTCCGACGGCATGGCCCAGATGCTCTGCAAGTTCGACAACGGCTCCGTCGCCCGCTTCAGCGGCTGCAACGGCATAGCCTCCGGCTATTCCGCCTACCGCGCGTTCGGCGACAAGGGCGCCGCCGAGTGGGGCGGACAGACCAACAGACAGGTCCGTCTCAACTACAAGGGCTGGACCTGCCCTCCCGGTGTTCCGGATCTTCAGTATTACGAGCCCACCAGATACGTCTGCGCCAGGGATCCCAGGGTCGCCAAGGGCCTGTCCGCGGGTCACGGCGGATCCGACTACATCGTGGTCCAGAACATCATCGCCTATCTGCGTGACGGCGTCGAGCCCTACTTCGACGTATACAAGGCTGCCGCCATCGCCGCCACCGCGTGCCTCTCGCTCAAGAGCTGCATGAACAACGGCGAGATGTTCAAGATCCCGGATTTTCACAGCGAAGAGGAAATGAAGGAAGTCGAGAACGACGACCTGACCCCGTTCTACGACGACGAGGGCCACGGCGGCACCTACAAGCCGTCGCTCGAATACACCCCCGATCAGTTCGACCGCGTCGGCGTGTACGAAGGCTGATCCGCATCATCACAAACTGCCGGGCCGCGGAAGGCTGTCTTCCGCGGCCCGTATCAAATATGGCGGGCCAGACGCGGCCCGTCCACGGAGGAGAAAAATGAGCAAAGAAATCAAGATGGGCGTCTTCGGCTGCAGCCGGGGCCTCAACTACGCCGGACTCTTCTCGCACGAGGACGCCATCGAGATGGTGGCCTTCTGCGACAAGAACGAGAGCCGCCTCGCAAACGCCACCTCGACCTTCCCGGGCGTGCCGGGCTTCGCGTCATTCGATGAATTCATGGCCTACGGCAAGGAGCACGGGATGAACGCCGTCTTCCTCGCCAACTACTTCCACGAGCACGCGCCCTTCGCCATCAGGGTGATGGAGGCCGGCATGGCCGCCCTCTCCGAGTGCCTCCCCGCCTCGACGCTCAAGCAGTGCTGCGAGCTCGTCCGCGCCAAGGAGAGGCTCGGCGGCAAGTACATGTTCTGCGAGAACTACCCCTACATGACCGGCATTCTTGAGCTGGCCAGACTCTGCCACGAGGGGACTCTCGGCACCGTCATGTACCTCGAGGGCGAGTACAACCACCACGACGGGCCCGAAGCCCTCTACGCGAGGTCCCAGGGCAAGTACCACTGGAGGAACTGGGAGCCCCGCTGCTTCTATCTCTCCCACTCGCTCGCTCCTCTTATGATGATGGTCGACGGCAGCCCGAGATACGTTTCCGCCCAGGCGGCGGTCTCGCAGGTCCAGAAGGACAAGTTCCCGTTCCGCGCCATAACCGACGGCATGGCCCAGATGCTCTGCAAGTTCGACAACGGGTCCGTCGCCCGCTTCAGCGGCTGCAACGGCATATCCTCCGGCTATTCCGCCTACCGCGCCTTCGGCGACAAGGGCTCCGCAGAATGGGGCAGGCACACCGAGCGCAGGATCCGCCTGCATCTCAGCGACTGGAACAACCCCGAGGGCACGCCCGAGCTGCAGTTCTACGATCCCACCGATTCGGTCTGCAAGTTCGATCCCCGCGTGGCGCAGGGCCTGTCCGCGGGTCACGGCGGATCCGACTACATCGTGGTCCAGAACATCATCGCCTACCTGCGCGACGGCGTCGAGCCCTACTTCGACGTTTACAAGGCCGCAGCCATCGCCGCGACCGCGTGCCTCTCGCTCAAGAGCAGCATGAACAACGGCGAGATGTTCAAGGTCCCGGATTTCCACAGCGAGGAGGAGATGAAGGAGGTCGAGAACGACGACCTGACTCCCTTCTACGACGACGAGGGCCACGGCGGCACTTACAAGCCGTCGCTCGAGTACACGCCGGAGCGCTTTGCGCAGGTCGGCGTATACAACAAGGGCTGAGCCTCAGAGATTATCGCGGATCAGCCGAAATTCTCCGTCTCGAAGCTGTCCCAGGGGACCTCGATCCCGGTCTCGCCGCCGAGGAGGCGGGCGATGTGATGCAGCATCGGCAGGTCCTCCCTGCGGACGGTGCCGGCGGCCTCGAGCGCCTCGGCGGCCTCGGCCGTGCGGACGGCGATCGCCGTCGATTCCAGGGTGACGCCCGCAAGGCGCGCCCTGGCCTCGGCATAGCCGAGCCCGGTCCCCAGCAGGATGCCGAGGCGCCTCGTGCGGCCGCCGAAGACCGTGACGTAGAGGTCTCCGGCTCCGAGGGCGAGGCAGTCGTCGCCTCCGCCGCAGATCCGGAGCAGAAGCTTCATCTCCCTGACCGCCTGGCCGAACAGGGCCGCCTGCGAGTTGTAATGCTCGAACTCGCGGCCCTCGCGGCGGTAGGACATCCCTATGGCAAGCGATATGCCCAGCGCGTACGCGTTCTTCAGCGCGACGGCGCACTCGACGCCGCGGACGTCGGTCGACAGGCTCACATGGTAATACGGCGTCTCGAACCATTCGCGGACCGCCCGGAGCAGCTCCGGTCTGCGGCCGCAGAAGGTCACGCAGGAGGGGTCGAGATCCGCCAGCTCGTAAGATGTGCAGGGGCCGCCCACAGCCATGAAATCGATGTTCTTTCCGGCCTCGGCAGCGCGGCTCTCCATCCTCTCGGGGTAGGAGATGAGATTGCCCGCGCCCGTGTGGATCATGCCCTTTGTTATGGACAGCACGGGGACGCCGTCGGGAAGTCTGGGAATGACGCTGTCGAGGTACCAGTCGAGGCCGAAGCTGCTGACCCCGCATACCGTAAGGTCGGCTCCGTCCAGCGCGGCGTCGAGCTCGTCGAAACGGTAGTACGAATACCTCTCCGGGTTCCTTATCCTGCGCTTCAGGGTCAGGTGCTCGCCGGTCGCCCGGGCATGTTCGATTATCGCGTCGTCCAGCACCGAGCCGACAAGTCTTATATCGCAGCCGTTGTCCGCGGCCGGCCAGGTCACGGCGCTTCCCATCATGCCCGAGCCGATGACGGTGATGACGGGCCGCTCTGCTTTCGTCTTCATCGATTATAAAAAACCTCCGGAAAATCTTGATGTCGGAAATATTATACAGAAACCCTGTGAACAGAATCCCGGCTTTCTTTGAATAAACTGTTAAGAGACCGCCTCCGGCAGTTGACAGGCGCGGGATAAATATGCTATAATAATGTGATTTTATTCTTGCGGGGGTGATCGAATGAAGTTCGCATACGGCGCGTCGGGAGAGCCCTCCGTCGAACTGACCGTCTCCGAGCTCGCAAGGCTCTCGGGAGGCGCCCCGGGCTACCCTCCCGTGCCGGACGGACTTCGGCCTCTTATGGCCGGCCGGCTCCCCGGAGCACGGACCGGCGCAGTGCTCTCGCTCCGCTTCCGGGACGGGGACGTCGAGATCGTCCTGCGGGGCACCGCCGACGCCGTCGACGACCGCACCGGCACCGTATACGAATTCGTCTCCGCTCCCCGGACCCTGCCGAGATCGCATTCGGCGGCCCACAGTTCCGCGCTGATGATACTGGCCTGCCTCTACGCGAACGAGAATGGCCTGTCGTCGGTCGGCGTGTGCTCGGCTCTCGCCTCCCCCGAAGGGGAAGGAGAGTTCACCCCGTTCCCCGGTTCCTACCCGGCGGACGCGCTTTCGGCCGTGCTGTCGGCAGCCGTCGCCGCCGTAAGGGGCAGAATAGCCCACGAGAAGCGCCGCGCCGAGGTACTGGTCCCGGCGCTGCGGAAGCTTCCCTTCCCGCACTCGTCGCTCCGCGACGGACAGAGGGAACTCATAGAGACCGTCCACTCCGCCGTGAAGCGCGGCGAGAGGCTCTTCGCCCAGGCTCCGACCGGGATCGGAAAGACCGTCTCCGTGCTCTACGGAGCCCTCCGCGCCGCTCCTTCGGCCGGGATCAGAAGGATATTCTATCTCACATCCAAGGCCAGCACCAGGCGCGAGGCCTTCGCGGCCGCCCGCCGGCTGTCCCGCTCGGCCGAGCTCAGGACCGTGATCCTGACCGCCAAAGAGCAGATCTGTCCCCTGGCAAGGGGCGCCGACTGGGTCTGCGACCCCGACCGCTGCCCTCTTATGCGCAATTACGCCGAGCGCTCGCGCGAGGCCGCCGGGGTGCTTATGAGCCGCTACCTCGGCATATCGCCGCCGGCAGTCTCCGAGGCCGCGTCCGCGGCGGGCGTCTGCCCGTACGAGCTGTCGCTCGACGTCTCCGAATACTGCGATATCATCATCTGCGACTACAATTACGTCTTCGACCCGGCCGTCCGCCTGAGAAGGTACTTCTCCAAGGGCCAGGAGGAGCCCGAGTCGAGGGTCTTCCTGATAGACGAGGCCCACAACCTGCCGGACCGGGCCAGGGACATGTTCTCCGCCTCGCTGGGGCCGGACGATCTCTCCGCGCTCACGGAGCTCGCCGGGGCAGACACGCCTCTGCGCGAGGCCGCCGACGAGCTCTCCGCGATCCTTGCCGGCGCCGCCGCACTGTGCGCCGATAACTCCGTCACCGGCTCCGACGGGCTGACGTCGGGCTGGTATTACGGCCCCGAGCCCCCCGCCGGGATCGACGGCGCGGTCGGCCGTCTGTGCGTCCTGACCGAGCGCTTCTTTTATACGCACCGCGCCGACCGTCCGGCCGCGGCCGCGGCGGCAGGCGTGCTCCGGAAGCTGCGCAAGTGGCAGGACGCCTCCGACGCCTACGGCCGGCGGTACCGGACTTACATATCGCTCGACCGCGGCAGGGTCGCCGTGCAGCTGTACTGCCTTGACCCATCGGCCCGCCTGGACGCCGCTCTCGCCATGGCCCGCTCGTCGGTCTTCTTCTCGGCGACGCTCACCCCGTCCGACTATTTTGCCGACGTGCTGGGCGGAGGACGCGGCTATATGAGCCTGTCGCTCCCATCGCCCTTCCCGCGCGAAAACCTCTTCGTCTGCGCGGTGACCGGCATCGACACGAGGCTCGAGAACCGGCCGGCCTCGGTCAGGCGACTGGTCTACGTCATAGCCGCCGCTGCGGTGACGCAGCCCGGCAACTACATCGCCTTCTTCCCCTCCTACGCCTATATGGAGGCCGTCGCGTCAGCCTTTGCCGAAAAGTACCCGAACGTAAGCATCGCCGTCCAGAAGCGCGGGATGAGCCGCGCCGGACGGGAGGAGTTCCTGTCCTTCTTCAAGGACGACACCGGCGTGCTCCGGGTAGGCTTCTGCGTGCTGGGAGGCAGCTTCTCGGAGGGCGTCGATCTTCCCGGCAGCCGCCTCATCGGCGCGGTCATTGCCGGAGTCGGCCTGCCCGGCCTTTCGGCACAGCGCAACATGATAAGGGACTATTACGACACCGCCGGGGCGGCCGCGAGGGGCTACGACTACGCGTACGTCTTTCCCGGCATGAACTCGGTCATGCAGGCCGCGGGCCGTGTCATAAGGCGGGACACCGACCGGGGCGTCGTCATCCTGTGCGACAGCAGGTATTCCGAACCGCTGTACCGCGGCCTCATGCCGCCGCACTGGGACGGCATCCGCGTGACCGACGACGTCTCCTCGCTCCCTGCCGCGCTTCGCGAATTCTGGAACGGAGCCGGCGGCCGGAGCGGTCTTTCCAACTGAAACAAGACATTCATTTTTCTTCGGAGGAACACATGAAACGCACTCTCGTAAAAGACATTTTTGCCGATCCCGCTGCATGGTCCGGCAGGACCGTGACGGTCGGCGGCTGGGCCCGCTCCATACGCTCGAGCAACGCCTTCGGCTTCCTTACACTGAACGACGGCTCCTGCTTCCCCTGCCTTCAGGTCGTGCTCGAAGCCGGGAAGCTCGATAATTATACAGAGACCGTAAAGCAGAACGTCGGCGCCGCCTTCGTCTGCACCGGCACCATCGTCCTCACTCCCGACGCCCCCCAGCCCTTCGAGATGAAGGCGGAGAAGGTGGAGCTCGAGGGCCCGTCCACTCCCGACTATCCGCTGCAGAAGAAGCGCCATTCGCTCGAGTATCTTCGCACCATCGCGCATCTTCGCCCCAGGACCAACACCTTCAACGCGGTCTTCCGCGTGAGGTCCGCCGTGGCGTACGCCATACACAGCTTCTTCTTCGAGCGAGGCTTCGTATACGTCCACACGCCTCTCATCACCGGTTCCGACTGCGAGGGCGCAGGCGAGATGTTCCAGGTCACGACTCTCGACCTCGCGGACGTCCCCAAGACCCCCGAGGGCGAGGTCGACTACAGCCGCGACTTCTTCGGAAAGAAGACCGGCCTCACCGTCTCCGGCCAGCTCAACGTCGAGACCTTTGCGATGGCCTTCGGCAACGTCTACACCTTCGGCCCGACCTTCCGCGCCGAGCGGAGCTACACCCAGCGCCACGCCGCCGAGTTCTGGATGGTGGAGCCCGAGATGGCCTTCGCCGACCTCGGCGACTACATGGACACGGCCGAGGCCATGGTCAAGTACATAATCCGATTCGTCAAAGAGCGCTGCCCCGACGAGCTCGCCTTCTTCAACAGCTATATCGACAAGGGGCTCGCGGATCGGCTCGACAACGTCATCGGCAGCGAGTTCGGAAGGATCTCCTACACCGAGGCCGTGAAACTGCTCTCCGAGAGCGGCCAGACCTTCGAATATCCCGTAAAGTGGGGCATCGACCTGCAGACCGAGCACGAGAGATATCTCACCGAGCAGATCTTCAGACGGCCCGTGTTCGTATACGACTACCCGCGCGAGATCAAGGCCTTTTACATGCGCCAGAACGACGACGGCAGGACCGTCGCGGCCGCGGACATGCTCGTGCCCGGCATCGGCGAGCTCATCGGCGGCTCCCAGCGCGAGGAGCGCCCGGAGCGCCTCGAGGAGGCCATATCCCGCTTCGGGCTCTCGCCCGAGGACTACACCTGGTACTGCGATCTGCGCAAGTACGGCGGCACGAAGCACGCGGGCTTCGGCCTCGGCTTCGAGCGCATGATCATGTACGTCACGGGCATGTCCAACATCCGCGACGTCGAGGCATTCCCGAGAACGACCGGAAACGCTGACTTCTGAGCGCCTCGCCGGCCGCTCCCGCTCAAGACCGTCAAGACAGAAACAAAGGATCATAAAATGTATTATTCAGGCATGGGCGCGCCGCAGCTGGACGCGCTCGAATCGGAACTCAGACAGCGCTACGAGGCGTTTCTGGCCGAGGGACTCAGCCTCGATCTTTCGCGCGGCAAGCCCGGCAGGACCCAGCTAAACATGCTGACCGGGATGCTCGACTGCATATCAACGGCCGACGACGTCCGCTCGGCGGACGGCTTCGACTACCGCAACTACGGCCTCCTGGACGGCATACCCGAGGCAAAGGCTATGTTCTCCGAACTGCTGGGCATTCCCGCGGAGAACCTCATCGTCGCGGGCAACTCCTCGCTGACCCTCATGTACGACACGGTCTGCCGCTGCATGCTGTACGGCACACCGGACAGGGAGGGCAGGTGCGTCCCGTGGAAGGACCTTCCCGCGGTGCGCTTCCTCTGCCCCGTGCCGGGCTACGACCGCCACTTCAGCATCTGCGCCTCGCTCGGCATCGAGATGATCAACGTCCCCATGCTGGCGGACGGCCCGGACATGTATGAGGTCGAGCGGCTCACCGCCTCCGACCCGCTCATCAAGGGCATATGGTGCTGCCCCAAATACTCCAATCCCGACGGAGTGACCTACTCGGACGAGGTCGTCCGCCACTTTGCCGCCCTGCGGCCCGCGGCCGGCGATTTCCGCATCTTCTGGGACAACGCCTACGCCGTCCACAACCTCTTCGGCAAGGACGTCCAGCTGCTGGACATCTTCGGCGAGTGCGGAAAGAACGGCACCGAGGACACCGTGTTCTACTTTGCCTCGACGTCCAAGATCTCCTTCCCCGGCTCCGGAGTGGCCATCTTCGCGGCCTCAAAGCGGAACCTCGACCAGATAAAGCCCATACTGGGAGTTCAGACCATAGGCTTCGACAAGATAAACCAGATCCGCCACGTCCGCTACTTCGGCAGCGCCGACGGTATCCGGATGCACATGAAGGACCTGGCCGGGATCATACGCCCCAAGTTCGAGATCGTACTCGGCACGCTGAAGCGCGATCTTGCCAACACCGGCATCGCCAGCTGGACTGAGCCCCGCGGCGGGTATTTCGTATCGCTGTACGTCATGCCCGGCACCGCGAAACGCACGTACGAGCTGTGCTCCGGGGCCGGAGTCAGGCTGACTCCCGCCGGGGCCACCTTCCCCTACGGCATCGACCCGTCCGACTCGAACATCCGCATAGCGCCGACCTACCCGTCGAACGACGAGGTCAGCCGCGCCATGGAGGTGCTCACCGTCTGCGTGAGGCTGGCCGCTGTCGAAAAGCTGCTGAAGGACAGGGCCGCGGCCCCGGCGGAGCGCACCGCCCCGGCCGAGCGGCCGGCGACTCCGGCCGGCTGAGCGCGCCCGCATAGGTTCCGCCGACACATGCCTAAAAAACCGACCCAGGCGCGGACGAATCCCTTCCGGAACAGCGATTCGAACAAGCGCTATTACACTTACGAATACTATCTGCGCCGGACATACGGCAGGAAGGTCGCACGGATACCGCTCGACGCCGGCCTCTCGTGCCCCAACATAGACGCCGGGGGCGGCTGCATATACTGCTCCGGGCGGGGCTCGGGCGACGGCATCCCGGCCGGGCTCGATCTGCGCGGCCAGTACGACGAGGGCCGCAGAAGGCTGTCCTCCAAATGGGACACGGACCTGTGCATAGCCTATCTCCAGGCTCACACCAACACCTACGCCCCTCCGGACGTGCTCGCGCGCATCTACGAAGAGGTCCTCGGCTTCCCTGCCCTGGCCGGCATCAGCATAGCGACACGGGCGGACTGCCTGCCTCCCGCCGTCCTGAGCCTGCTCGCCTCGGTCTCGGAGAGGACGAGGCTCACGGTGGAGCTCGGCCTTCAGACCTCGGACGACCGGACCGCAGCCGCCATAGGAAGGGGCCACGGCTTCGGGGACTTCGTCGACGGCTACCGCGCCCTTAGGGCGGCGGTCCCCGGTGCTGCCGTCTGCGTTCACATCATCCTCGGCCTGCCAGGCGAGGACGCCGGGACCATGATGAGGACCGTCCGGGACACGGCCGGACTCCGGCCGGACCTGGTAAAGATCCACCTGCTTCACGTGCTGCGGGACACTCCGCTCGCCCGTATGTATCTCGACGGCGGCTACAGGCCGCTC
>JAEEJM010000026.1 GCA_016281895.1 Clostridiales bacterium
CAACTCGCCCAAGGCTTATGTGAACATCGCCGACGGAGAAGGCAAGCTCGTCATGGCCATGGTGCCGGTAAAACTCGCCGACGCCGACAGCGATGAAAAGCTGACCGTCAACGACGTGCTCGTCGCCGCCCACGACGCCGGTTTCGAAGGCGGGGCGGCCGCGGGCTACGGCACGGCCACCGGCGACTACGGCCTCTACATCACCAAGCTCTGGGGCGTCGAGAACGGCGGCAGCTACGGCTACACGGTAAACAACGTATCGGCCATGTCGCTCACCGACCCCGTGAAAGAGGGCGACATCGTCACCGCCTACATCTGGCGCGACGTCTACACCTACTTCGACGTCTCCGAGGCGTCTCTCAAGAAGGGCGACAAGCTCACACTTACGCTCACGGCGTCGGGCTACGACGAGAACTGGGCCCCCGTGACCTACGCGCTCGAGGGCGCCGAGATCACCGTCGACGGGGAGCCCACCGGTATCAGGACCGACAGCGACGGCAAGGCCGTGATCACGCTGGAGAAGGGCAGGCATACCGTCAGCGCGACCCATGACAAGGCCTCCATAGTTCCTCCGGTATGCGCGGCGACCGTAAAATAACGGTCGGCACCGGTGCCGTGCGGCGGGTCCTGACCCGCCGCACGGTGCGCACGGCGGCCGCAGTCCTGATGTCGGTGCTGCTGGCCGCCTTTCTGGCCGCCGGCGGCGCTTCCCCTGCGTCGGCGTCGGATGCCGCGAAGACGGCGTCCGAGGCGGCCGGGGCGCTGCTCGAGGGGCGATTCGGCACCCGGGACGCCGCGGGAGCCCTCGGCTGTATGGCGGGGCGCCCGGGCGAGACTCCCGGGGAGCTTTGGTATGCCGTCGCGCTCGCACGGCAGACGAGGGGGGAGGCCGCCGCGGACGGCTATTACGGCAGTCTGCTGGTCTCGGTCCACTCGCCCGACGGGACGCCTTCTTACGATCTGAAGACGGCCCTGGCGCTCGCGGCGCGGAGCATGCCGGAGGCTGCAGCTTATATAGACGGCACGGTCGACAGCCTTGTTCCCTCCCGGGAACTCAACACGTCGGCCTATCTGCTTCATCTTGCCGGGGCAGGTTACGGCGCCGGCTGCCGCGCTCTCGAGGCGGAGCTGACAGCCCGCCTGCTCGGCGCGCAGCTGGACGACGGCGGCTGGGTCTTTTCGGGGGACAGGGCCGATCCCGACATGACCGCCATCGTCCTCCAGGCCCTGGCGCCCTATGTGACGGGCGCCAGGGAGGCGCCTTCCGGCTGCGGCGACGTCCGCGCGGCGGCCGGGAGGGGAGTCGCGGTACTGTCCGCGATACAGGATCCGGACGGGGCTTACTCGTCTTTCGGCAGTAAGAATGCCGAGAGCGCGGCCCAGGTCGTCATAGCCCTGTGCGCGCTCGGGATAGATCCCGCCGCCGACGGGCGGTTCGTAAAGGGAGGCGCCTCGGTCCTCGGGGCCCTGCTTTCGTTCGCGGGACCGGACGGCAGCTTTTCCCACACGGCCGGCGGCGGCTACAGCGGCAGCGCGACAGCCCAGGCCCTGCTTGCCCTCTCCGCGCTCACGGGGGCGTCTTCCGGACAGCCTCCCGTGTTTCTGTTCGATCCGCCCGACCGCGAGGCTGCGGCTGCCGCCGCACCGGTCACCGGGGCGGCGGAGACGGCCGCGGCTCCGGGGAGCGCTAAGGGACCGCAGGTGTGGAGGACAGTCTGCGCCGCGGCCGCGCTTGCCGCCGGAGCCGTGCTGTGCGCCGTACTCTGCCTTGTTGGGAAGCGAAGAAAGGGCTATTACGTCACCGTCGCCGTCATTGCGGCGGCGGCCGCCGCGGCCTTTCTGTTCCTCAGAATAGAGACCCCGGACGGCTTCGGAGGTTCTGTGACCGAAAAGGCTGATCCCGTAGGCAGCGTCACGCTGACCATTAGCTGCGCCGTTCTTGCAGGCAGGACCGACCTCCGGACGGAGATCCCGGAGGGGGGCCTTATCCTTGACGGAGCAGTCATGAAGATAGCCGCCGGGGACACCGTCCTCACCGTGCTCAACGACGCCGCCGCGAAGTACGGCCTGCTCGTCGACAGGGGAGGCAGCGGGGCGTCAGCGTATATCAGGGCCGTCGACAACATCGGGGAGCGCGATTACGGAGAGCTCTCCGGCTGGATGTACAGCGTGAACGGCGAGTCGGCTTCCGTCGGCTGCGGCTCGTACAGGCTGAAGGACGGCGACGTTATAATCTGGGAATACACCCTGACCGGAGTCGGGGAATGAACGTATCGGCAAGGAGGTGAAGCGCATGGTCAGGTTCGGCGACCGGCACCCGGCCGTCACTGCGTTGTATTACGCGGCGCTGGCTGGAACGGGCATGTTCATACAGCATCCGGCGGTCCAGCTGACCTCGCTCTGCGGCGCGCTGCTGTTCTTCTTCATCTCGCGGAGCGGCAGGCCATCGGTGCCGGTCTCTCTGGGCGTCCTGGCCCTTGCCATGACCCTCGTCAATCCGCTGATCTCGCACAGGGGGAGCACCGTTCTCCTGTACGTCAACGACAATCCCGTGACGCTTGAGGCGCTCATATGGGGCGCAAATTCCGGCGTCATGGCCGCGTCCGTGCTCCTGTGGACTTACTGCTTCTCGAGGATAATGACGGTCGAGAAGACCCTCTGTCTGACGGGTCGCATATCGCCGAGGATCGCGGCCGTCGGGGCGTCCGCGGTGAGGTTCATTCCGCTCTTCGGCAGGTACTATGAGGATATAAGCTCGATAAAACGGTCAGGCCGCGCCCGGGATTCGGACGCCTCGCCGGCCGGCAGACTCAAGGAGTCGGCCGAATCGTTCTCGGCGACGGTCGGACTGGCGCTCGAGACCTCGGTCGATGCCGCCGACAGCATGGACGCGCGCGGATGGGGATCGCCCTCCAGGCGACGGTTCGACCGCTTCGTCTTCGGGTGGCGCGACGCCGCGGTCATGGCGGCTGTCGCCGTCTGCGCCGGAATCTGCGCGGCCTCGGCCGCCTGCGGAGCGCTGGATATCGCCTTTTATCCGGTGTTCTCCGAGGGAGGAGGAGGTCCTGTGACGTATATCTCGCTGGCGGCCTTTGCGGCTCTGTCGCTGTATCCGGCCGCGTGCGAGTGCGCCTGGCTTGCCATGTGGAGAGCAAGGGAAAGACGCGGCCATGCTGATTTCGGGGAGGTGTTCAGACGGTGGAACGCATAGAGCGCCCGTACGGAGGACTGTCGGTACGCGGGCTGTCGTATACGCCCCGCGGGTCTTCCGGGCCGGTGATAGACGGATTATCCTTCGATATAGACCCGGGCGAGTTCGTTCTCCTGGCGGGGCCGTCCGGAAGCGGTAAGACCACGCTGCTGCGGCTGCTGAAGCCGGAGCCCCCGGTCCCGGGAAAAAGATCCGGCAGCGTAATGCTGGGGGGCAGGGACGTGCTCTCGCTGTCCGCGGCCGAACAGGCCGCCCTCATAGGGCTGGTCTCACGCGATCCGGAAAGTCAGATCGTGACGGACACCGTGCCGGCGGAGCTCGCCTTCGGGCCTGAGAATCTCGGCTATTCGAAGGAGCTCGCGGCGCTGAGGGTCGCCGAGACGGCCTCGTGGTTCGGACTGGACGGCCTTCTGGACCGCAAGACTTCGACTTTGTCCGGAGGAAAAAAGCAGCTGCTGAGTCTGGCCGCGGCGGCCGTCACCCGCCCGTCGCTGCTGCTTCTGGACGAGCCGACCTCGGGTCTGGACCCGGTGTCGGCGGACGGCTTTCTGTCTGCCGTAAGGCGGCTCAACAGGGAGCTGGGTATCACGGTGGTCATCGCGGAACACAGGCTCGGTTCGCTGATGGGCGACGCCTCCAGGCTGCTGGTGCTTGACAGAGGGCGCCTTATATACGACGGCTGTCCCGAAGACGGCATCGGGACGGTGCTGTCCGTCCCGGCGCTGGCTCCGGAGGCTCCCGCCGCGTCGAGGCTTGCCGCCGCAGTCAGAAAGGGAAGGTCCGGATCGACGGAAAAGTACCCCGTTACCGTGGCCGAGGGCAGGGCCTTCCTGTCCGGCCTTCGTCCGGCGGGCCCCGTCACCGAAGATAACGGAGGAGCCGCGAAGTCCGTCAGCCGGGACTCCGGAGCTCCCGCGCTTGAGATGAAAGACGTGCGCTTCAGATACGGCAGAGACCTGCCCGACGTTCTGAACGGCTTTTCGCTGACTTTGCGAATAGGCGAGTCCGCCGCCCTGCTGGGCGGAAACGGCTCCGGCAAGACCACGGTCCTGCTCACCGCCGCGGGCATACTCGAACCGTATTCCGGCAGCTGCCGGGTGTTCGGGAGAGATCCGTCCGCCGCGGCCGGCCGGAGAAAGAGGGACGGTGCAGACAGGATCGGCATCCTTCCTCAGAACGTACGGCTGCTGTTCTCGGGGTTCAGCGTAAGGGAGGAGCTGGCGGCGGCCGGAGTGGCCGGGGATGACTGTCCCGACAGACTCCGTCCGCTTCTCGACCTCTGTTCATACGACCTGTCCGCCGGCGAGTCCCGCCTGCTCGGCCTTGCCGTCGTTCTGGCGCGCGGACCGGGCCTGCTTCTGCTCGACGAGCCCACCTGCGGCCTCGACGGAGGCGCCAGGGCGGAGCTCCGGGAAAGGACGGCCGCTCTTGCCGGCGCGGGGGTCGCCGTGCTTACCGTTACGCACGACTGCGAGTTTGCCGCCGAGAGCGCGGACAGGATCGTGATGATGTTTGACGGCAGGGCCGCGGGGAGCGGCACACCGGGCGGCTTTTTCTCGTCGGCGGACTTTTATACGACGGACATAAGAAGGATCACGGCGCCCTTTGCGGACGGCTGCGTTACGCTGGCCGACGCCGCCCGGGCCTTCGTCCTGCCGGACGGAAAGGGGGTGTCGAGGTGATCATCGGTAACCGCGGGATCAGGAACGCGCTGCGTTTCTCGATACCGCTTCTGATCATTCCTGCCCTGACTGCAGCCGGGGCCGCCGTTTTCGACCACAGGCGTTATCTGGTGATATCTCTCGGGGCGGCGGTCCTTTCGCTGCTGCTTTTCTCCGCGTCTTTCGAGTCCCGCCGGACCTCGTCCGGGACCGCCGCGGCGGCGGCCGTCATGACCGCCCTGGCTGTGACTGGGAGACTGGTCCCGGTCTTCAAGCCGTCTGCGGCCGTGATCATACTTACGGGAGTCTGGCTCGGCCCCGAGACGGGGTTCCTGGTAGGTTCCCTTTCGGCGCTCATTTCCAACACCGTGTTCGGCCAGGGGCCGTGGACGCCTTTTCAGATGCTTGCCTGGGGCCTGTGCGGCCTGGCCGCCGGCTATCTGTCGCCGCTGCTGAAAAAGAGCCGCCCCGCGCTTATGGCGTACGGGGCGGTCTCCGGGGCCGCGTATTCACTGTTCATGGACGTGTTTTCCGTGCTTTGGTACACCGACGGCCTCTCGAGGGAGGCCTATCTTGCCGCCGTGGCCAGCGCCCTTCCTTTTACCGCCGTTTACATCGTCTCGAACGCGGCCTTCCTGTTTATCGCGGCGAAGCCGATCGGCAGGCGCCTTGGGCGTCTGAGGAGCCGTCTTGAACCCGGAGGCCCGGCCTGAAAAAAGAGAAACGGCTATACCGGGCGATAATGCTCGATATAGCCGTTCTTTCTTTGAAGACCCGCTTGAAGACGTCACTTAAAACGGTTGATTTGAACTGTCGTTAAGCGAGTGCCTCCGAGGCTGCTTCTTTTTACGGTGCGGGCGACAGGGATCGAACCTGCACTTCGTAAGAAACAAGATCCTAAATCTTGCGCGTATGCCAGTTTCGCCACGCCCGCGGCTATTTTGTAGAGAATCCGATATTGCCGCACTTGCGGCCGAGGGCGAAGTATTCGCCGTGCGAGAACGCCAGCAGTCCCGCCTGCTGGAGGTTGAGCTTCCCTTTGGAATCGATGAGCCTGCTGGCCACCTGAACCGCTAGGATCTCTGCGATGAACATGGTGTGAGAGCCGAGGTCGAGCTTCTGAGACACCCTGCACTCAAGGCTGAGCGGACACTCGGCTATCACGGGCACGCCTGTCCTGGTTCCGGGCGAGAGGGTGAAGCCGCACTTTTTTATCTTGTCGGTCTTAGCTCCTGTAAGTGTGCCGCAGATGTCGGTCTCCCTGGCCATCGAGGAGGTCGGAAGGTTGACCGTGAACTCGCCCGTCCCGTCGATGAGGGCGTAGGAGTAGCGCTCGGGCCTGACCGAGACGTATGTCATGGGGGGATGGGAGTTTACGATGCCGGTCCAGGCCACCGTCAGAACGTTGGGCCTCTCGGCGGTTCCGCAGACGACTAGTGCCGGAGGCACCGGCCCCGTCAGCGCGCTGCCCTTCCATACGGTCTTCTCGGTATTGTCCATATCCGCTCCTTTTTTGTGCGAGCGGCGGTGCCAGCCTGCCCGGGTCGGGGGCTGACACCGCCGCGATTTTTCGGGACGGAAGTCCCTTCGGGATTCAGTCTTCCTTAAGTCCGTCCGCCGGCGCGGTGCGCTCGTCGCAGTCCTCGATGTCGCAGGAGGCGCAGTCGCCGTCGCAGACGTCGGAACCGTCGTCGAACTCGCGGTCGTCGTCGAGTTCGTCGTCGCCGAACAGATACTCCTCGACGTCGCCGAGATCCTTGTCGAGCTCGTCGGCGTAATCGGAGAGGTAGTTGACGTCCTCGGTGATGCCCTCGATCTCTGCCGCGACCTCGTCGAGCAGATCGATTATGGCGGCAATGAGCCTGCCTTCCTTTGTCGTCTTGTCGTATTCAAGGCCCTCGGCGAGGCCCTTGAGATAGGACGCTTTTTCCTTGAGATCCATGAACGGTCCTCCTTCAGTGGTTGAAGTCTGTCCGGTGATTATTTGGAGCCGCGGGACAGATACTCGCCCGTGCGGGTGTCGATCTTGATGACCTCGCCTACTTCGATGAACAGCGGCACTTTGATCTCGGCCCCGGTCTCAAGAGTGCAGGGCTTGAGGGTGTTGGTGGCCGTGTTGCCGGCAAAGCCCGGGTCGGTGGCGGTCACTTCGAGCTCGACAAAGGTGGGCGGCTCGACCGAGAACACCTTTCCCTTGTAGGAAACGAGTTTGCACATCATCTCCTCCTTCACGAATCTGAAGGAGTCGGGCAGGACGTCCTTGTTGAGCGGGACGGTGTCGAAGGTGTCCATGTCCATGAAGTAGTAGAGGTCGCCGTCGTTGTAGGAGTACTGCATGTCCTTTCTTTCGATGTACGCACTGTCGAATTTATCGGTGGGGGAGAAGGATCTTTCGATGACTCCTCCGGTGATGACGTTTTTCATCTTAGTGCGGACAAAGGCGGCGCCCTTGCCGGGCTTTACGTGCTGGAACTCGATGACCTGATACACGTTGCCCTCCAGTTCGAATGTTACACCGTTTTTGAAATCTCCGGCTGTTACCATGTTCTCTATCATTCCTTTCGAATTAAAATAAACAAGTCAGAAGTCCCTCCGTCCGCGCCGCCGGCGGTCCGCGGGACAGGTCCGTGCGCACCGTGCGCACAATTATAATATATTTTAATATATTTCTGCCGTTTTTTCAATAGTTTCGCGCGATTTTTTTGACGCGGACGGGGCCCGGGGCCTCCGTTCGCGGTCCGCGGGCGTGTTCCGCGAGGAAGGCGGGGCCGGCCCGGCGAAAACTGTTGACTTTTTTATCGTACTATAGTATAATGTATTATCTATAAAATCGCGTAATATCGCCATGCGGCCGGATCGAGCCCGAAGACCGGCCGCGGACAGGGAGGAGACCCGTAAAAATGAGATTTATCAGCCTGGGATACGGCAATATGGTCGCCGCCGACAGAGTGGTGGCTCTGGTCAGCCCCGACTCTGCGCCGGTCAAGCGCCTCGTGGCGGAGGCCAGGGACCAGGGAAGGGCGGTCGACGTCTCCTGCGGACGAAAGACAAGATCCGTGGTGATAACCGATTCCGAGCACGTGTTCCTGTCCGCCCTCCAGATCGAGACTGTGGCGGCAAGGCTCGGCATCCCGCCCGAGGACGCCGCCGACGCCGCCGGGCAGCAGACGCCGGAAGCGTGACCTCGCAGAAAACAGAAAACAAAAGCCGAAAGGACCGAAATAAAATGATCTATCCGACAATCGCACAGCTTACAAAGGGCAAATTCAACCGCTATCAGCTGTCCATCGCCACTTCTAAGTGCGCCAGGATCATAACGGACGAGTACGTCCGCGAGAGAAAGGCCGCCGAAAAGAACCTTACGGGAAGCAAGGACGTCGACCGCGCGATGCTCGAGAACGCAGTGAATCCCGAATACAGGGACAAGAAGGCGGTCAAGCTGGCCATCGACAAGATATGCTCCGGCGAGTACGTCATAGTCGACAAGAGCGAGGAAGGCTTCTCCACCGAGAGCAGGACCGTCGAGAGTTGACAGAAAAGAAGCCGGCATCTTATGCGGGGGTCCACCCCCTGGATCTGCCGTACGCGCTCGACCGGGAGTACGACTACGGGATACCGGACGCGTACGCGGATCAGATCCGACCGGGAAGCTTCGTCAGCGTGCCGTTCGGGCAGGGCGACCGCCAGCGCCTGGCGCTGGTGACCAGAGTGTCCGACTCTCCGGCCTTCGCGGCCGGAGGCGGCGAAGGCGGCGGAGCCGGAGCGGAGGCCGATAAAAAGCCGCGCACCGTCAAGCTCATATCGGGGGTCTGTCCGGGGAACATTGCCCTCGACCCCGAAATGATGCGGGTCGCGGACTATCTCCGCACCCACACCCTGTGCACCTGCGGCGAGGCCGTAAGGGCCATGATCCCGTCATCGGCGCTGACAAGGCTTTCGTCCGTTATCGAGGCCGTCCCTGGCTCAGCCGCGCCCGCGGACGCGGCGTCGTCGGCCATCTACGCGCTGGCCGTTGCCCGCGGAGGTGCGTCCGAGGAGCTGCTGAAGCGCAAGTTCGGCAGGGACGGCGAGAAGGCGCTGAAGAAGATGATCGCCTCCGGGATCCTCATGCGTTCGCTGAGGTTCCGCGAGGCCCGCAGGCGCACCTGCGCGGTCTTCTCGCTGGCCCTCCCGCCCGACCGCATATGCGGGATACTCGGGGGAGAGCCGGTCGACTGCGGCGGCAGAAAGCTTAAAGTCACGTCGCCGGGCCAGCGCGCCGCGCTGTCTGCGCTGCTGGGAGCCGGGAGGCCCATGCTCGAGGATGAGCTCCGCAGCATCCCGGGGGTGACGCCGCTGAATCTGGATTCGCTCGGGCACAGGGGGCTCGTTTCGCGCAGGACCGAGGAGGTCGACCGCGACCTGCTGCTCCTGGAGAGCCGCAGCTACGCCTCGTCCGAGTACTCCGGGGACATCGCCCTCAGCGAAGAGCAGAGCGAGGCCTTCGGGATCCTCAGGGAGCTTGCGTTCAGCGGATCTCCCAAGGCGGCCCTTATGGAGGGCGTCACCGGGAGCGGAAAGACCTGCGTCATGCTTCGCCTGATCGACGAGGTGCTGGCCTCCGGAAGGGGCGTCATAGTCCTGCTGCCGGAGATCTCGCTCACTCCCCAGTCGCTGTCCATATTCTGCTCCAGGTACGGCGAGCGCGTCGCGGTGATGCATTCCGGCCTGTCCGCCGGCGAGCGCAGCGACGCCTGGTTCCGCGTGAAGAACGGCGGAGCCGACCTGGTCGTCGGCACACGTTCCGCGGTGTTCGCGCCGCTGGCAAAGCCGGGGCTCATCGTCATAGACGAGGAGCAGGAGCACACTTACAAATCCGATTCCGATCCGAGATACCACGCGAGGGACGTGGCCAGGGTCAGGTGCGCTGAGAGCGGGGCTCTTATGCTGCTTGCCTCCGCGACGCCTTCGCTCGAGAGCCGCAAGAACGCGGAGGACGGGCGGTACACGCTGGTCAGGCTCACTCACAGATACGGCCGCTCGGTCCTTCCGAAAGTGACCGTCGCGGACATGAGGCTCGAGCCGGCCACGGGGAACGTCACTCCCATAGGCTCCGTGCTGGCCGCCAGGCTGAAAGAAACTTTTGCCCGGGGCGAGCAGTCGGTGCTCTTCCTCAACCGCCGCGGATACAACAACTACTTCTCCTGCGCCTCCTGCGGCGAGGCGCTCCGCTGTCCGAACTGCAGCGTGTCGCTCACCTTCCACACGGAGAAGGGGAGCTACACCAGAGGCTACCTTGCCTGCCACTGGTGCGGACTGCGCATGAAGGTGCCCGAAAAATGCCCGTCGTGCGGCTCGCAGAGCCTGCTGCGCATGGGATACGGCACGCAGCGCGTGGAGGAGGAGCTCGGCAGGCTGCTTCCCGGGGCCAGGATCCTCCGGATGGACACCGATTCGACCTCCGGCAAGGACGCCTACGACAGCATGCTCGGCGCATTCAGGCGGCATGAGGCCGACGTTCTGCTCGGCACCCAGATGGTGACGAAGGGCCACGATTTCCCCGACGTCACGCTGGTGGGAGTGCTGCTTGCCGACGCCTCGCTGTACTACGACGACTATCGCGCCTCCGAGCGCACCTTCGCTCTGCTGACCCAGGTCATAGGAAGGGCCGGCAGGAGGGACCGGCCGGGCGAGGCGGTCATACAGACCAATAACCCGTCGCACGAGATAATTGCACTTGCCGGGGCGCAGGATTACGAGGGCATGTACAGCCGGGAGATCAGGCTGCGCAAGGCGCTGGTCTTCCCTCCGTTCTGCGACATAGCGCTGCTGACCGTCGTCAGCCGCGACGAGCGGCAGGCGCTGACGGCCGCTTCGGAACTGCACGCAAGGATCAGGGAGCTGAAGGACACGCCCGATTATCGGGAGCTCCCCATGGTCATGTACGGGCCGTTCGAGGCTCCGGTCTACCGGGTCGACGGTAAGTACCGGATGCGGATCATTATAAAGTGCAGACTCTCGCGGGCGCTGAGGCGGATGTTTGCCGGCCTGCTTGCCGAGTTTGCGCATACGGACGAAAAGTCGCCCTCACTGTCCGTCGATTTCAATCCGACATCTCTTTGAATGCTACGAAAGGCAACGATCAAATGGCAAAACGAAAGATCCTGACCGACGGCGCTCCCGAGCTTCGCACGGTCTGCGCCCCCGTCAGGGCGATCACCCCCAGAATCAGAATGCTGCTGGACGACATGGTCGAGACCATGCGGGCGGCAGACGGCGTCGGGCTGGCCGGCCCCCAGGTCGGCGTGCTCCGCAGGGTCATAGTGACCGAGACCGAGCCCGGCGAGGTATACATGCTGATCAATCCCGAGATAATCGAGTCGTCGGGCGAGCAGGAGGGCAGCGAGGGCTGTCTTTCCGTGCCCGGGCAGTCGGGCTGCGTCCGCCGCCCCGAACGCGTGAAGGTCAGGGCGCTCGACAGGGACGGCAGGGAGATCACCGTGGAGGGGACCGGGCTCCTGGCCCGCTGCCTGTGCCACGAGATCGATCATCTGAACGGCATCCTCTATACGGACGTCGCCCTGTACATGAACGATCCGGAGACCGGGGAAGAGGAGGGCGCGGAGCCCGAGCCCCCGGAACGGCCGGTCAGAAAATACAGGCACGGACACGGCGGCTGACATCATGAAGATCATGTTCATGGGCACCCCGGACTTCGCGGTGAGCTCGCTCCGGGCGCTCTGCGAGGCCGGCTTCGACGTCGCCTCCGCCGTCACCCAGGCCGACAGCCCTAAGGGCAGGGGGTACAGGCTCGCCCCGCCCCCGGTCAAGGAGTACGCCCTGTCCCACGGCATACCGGTGTACCAGCCGGCCACCCTGCGCGGTCCGGAGTTCTCCAGGCTGCTGACCGGGCTGGCGCCCGATCTCATTGCGGTCGCCGCCTACGGAAAGATCCTTCCGCACTCAGTCATAGGCTTTCCGGCCTTCGGCTGCGTCAACGTGCACGGCTCGCTCCTCCCCGAATACAGAGGGGCCGCCCCCATGCAGAGGGCTATCATCGACGGCCGCTCCGAGACCGGAGTCACGACCATGATGATGGACGACGGCCTGGACACCGGCGACGTCCTCCTCTCCCGCTCCGTGCCGATCGGGCCGGACGACGATTTCGGCACTGTCCACGACCGCCTTGCCGAGGCCGGCGGCGAGCTGCTGGTGCAGACCATAGAAGAGATGATGAAAGGGACGCTCGTGCGCCGGCCCCAGTCCGGCTTCGGCGTCGCCCCGACATACGCGAAAAAGATAGAGAAGAGCGACTGCCTGCTGGACTTCTCGTCCGGGGCGTCACCGCTCCACGACCTGATCCGGGGCCTGTCTCCGTCCCCGCTCGCCTTCACGAGGCTCCCCGGGGGCAGACAGCTGAAAGTCATACGTTCGGCGGTCGGCGCGGACTCCGTTCCCGCCGTGCCCGGCACCGTGACGTCTGTCGCGGACGGGGCCGTCGAGGTGGCCTGCGGCCCTGAGGGGACCGGCAGGATCCTGCTCCTCGGCGTACTGCCCGAGGGAAGAGGCCGGATGTCCGCCGCGGATTTCATACGCGGGCGCGGCGTCGCCGCCGGAGACGTTCTGGGCGGCAGGCCGGAATGAGCGCAAACTCCAAGGCCCCGAATATCCGCAGGCTGGCGCTGGACATCGTGTCCCGCTGTCTGGACGCCACGGACGGCGAAGGGGGCTACTCCAACATACTCATCGACAGTGCCATGCGCCGGTGGGATCTGCCCGACCGGGACGGGGCACTGCTCAGCTGGCTCGTGGCGACGGTCCTGGAGCGCAGGATCACGCTCGACCACATTATCTCGCAGCTCTCGTCGAGACCCGCCGAAGAGCTCGATCCCGGCGTCATGAGCGCCCTCAGGCTCGGCATCTGCCAGCTGCGCTATTCCGACCGCATCCCCGCCCACGCCGCGGTCAACGAGACCGTGGGGCTGGTCCGCCCGTCGGCCAGGGGCTTCGTCAACGCCCTGCTGCGCGCCTATCTCAGGAAGCGCGACCGGCTGTCCTTCCCCGGTCCCGGCGACGCCGGCTACCTCTCCGTCACATATTCCGTGCCGGAGGAGCTCTGCTCCGCGCTTGGCGACGCGTACGGCGACGTGACCGCCGAGAGCATTCTCAAGGCATATCTAAGGGTCCCCGCCCTGACTCTCAGGACCAATACGCTGAGGCTCGACCGGGATGGGCTGATTGCCAGGCTTGCCGCGAGGGGGATATCCGCCGAACCGTGCGCGGACTCGCCCTGCGGCCTCAGGCTCGCCCCGGGCAGCGGCCTGCCGGACGAGGTGAACGACGGCCTTGCCTACGTTCAGGACGAGTCGTCCCAGATCTGCGCCGACGTCCTCGGCGCCGGGCAGGGCGACAGGGTGCTCGACGCCTGCGCCTGCCCGGGCTCCAAGAGCTTTTACGCGGCCATTGCCATGAAGGACCGCGGCGCGGTCGTCAGCTGCGACGTCCACGCCTCGAAACTGCCTCTCGTAGCCGCCGGCGCGGCTCGGCTCGGGATAGGCATCATAAGCACCGTATGCCGCGACTCGTCCGTGCCCGCCCCTGAATACGCGGGCGCCTTCGACAGGGTCCTTTGCGACGTGCCCTGCTCGGGTCTCGGCGCGATAGCCGGCAAGCCCGAACTGCGTTACCGCGCCGCCTCCCGCATCGCCGGGCTGCCGGAGCTTCAGTATTCGATCCTCAGCGCCTGCTCGGAAGCCGTGAGGCCCGGAGGGACCCTGGTCTACTCGACCTGCACGCTGCTGCCCGAAGAGAACGGCAGAGTGGTGGAGCGCTTTCTCGGGACGCATCCGGACTTTGCCCCCGACCCGTTCCGGCGCGGTTCGCTGGAGGCTCCGCAGGGAACTCTCACCATACTGCCCGATCAGGTCCGTGACGGCTTCTTCATAGCCCGGCTCTCAAGGCGGACCGGGGCGGGGAGCTGACCATGGAAAAACAGCTTCTGTCGCTGTCCTTCGACGAGCTCGCGGAGCTGCTCCGTTCGCTCGGCGAGCCTTCCTACCGGGCGGCCCAGATCTTTCCTCAGCTGCACAGGGGGCTGTCGCCGTCGCAGATGACCAACATATCCGCGGCAACCGCCGCCGCGGTCGAGTCCGCCGTGCCCTGGGAGTTCCCGGAGGTCCGCGAGAGGCTCGTATCGTCGGTCGACGGCACGGTCAAATACCTTCTCGGGCTCTCGGACGGCAACTGCATCGAGACCGTCCTTATGAGATACCGCCACGGCAACACCGTGTGCGTCTCCTCCCAGGTCGGCTGCCGCATGGGCTGCGCCTTCTGCGCCTCGACGATAGGAGGCAGGCTGCGCGACCTGTGCCCCGGCGAGATCCTCGCCCAGGTCATAGTGGCCGGCCGCGACTGCGGAGGGCGGGTCGACAACATCGTTATGATGGGCATCGGCGAGCCGCTCGACAACTACGACAACGTCCTGAAGTTCCTGAGACTGGTCAACGACCCGAGGGGCGTGAACATCGGGTACAGGCACATATCGCTGTCGACCTGCGGCCACGCCGACGGGATACTGAGGCTTGCCGGTGAGAAGCTGCCCATAACCCTGTCGCTGTCACTGCACGCGCACAGCGACGAGGTCCGCAGCCGCATCATGCCGGTCAACCGGAAGTGGAACATTGACAGCGTCCTTCGCGCCTGCCGGACCTACAGCGAGGCCACCGGCAGGAGGATATCCTTCGAATACACTTTGATAGACGGGCGGAACTGCTCCGCCGCGGATGCGGCGGCCCTCGCGGACCTGCTGAACAGATACATGAGGGCGGGGGGCAGATCCTACCCGATACACGTCAATCTTATACCCGTCAACGAGGTCAGGGAGTCGGGGCTCCGTCCCCCGGACCGCAGGGCCGTCGAAGTCTTCCGCGCCGAGCTCGAAAAGCGCGGCGTGCGGGCGACGGTCAGGCGGACGCTGGGGCCGGACATCGCGGCCTCCTGCGGCCAGCTGAGACGCCGCGCGGCGGAGGGGCGGGATTGACCGGCGAAAACCATTCCTTACGCAGGGAAAGGAACTGCACATGAGATTTTACGGAAAGAGCGACGTCGGACAGGTCAGGTCCGAGAATCAGGACCGCTTCGGAATATTCGAACTCCTTCCCGGGGTGACCCTTTGCGTCATATGCGACGGCATGGGCGGCAACGCGGGCGGTTCCGTCGCGTCCGGCCTTGCCATAGACGCGTTCACGGACATGATGAGGGAGGTCATAATACCCGACTCGCCCGAGGCCGTGCCGGAGATCAGCGACCGCACAGTGCGGGAGGCTCTCCGCGAGGCGGTAAGGGCGGCCAACAGGGCGGTCTGGGAAAAGGCCCGCGAGAGCAACGGCCGCTTCGACGGCATGGGCACCACGCTCGTCGCCCTGCTCATGTCCGAAGAGGGCAGGGCCTGGGCGGTCAACGTCGGCGACAGCCGCATATACCGCGTGCTCCCGGACCGGCTCATAAGCCTGACCCGGGACCACTCCTACGTCCAGCAGCTCGTCGACGCCGGCACGCTCTCTCGCGAAGAGGCAAGGACATCGCCCGACCGCAACATCATCACAAAGGCGGTCGGCACTGCCGTGTTCGTCGAGGGCGACGTCACCGCCGTCGACCTCGAGCCTATAGACGGCTACCGCGGCCTGTTCCTGCTCTGTTCCGACGGCCTGTACAGCTGCCTCGACGACGGGGCCATCATCGCTGCCGCTTCCGGCGCGCGCAGCCTCTCCGAGATGGCCGACAGGCTCGTGGAGAGCGCCAACGAGGCCGGAGGCCCGGACAACATAACGGTCATCATAGCGGAGTCTGACTGATGGATAACGGCTTTTCTTACGAGGAATACGTCGGAAAGGTGCTCGACCGGCGGTACAGGCTGGAGAAGCTGCTCGGCATCGGCGGCATGGCCGTGGTCTACAAGGCCACCGATATGGTCGAGGACCATCCGGTCGCCATCAAGCTGCTGAAGAAGGAGATCTCGGACGACGAGGAGGCCCTGAAACGGTTCAAGAACGAATCGCAGGCCGTATCCATGCTCTCCCATCCGAACATCGTCGGCATCTACAGCGTATCCACCGAGAACGAACTCAAATACCTGGTCATGGAATACCTCGAGGGCATAACCCTGCGGACCTACATGGACAAGAAGGGGGCTCTGCCGTACGAGGAGGTGGTGGCCTTTTCCGAACAGATACTGGCCGCGCTGAACCATGCCCATTCCAGAGGCATAATACACAGGGACATAAAGCCCCAGAACATCCTCCTTCTGAAGGACGGGATCGTCAAGGTCACCGACTTCGGGATCGCGGAGATCGGGGGCCCCGAGGTGCGCGACGCCGAGGACATCAAGGCCGTCGGCACCGTCTATTACATAAGTCCGGAGCAGGCCGATCAGGGCTATTCCGACGCCAGGTCCGACCTGTACTCGCTCGGAGTCATGATGTACGAGATGGCCACGAGCGTGCTCCCCTTCGACGGAGAGAACACCATCTCCGTCATGATGAGGCAGATCAGCGAAAAGCCGGTCCCGCCCAGAAAGATCAACCGCAAGATCCCGAGAGGCCTGCAGAACATAATCCTGTACGCCATGGAGAAGAACCCGAAGAACCGCTACGCCTCGGCCCTGGACATGTTCCGCGAGCTGCGCAAGCTCAGGACCGGCAGCCGGGCCAGGGTGCTCTCGCCCGCGGCGGTGGTAAAAGAGCGCAGGTCCGAGCGCAACCGGGCGCAGAACCGGCCCAGCCGCTCCGTGACCCCGGTCATACTCGGTGTGGCGTTTGCCGTGCTGTTCCTGGCCATAGTTTCGCTGTTCGTCGGCCTCGACCGGCTCAACATAGGAGGCATCGGCCGCAAGAGCATAAGCGTGCCGGCGGTGGCCGGGAACAGGTACCGCTCGCTCGAGGAGCTGAACGGCGACGCCGACCTCTACCGCGAAGAGCTGGAGAAGCTCGGGCTCGACAACCGCTTCTCGGTGACCGTCGAGTACGAGTATTCCGACTTCATAGACGAGGGCCTGGTCATCCGCCAGAGCCCGGCCCCGGGAGCCAACCGCAAGGCGCCCGTGTCGGTCAAGCTGACCGTCAGCAGGGGCGTCGAGAAAGTGACCGTCGAGGACTTCACCGTCATGGACTGGCGCACCGCCCAGGCGGGCCTTCGGGAGAAGGGCTTTGCCGTCACGATCGTCAAGGAAAAGAACATATCGATACCCGCGGGCAGCGTCATCGGCACCGATCCCGGTCCCGGCACGGTGCTCCGCAAAGGCAGCATAGTCACGCTGCGCGTCAGCATAGGCACCGACGCCAACCTCGTTCCGATGGAGGACTACCGCGGAAAGAGCGAGGCCGAGGTGACGGCGCTAATGGAGACGCTCGGCATGACGGTGGGTAAGGTGACGTATACCCGCTCGTCCCTGCCTGCCGGCTGTGTTGTGTCGCACGACCCCGAGCCCGGCGAGAACATATACACGGGCGCCACGACCGTTGACTTCGTCGTGAGCGGAGGAAAGGACTTCAACACGAACGTGTATCCCGAGGTCGCCGGCATGTCCAGGGACGAGGCCGTCGAGCTCCTCACCCTTTACGGGATGGACGTGTCCGTGATAAAGGTGAGCAGCGACTCGCCCGTCAACACCGTTATTAAGCAGGATCCGAATCCTGCCGGCACCATCACCAACAGAAAGGCCCTGTCGTCGGTGACCCTGAGGGTCAGCGGCGGGCCCGATTATACCAACATCGTCAACGTCATGAACGTTGTCGGCGAGACGGCGGAGGACGCGAAACTGCTGCTCAACTACAACTTCGGCGAGGACGCCTCGCTCGTCTATATGATATTTTACAGGCGCAGCGCGAGCCCGGTCGGTCAGGTGCTGAATCAGTCGCCGGCGGCAATGTCGCAGGTCGACGCCGCGGCCGGCAACGTGTACGTCTACCTGACCGTCAGCGGCGGGCCGGACCTCACGGAGACGCTTCTGGCTCCGGACGTCATAGGCTGCTCGCTCGACGAGGCCGAGGCCCTGGCGATCGAGGAGGGCTTCGTTCCCAAGCCCGTCTGGAAGGCTTCTGACACGCCGTACGGCCTCGTGTTCGAGCAGAAGGACGAGGCAGGCAGCGAGGTGACCGGCCTGCAGGGGCTGGTCGAGCTCGAGTATTACGTGTCGGGCGGGCCCGGCTATGTCGAGACCGAGCCGGCCGTCGGGACGGAGCCCGGTCCCGGGGAAGGGACCGCGCCCGAAGAGACCGGGACCGGGTCCGTGACGGAACCGGCGCCCGGGACGGAATAATCGCCCGGAGGATCCGGGCGGAAAGGAGGAAAAGCGTGAAGAAAGACGCGAAAGAAGCGAAAGACGTCCCGGCCGGCGCGGAAACGCCGGAAGTCGTCATCGAAAAGGGCACAAAAAGCGTCAGGCAGAGGGTCCACATCGCCGTTAAGGTCGTGCTGTACCTTGCCGTCGGAGCGCTTTTCCTTGCCATACTTCAGCCCCAGCTTCCCGACGTCATAACCGCCTTCGAGAACCCCTCAGGCGTATCTGCCGAGGAGCTCGTCCTGCGCAAGGAGCGCGACCGCGTGACGGTCGGCATCGTTTACTCCGAATACGACGAATGGGCGCCGGCCGAGTGCGAACGCCTCGGCGAGAAGATCGGCGCCGAATACGACATCATCACTGAGATAATGAGCGACGGCAGCCTGTCCGCCCTGAGCGAAGGCGTCTACGACCTGGTGATCTCCGTCGGGCACACCAGCATGTGCGGCGAGAGCTACCTCTCCTGCTACATGCGCCTCGGCAGCCTCGGCTACGAGATCGGCCACACCGAGGACGCCTCGGGCAGGACCGTCTCCGTCGACATAATAGCCTTCGGAGCGGAGACCGCAAGGACCGCCGTCGACAGGTTCGCCTCGTACTTCCTTCAGTCGAGCCGCCTGCTCAGGGCCGCCGACAGGCTCTACGTCTCCGTCGTCCAGACCGAAGACGCATCGCTCCCCGTCATAATGCGCACCGACGTCGGCGACGGCATCGGCATCCTGACCGTCACAAAGCCCGGCGCCGATACGAACTCGCTCGCGGCGCTCGACGCCCTCATAGCCGACTCCTCCCCCGACCTCGTCGTGTTTTGCGGGGGCCTCGACTGCGGCTGCTCGGGCAGAAGTGAGCTGGCCACGGCCTGGGCCGAGATCTCGGCCCTGCTGAACTGGCGGGGCGTGCGCTTCTGCTGCGTCTTTGCCCTCGAGGACAGGACCTCCGCCGTCCCCGAGGAGGTCATCTACGAGGTGATAAGCTCCTGTCAGGGCTTCGTCGAGAACTCCGCCGCCCTTTCCGACCGCGGCAGGGGCGACGGCAGACAGGCCGGCGGGCGCACCTGCCTGACCTTCACCGATCCCGGCGGCACGCCGGTATACTCGCTCTACATGATCGACGCCGCCGGCTTCGACGGCGCCGCGGAAGTCAGAGAGACGTCCGACTGGATGCTCTCCGTGTCGCGCGCCATCGAGCGCACCACCGGACGCACCGTCCCGTCATCCCTCATATGCCCCGGCATAACGCTCTCAGCGGCCGCGTCCCTGCCGCCGTTCTCCGGCGACGAGATCCGCGACGGAGTGACTGTGAACGAGGCCGTCGATCCCTACCTGCTCTCATTCTCCGACCTGCTCGGCGAGACCCTCTCGGCCGTGCGCGTCTCGGGCCTCGTCTGCACCGCGGGCAACACCAACACCGGCGTCGCGGCCAGGGATTCGACCCTGTTCGGCGACGCCCCCGGCGACGCCCGTCCCGTCTCGCTCGGACTGACCGGCTCGCTCGGCTTCAACTCCTTCGGCCTCGGCGGGCGATTCGAGCTCAACAACAGCCTGAGGGGCGGAGTAGTGATATCGGCCGGCGCCGGCGGCGACGAGCCGTCCATGGAATACAGATACGCGTCGAAGCTCGGCGCCGTCAAACGCTGATGCCGGCCTATACTGCCGAAGGGACCGTCCTTCGGGGCGACGGAGGCATCTACCTTGTCATGGCCGACCCGGGCGAGGGTCCGCTCTCCGGCCGCACTTTCCCGTGCCGCGCCCGGGGCAGCCTGCGCAAAGTCGGTCTGCTGGTCGGCGACCGCGTTGAGACCGTCTATTCCGACGCCTCGCTTGCCGCATACGGTTCCGGCGGCGGGTCCCCCGGAGACGTCCTTCCCGACTGCGCGGTCTCCCGCATCCTGCCCCGCAGGAACGAGCTCATAAGGCCGCCCATGGCCAACCTCGACCGCCTGTTCATCGTCTGCGCCGCCGCAAGGCCCGCGCCGGACACGCTCACCGTGGACAAGATGCTCTCCGTGTGCGAATATTACGGCATCGGCGCGGCGGTCGTAGTCGGCAAGTGCGACCTCGACCCGGACGGCGCTGACCGTATGGCGGGGATCTACCGCAGCGCCGGCTATCCCGTGTTTCCCGTCTCGTGCAGGCTTGGCACGGGTCTCGGCGAGCTGCGCGGCTACATGGAGCGCGAACTGCCCGGGACCGTCGCTGCCTTTGCCGGAGTGTCCGGGGCGGGGAAGTCCACGCTCATGTCAGCCCTCTTTCCGGAGCTCAGGACCGAGGCCGGAGACGTCAGCCGCAAGACCGGCAGGGGCCGCAACACGACCCGCCGCATCGACCTGTACCCGGTGAGCGCCGGCTCGGGATCCTTTCTGCTTGCCGACACGCCCGGCTTCTCGCTCATCGACTTCGAGAACTTCGACTTTCTGCCCTTCGCGGCGCTGCCGGACACCATGCGCGAGTTCGTCCCCTATTACGGCGGCTGCCGTTACCCGGACTGCTCGCACACCCGCGAGCGCGAATGCGCCGTGGCCCGGGCCGCGGAAGAGGGCAGGATCGCCCCCTCCCGCCGCGAGAGCTACATCGCCATGTACGACATACTCAGGAACAAAAAGAGCTGGAATCCGAAA
>JAEEJM010000027.1 GCA_016281895.1 Clostridiales bacterium
CGCGAATCACCGGCAGCCGTCAGACAGGCGAAGAGATAGTCAACGACGCGCTTCTTAGGCTTTGGAACTCGATAGTCCCGACAAATCCCAATCCGCCCGTGAATCTGCTTGCGGTCTCCATGAAGACCGTCAGGAATCTGGCAATCGACCGGGTTCGCTCCGAACGCGCGGCAAAACGCCCGCAAACGGTGTGCGAGCTCGACGAGGCTGTAGCCGCCGGATCCGGCGGGACCTTCGTCGCGCCGGACGACATCCGGACAGAACTTCTTGCGGAACACATCAACAGCTTTCTCCGGATGCAGAAGGCCAAACACAGATGCGTCTTCGTAATGCGGTACTTCTCGGAGATGAGCGTGGGCGAGATCGGCATGAAGACCGGGATGACGCAGAACGCCGTAAAGTCGCTCCTGAAAAGAATGAGACAGAACCTCAGAGAACATCTGGAACGGGAGGGCTATCGGATATGAGAATGAAAAACAAGGAAGGCGGCGGAGATCGTCTCAGCGACGCAATGGGGCTGATCCGCGATGACTTTATAGAAGAATCTGAGTTTTATTCCGCGGGACCGCTGCCGGCAAAGCGAAACGGTAAACGAACGGCCGTCGGGCTTGCCACCGCAGCCGCCCTGACCATAGCCGTTCTTTTATCGGTGTTCATAATAATGAATACCGTCGGCAGACGGACCGTTTTCCCCGAAAACGGCAAGGGCGGTAACTACGAAACGCTCCCGGAAGAACTGAACGGGGCGGTCATAATAGCGGAAAAGGCCACCGGACGGCTTATTTCGAACAAAACCACTTTTCTTCTTACCTGCCAAGGAGACCCGACGCCGGAACTTATCGCTTCATATCTTACCATCTCTCCGTCGACAGACTATTCCATAAGCAAAACGAACAGCGGCGCCTACAGGATCACGCCGGCTTCGGGCAGCCTCGACGAGGGCACCGTATACCGCCTCACGCTCGGCGATCCGGAGAATCCCGCGGTGTCGTTTGCTTTTCAGACCGATTCCGAGCTGCTCGTCAAGAGTTTCTTCCCCGCCGATTATTCGGTCGGCGTTCCGATCGACACGGCCATAGTCGTCGAATTCACCGAAGCGGTCACAGACAAAGCTTTTAACAAAATCAAAATCACACCAAAAACAGAAGGAAAGTTTGAACTGATAGACGGAGGACACTCTGTCGTCTTTCTTCCTTCGGAACTGCTTCCGTTCAACACAGCCTTCACCGTGACGGTGAACAGCGGCATCAAGTCCGAAACCGGGAAGACACTTCGCTCCGGCACGACGGCACATTTTCAGACCGAGTCGCTGAATCTCTCCCCTGTTGCGGGCTCGACCGTTTCCAGCAGCAACTCCTTCTCCGCCTGGACCTCGACCTCGGTCAACATCGGGATCGGCCGTCCTGTTGAATTACCGGTCAGTATATACGCTCCGGAGAACTGGCACGTGAGCGCCTCGCTTTTCAGGTTCCCTTCCGCCTCCGCCGCTTACGACGCGGCACTTGATCTGATCTCGTCGCCCGGACAGACATCTCTCCCCGACTCGTTTTACGACAAACGTCTCGTGCTGTGCGCGACGAGAGAGGAATGGGGGTTTGACAAGTCGACCCTTCAGCTGTCATTCGGCGACAGCTTCGCCGAAGGCAGCTATCTTGCGCTTACAGACGTCACGATACAGACCGGCGGGATGGGACAGACCTTTTCGCTTTACTCTTTCATCAACGTTACAGGGATCGCCTCCTATGTCATATCCGAAAACGGCGAAACGCTCGTCTGGACTGTAAACACCGTTGACGGCAGTCCGGCCGGATACACCTCTGTCAAGGGAGCGTGCTTCGACAGTACATCATTCGCATCCGGCTGGTCCTGGGATACCGGATCCGCAAAAAAGATCTCAGGGAAGGCGGACGGCGACGGCATCTTAAGGTTCAAGAACGATCATAGCGCGGCGCTGCTCCTCATTTCGGGCACTTCCGGAGACGAGCTTGTCTTTGTCAGATGCGCCGGGGAAAACGACAGGCCGCAGTATTTCAGCTACGTTTATACCGACCGCCAGTCGTACAGGACGAAAGATACGGTCAGGCTCTGGGGTTACGTGTCGTACACTGACGGAAGCTTTCCGGAGGAAGTCTACCTTAGGTTTACCGGGCTTCGCGGAAGACGTGCCGTTACGGTCTCCGAGAACGGAACGTTTCAGACATCGTTCGAACTTGACAGCCCGATCCGCGGAATCAGGACCGCACTGATCACGGACGCCGACGGCAACATTATCTGCGGAAGACACTTTGAATACTCCGACGATCCGTATCCCGAATATTCCGTTGATATCGAGTACGACAAAAAGGTCTTTCTCCCCCTAGAACGGATCTCGGGCCGCGTCTCCGTTAAACTGTTCGACGGTACCCCGGTCGGAGGGGTCGTGGTTGACGTCGGGACTCTTTCAGGAAACGATCTGACCGTTATCGAGACAGTCATCACCGACGATTCGGGCTCGGCCGGATTCTCATTTGATCCTAACATCAAGAACGACAATCTCCGCCTCGGTTACGTCGTGCTACAGTACACTGCCAGGGTGACAGGGGCCGATCTCGGCAAAAGCACAAAAAAAGGAACTGTTTTCTATCTGCCGTCCGCCTATATTCTGCAGTCCCTGTCTCTGGACGGCAGGCAGGTGCTCCGGCTGGACAGGCGAGACTTCGAGGCCAGCATCGCCGTGCTGGAAAGCGGTGTTCCTTTTGATATCCAACAGTTCCAGGCTCTTTCTTCCGGACCCGTCAGCGGAAAGACTGCCTCCTACACCCTGGAAAGAAGCTGGACCGAGACCGTCACGAAGCAATACTATGACAGTTATACCGGCAAGACGGAGACGCGCACAGAAACCTCAAGAAAGACCGAGGTCATGCGCAGCGGAAAGCTGCCTGTCGAGAACGGGATCATCGATTATACAGATCTGTATCCGGACGAGTTCCTGACCGGAAGCAGCTACAGTCTGAGCATCAGATTCCCGGACGATTCCAACGGGCAATCGCTCCTCTGGTCCAATAATCTATATGCTCGCGATCTGCTGCCTCCCAAGCAATCGTCGCCGTCCTATAACCCCTCTTTGGACAGAGACCGCGAGGTCTATGATATCGGCAGCGCTTTCAGCATCGGCATGACTCTTTCCGGAGAGCCGGTACGCGGCCTTGTCGGCTGGTACACCGGGAGCCTCGGAGATGCCGTTTTCTGCAACGGCAGCGCGCGATTCGATTTTTCGCCGTCGATGAAAAAAGAAACATGTCTGGTATACGGGGTATACTACAACACGGATCAGAGACAGTTCTATTCCTCATCGATATACATCGCATTCGATCATACTAAGAACTGTTCCCTGAGTCCGGAGATATCCACTGACAGGACTGAGTACCGTCCGGGAGAACAGGCGGTGATCTCCGTCCATATCGACGGCGGAGCCGGAGCGACCGTCCTCGTCAGCGTGACCGACGAGGCCTGCTTCGCGATCAAAAATCAGATCGAAAAACCGCTCGAGGCGTTGATCGATTCGATGTGGTCGAAACGCGTTGATCCGCTGTTCAACAGGATACTGACGATCAGACCGTCGGCGCCCTCACCCGGAGGTTCGTCGACCGAAGAGGCCGTCGGATCATCTGGCATACCCTATCTCGATTCCGGCAGTTCCGAAACGTCTTTTTACATCAGGAACCATTTTGCAGATAACGCGGCTTTCAGCGAACTGACACTTGACGGTGAAGGCAACGGAACACTGGTCATGACCGTGCCGGACAATATCACAAACTGGCGGATCACCGCACTGGCCGTGATTCTTCCCGAAGGAGAAGACGACACTCTGAGGACCGGTTCGGCAGTCTCGGGGATCATCTCCACCCAGGAACTGATCGTCAGTCTGGGAGTATTCCCGGAATACCTCGAGCGCGACAATGTATCGGTCAACGTAAACGCCCTCGGTACCGCGGCAGCGTCCGAGGTAAGGTTTTCCGGCGAGGTCAGAGACGGAAACGGCAAAACCGTGGCGACCGCGGAAGCTTCGGCGGACGGACACGGATACACGTATCTGGATTTCGGAAAACTGGAGGCGGGCGAGTACACCGTTACCGCCTACGCCGTCTGCGGGAACGCCAGGGATGCCGTCGAGAAAAAACTCAGAGTCATCGAATATGTCGCAGTCTATCATGTGGTAAAGTTCGTATCCCCGGATGAGATCGCCGGACTCGATCCCGATTCATATCCTCTGCAACTGTCATTCATTAACCGAACCGAATCGGGTCAGCTCTTCGACAGTATACTGGATCTTCTCGGCAATTCCGGGGTCGCCAGGAGCGACACGTCGGCCGCGGCATATGTCGCAGCCCTGATCTCGAACCGTGTCTACGGAACCGGCGAGCCGAAGTTCAAGCCCGAGATCACTTTCAGAAGGCCGGCAAACTCCGATTGGAACAAAACGATAGGCTCCGGTAACACGAACGCCGAAGAATGCTATCCGTCGGTCTTCCCGTACTCCGAAGCGAGCATCGAGCTCTTCGCAAAACTGCTTGCCGCGTGTCCGGCCGATATAATCGACAGCAACCGGATAACAACTGTCGTGCCGCAGCTCTATGCGAGGGTGGGATCGACCGTCCAGAGGAGTCCCGATGAGCTGTGCTCTGCCCTTGTCTGCCTTGCGGCGCTGGGCGAGCCGGTACTGGACCGGCTGGACAAGCTTGCGGCCGCCGTCAAAGATCTGCCCGAAGACGCTCAGCTTCTTCTTGCTCTGGCCTATGCGGTCAGCGGCGACAACCCGTCGGCAAACGTACTGCTCTCCGGCGTTATGAAGAACGACGGCATGACCGACAAGGAAACCGGCACTGCCTATGTGGGCTCCGATGAGGGGCTGAGGGGCAGACTTACGGAGCTGGCCCTTCTGGTCGCCTCAAGAAGCGACAGAGAGCTTGCCGCCATGCTTGCCGGATACCTTATCCAGGATAAAGACAGGAATCTGTTCCGGCTGGGTCTGGCCTCATACATCAGATTCTATCTGCCCTGCGAAGTGACGCCTCCCGCAACTGTAG
>JAEEJM010000028.1 GCA_016281895.1 Clostridiales bacterium
CTTCGGGGGCGGCGCCGGATGCGGCGTCCGATCCGGCAGCGGACGGCCCGCCGGAGGGCTCCGTCTGCGGCCCCTCGCCGGCGGCGGCCCCGCCGGCCGCGGGGATGTCTTCGGGGCGCCCGGTCAGTCCGGTATCGGGCACAGGGCGGTCGTTCTCATCCATTGCCGGCCTCCTTTCCGCCGTCTCCGTCCCCGTCGGGGCCGGAGAGGACTATCATTCCTTCGAGCGTGCCGGAGACGAGCCGCAGGCCCGATTCGGCAAGCCGGGCCGAGCACAGCTCGAGCCAGGCCTTGCGCTCTGCGGGCCAGGCGTAGCGCTCGGGGCAGTCGTATACGATGACCTCGTTGTCGATCGACGGCGAGACGTCGGCAAGGCACGGGGCGCTGCAGAGATCGGCGGCTGTGGCGTTGTCTATGGCCGGGAGGATGAAGACATATCTTGCGTCCTCGGGGTCGTGTATGGCCGAGGCCAGCTGTCCGACTGTGTCGGACGGCGAGGCCAGCGGCGCAGTGGCAAACAGGCGGAAGACCGTGTCGAAGTCGGACACGGAGTGCAGCTCGAACGAGAAGGCTCCCATGTCCGACCGCCGGTCGAACCACATCAGTATTACGGTGCGGTTGTCGCGCAGTTCGCGCAGGACGGTGGCCACGGCAAGCTCGACCGCACCGTCGGCGCAGTACTCGTTCATGTCGTCGTAGGCTTCGTCGGAGACGAGCTGCGAGACGTCTGGCGGAGGCAGAGTCGAGGGGTCGGCGTAAGGATCGGTGAAGGGCCTGTCGGGCGCCTCGAACGGGAAGCGCGGGGACATGTCGCATAACACGTACGTGCGGTTGGAGCTGCCAGTGTTGTAGTCGCGCACGACGAGCTCCTCGCTCTTGGAGGAGAGGTTCCAGTGTATGCTCTTGAGGGCGTCGCCGAGACGGTAGTCGCGCAGGTCGGAGACCTCGATCTTGTCTATGCTGAGGGGCGACTTGCGTGTGCGGGACGTGGCGTCGGAGACGGAGGCGGGCGAGTTCTCGTCGACGACCATGCGGCGGGGAAGCACGCAGACCGAGTTGAACGAGTCGAAGTCGGACCTCAGGCGGAACATGCGGAAGAAGTCGTAGACGTACACCGAGGTGACCCCGATGTCGTAAGTGCCGCGGAAGCGGAAACTCACCGTCCCGGAGACCGTGTAGTCCGCGGCCGGCGGCAGGCTGATCTTGATCAGGCGCTCGGAGCAGGCGACGCTGTCCCTGCGCGGCAGCATGATATACGCGTCGGCAAAGGGGCAGGGCAGCCTGCGCTCGTTGATCAGGCGGAACTCGTAGGTGAACGGCTTCAGCTTCTCCGTTACGGAGGAGTCGGAGGCCATGAACACCCGCAGGCCCGAGCGCGCTATGAGTGTGTAAACGAGTGACGCGGCGGGGAAGACGTTGACGAACCCGAAGAACAGGTTGGAGGCCGAGGAGCGGAGCAGCTGTGTGAACAGCAGCGCCCCGATCCAGAGCGCGACCCATATGAAGCATCTGGGCGTCAGCGAGAAACGGCCCCACTTCCGCGGGGAGCCGCCGTCCGGGCCGGCCTTGCGTTTTCCGGTCTTTTTCGTGTCAGGCATGGAACCGTCCGGGGATCAGGCCCTCTTTCCCTTGTAGGGGACTTCCGTGGAGCGGAGGATGTCGCTCAGGACCTCTTCGGCGCCGGTGCCCTTGAGGCGCGCCTCCTGGCGGAGGATGAGCCGGTGGCCGACGGCCGGGCGGAATATGGCGGATATGTCGTCGGGCAGCACGTAGTCGCGGCCGCGGACGAAGGCGTAGGCCTGGGACAGGCGCATGAGGGCCACGGAGGCGCGCGGAGAGGCCCCGAGGGCAAGGCTCGGATGCTTCCTCGTGGCTCCGACCAGGGCCACTATGTAAGAGTACAGGGTCTCGTCTATGCGGACGTCGGACACGGCCGCGCGGATGCCGCGCAGCTGGTCGGCCGACAGCACGTTCGCGACGGAGTCGAGCGGGTTGACGCCTCGGCGGGCCATGAGGATGCCGACCTCCTCGGCGGGGGAGGGGTAGCCCATGCGGATCTTGAGGGCAAAGCGGTCGAGCTGCGCCTCGGGCAGGGGATAGGTGCCGACGTAGCCGGTCGGGTTCTGCGTGGCAATGACCATGAAGGGATCGGGCACGGGGTATGTGACGCCGTCGACGGTGACCTTGTTCTCCTCCATAGCCTCGAGCAGGGCAGACTGGGTCTTGGGCGAGGCGCGGTTGATCTCGTCGGCAAGCAGGAGGTTGCACATGACGAGGCCCTGGCGGAACTCGAACTCCTCCTTCTGACGGTTGTATATGTTGAATCCGGTGATGTCGGACGCCATGATGTCCGGTGTGAACTGGGCCCGCCTGAACTCGAGTCCCGTCACTTTGGCGACGGTGGCCGCAAGGGTGGTCTTTCCGGTGCCGGGGACGTCCTCGATGAGGACGTGCGCTCCGGAGAACATGGCGGTCAGGAGCAGTATGATCTCGGGGCGCTTGCCCACTATCACCTTTTCGATCTCGCCGACGACCGCGGCGGTCTTGCCGAGATACTGTTCGAGTTCGGAGGAGCTTCTTTCGGGACTGTTTTCGTTGTTCATTGCCGGATCCTTTCGTAAAGCTGGATTGACGCCGCGCGGATGTCCGCGCCCGCATACGCCTAATATATCATATTTTATCATTAAAGAGCCAAAATGGCAAGAGCTTTTTTATTGACACGGAGGTCCGCCGGTGATATAATACTTATGTTTTACGCTCCCCGGCGGCGCGGCGCGCCGCCGGGCGCAAAAAAAGAAAAACGCCGCCGAAACGGCGCGCAGCGCGACATTGAGGCCGTGGATCCCGGCAGGACCTGCCGCGGAGCGCGGACCGTCGCCGGAAAAGGACCAGGATGATAATCACAGAACTGCTTGAAAGAAACGCCCGCATTTCGGGCGGCGAGGTCGCCCTCGTCGAGCTCAACCCCGCCCTCCGCCCCAGGAGCGAGAAGTGGACCGAGTTCAACCTCATCGAGGAGGGCACCGACCCCCGCGTCAGGCGCGAGATGACCTGGGGCGAATTCGACGCCAAGGCCAACCGCGTCGCCAACCTGCTGCTCTCGTCCGGGGTCTCCAAGGGGGACAAGATCGCCATCCTCCTTATGAACTGCCTCGAGTGGCTGCCCTTATACTTCGGCGTGCTCAAGACCGGGGCCATCGTCGTGCCCATGAACTACCGCTACACGGCCGAGGAGATCCGCTACTGCCTGGAGCTTGCCGACGTGAAGATCCTCATATTCGGCGAGGAGTTCATCGGGCGCATCGAATCCGTGCTCCCCGAGCTGTCCGGCCTCGACCAGCTGCTCTACGCGAACTCCGCGATGCACGCGGTGCCCTGCCCGGCGTTTGCCAAGAACCTGACCGAGGTGCTCGAGTTCGCCTCCTGCAGGCGCCCCTCCGTAACGGACACCCTGACTGAGGACGACGGCGCGGCCATCTACTTCTCGTCCGGCACCACCGGCTTCCCCAAGGCCATCTATCACGTCCACCGCGCGCTCATTCACTCGTGCAGGGTCGAGCAGGCCCACCACGGCCAGACCCGCGACGACGTGTTCATATGCATCCCGCCGCTCTACCACACGGGCGCCAAGATGCACTGGTTCGGCTCGCTCATCTCCTGCAGCAGGGCCATCCTGCTCCGCGGCGTGACGCCGGAGTGGATCGTGCGCACCGTGGCGGCCGAGAGGGCCACCATCGTATGGCTGCTGGTCCCGTGGGCGCAGGACATCCTGGACGCCATCGAGCGCGGCGACATCGACCTGTCCGAATACGATCTTTCCTCCTGGCGCCTTATGCATATCGGCGCGCAGCCTGTGCCGCCCTCGCTCATCCGCCGCTGGAAACAGTACTTCCCGTCCCACGAGTATGACACGAACTACGGCCTGTCCGAGTCCATCGGCCCCGGCGCGGTCCATCTTGGCGTCGAGAACATCGACCACGTGGGCGCCATAGGCAAGGCCGGCTACGGCTGGAAGACCCGCATCTGCGACGACGCCGGCAGAGACGTCGCGCGCGGCGAGGTCGGCGAGCTCTGGCTCTCCGGCCCGGGCGTCATGAAGTGCTACTACAAGAATCCCCAGGCGACTGCCGACACGCTGGTCGGAGAATGGCTCCGCACGGGCGACATGGCCCGCGAGGACGGCGAAGGCTTCATCTACCTCGTCGACCGCAAGAAGGACGTCATAATAACCGGCGGCGAGAACCTCTACCCGGTCCAGATCGAGGACTTCATCCGCGAGAACCCCAAGGTCAAGGACGTGGCCGTGATAGGCCTGCCCGACAAGAGGCTCGGCGAGATCGCCGCGGCGATAATCGAACTCAAGCCCGGCGCCGAGTGCACCGAGGACGAGATGAACCTCTTCTGCCAGGGCCTGCCCAGGTACAAGAGGCCGAGGAAGCTGATCTTTGCCGAGGTGCCGCGCAATCCGACCGGCAAGATCGAGAAGCCTAAGCTGCGCGAGCGCTACTGCGGAGCAAGGCTCGTCGACCTGCAGAACAACAGCTGATCAGAGCGGCACGAGGCGCGAACAAGGCGCTTCGCCGGGATCGTATCCTGAGGTTTTATTATAGCCCATGAAGTTGGAACAAACAGAGGGCGGCCGCTCAACCAATGAGCGACCGCCTGTTTGAATATCATTTGAATTTATATGATCTATTTTCACGCGGCGTGCCGCGGTGGGTAACCTGGGAGTTCTATATAAATTCTATGATCAATCCGGAGCCCGTTCGGCGGGGCGGAGAAGGGTTGCGGACCGCGCTTACTTGGCGTACTCGACGGCCCTGGATTCTCTGATGATGTTGACCTTGATCTGTCCGGGGTATTTGCACTCGTCCTTGATCTTCTGGGCCATGTCGCGGGCGATGACAGACATCTGTTCGTCGCTCACGTTCTCGGGTTTTACCATGACCCGGAGCTCGCGGCCGGCCTGGATGGCAAAGGCCTTCTCGACTCCGTTGAATTCCATGGCGATGGATTCAAGTTTCTCAAGGCGCTTGATGTAGTTCTCAAGATCCTCGCGCCTGGCGCCGGGCCTTGCCGCGGATATCGCGTCGGCTGCCTGGATCAGGACGGCGATGACGGTCCTGGGTTCCACGTCGTTGTGGTGAGCCTCGATGGCGTGTATTACCTCGCGGCTCTCTTTGTACTTCTTTGCGGTGTTGACGCCGATCTCCACGTGGGTCCCTTCGACGTCGTGCGGGAAGGCCTTGCCGATGTCGTGGAGCAGACCGGCGCGCCTTGCGGTGGCCGCGTCGACTCTGAGCTCCTCGGCCATGATGCCCGCCAGGAAGGCGACCTCGACGGAATGCTTGAGCACGTTCTGGCCGTAGCTGGTCCTGTAGCGGAGCCGTCCGAGCAGCTTGACGAGCTCGGGATTGAGTCCGTGCACGCCGACCTCGAAAGTGGCCCGCTCTCCGGCCTGCTTGATGCCCGCCTCGACCTCGCGCCTGGCCTTTTCGACCATCTCTTCGATGCGTGCGGGATGGATGCGGCCGTCGGCTATGAGCTTCTCAAGCGCCAGTCTGGCAATCTCCCTGCGCACCGGGTCGAAGCCCGACACGGTTATGGTCTCGGGAGTGTCGTCGATGATCAGTTCGACGCCCGTGAGCGTCTCGAGTTTCTGGATGTTGCGGCCCTCGCGGCCTATGATGCGGCCCTTCATGTCGTCGTTGGGTATGGCGACCGTCGATACCGTCGCCTCCGACACGTGGTCGGCGGCGCAGCGCTGGATGGCGAGGGAAATAATGTTGCGGGCCTTTTCGTCGGCTTCCTCCTTATACTGCTCCTCGAGCTCGGCGAGCCTCTGTGCGAAGTCGAACTTCGCGCTCTCCTCGAGACTCTCGAGCAGCATCTCCCTGGCCTCTTCGACCGACAGCCCGGCGATCTTCTCGAGCGCCTTCTGCTGTTCCGCGAGCGTCTGCTCGGCCTGCTCTCTTATGGTGTCGGCCTCGCGGAGCCTGCGGTCGAGCTGCTCGTTTTTCTTTTCGAGCTGCTCGGTCTTCTTGTCCAGATTCTCCTCCTTCTGGGCAAGGCGCTTTTCGGACCGGCTGACTTCCGAGCGGCGCTCCTTGATCTCGCGCTCGCTGTCGGAGCGGATGCGGTTGATCTCCTTCTGGGCATCCACGATCATCTGCTTCGAATCCATGGCGGCTTTGACCTTGGCGTCGTCCTCGATCTGTTTGGCGCGTTCCTCAGCCAGCCCCAGCTTTTTCTCGGCGACTCTCTTGCGTACCGCGATGCCTATGAAAATGCCGATCAGTGCCCCAAGCAGCAGTCCGCCGGCGATGCCGAGAACAATGAAGGTGATGTTTCCCGACAGCGGCGCACTGGTGCTTAAAATGGTGTTCATTGCGCACCTCCTTTTTATTCAGTTTTAAACGAAAGTCCGGGACTCCTCCGCGGCCCTTCCGGGCGGGCGAAATAATACTTCCCATCCTATTCATCCGTATATTATACCACGCCGCGGGCGCCGTGTCAAGAAAAAGGCAATGAAGTTGCGCGCGTGGCGCGCAAATGAAGAGCGGGCGGAGCCCGCTGATGAAGTGCCGGCCTGCGGGCCGGCAATGAAGTTGCGCGCATGGCGCGCAAAAAACTGTTGATTTATTTGGCCGGGGAAGGTAAAATAATAACAGTTCAGCCGGGAGGATTCTGACCGTGAAAAGATACGCTGAAGAAAGTTACGATCTGATAGTCGTGGGGGCGGGCATGGCCGGCCTCTGCGCGGCCGTTTCGGCCGCGAGGCACGGGGCCCGCACGGCTCTGGTCAACGCAAGGCCGGTGCTCGGCGGAAACGCGTCGAGCGAGATCAGGATCCATATCTCGGGGGCCGACCAGAGCCTGAAGCAGCCGGACTACGCCGAGGGCGGGCTGCTCTACGAGCTCATGCTCGAGAACAAGGCGGTGAACGACGGTTTCTGCTACTCGGTCTGGGACGCCGTGCTCTTCTCGAAGGCGCGCGACGAGCAGAACCTGACCGTGTATTACAACACCTGCATGTACGACGTCGAGACCCGCGGCGGCCGCATCGAGGCGGTGCTCTGCTTCCAGCAGACGACAGAGATGCGCTACCGTCTCAGCGCCCCTCTCTTCGCCGACTGCACCGGCAACGGGACGCTCGGATATTTCGCCGGGGCGGACTACCGCACCGGCAGCGAGGCGCGCCCGGAGACGGGCGAGCCCCACGCACCCGATGAGGCCGACAACGGCCGCATGGGGAACACCATACTTATAAAGGCGGCAGACGCAGGCAGGCCCGTGCCCTTCACCCCGCCTCCGTTCGCAAAGAAGCTGACCGAGCACCAGCTGAGGTACAGGATCCATTCCGGCAGGATGAAGGTCGACGCCTCGCAGGCTCCGGACCCCGAGGAGTGGCTGAGGCTCTCCGCGTGCAGCTGCAAGGGTGTGGACTACGGCTACTGGTGGCTGGAGCTCATGGGGGACGGCGACGACATAATAACCGATTACGAGACCATACGCGACGATCTCTACGCCTACGCCTACGGCCTCTGGGATCACATCAAGAACGGCGGCGACCACGGGGCGGAGAACTACGAGCTCGTATGGGTCGGCGCCCTGCCCGGCATGCGCGAGAGCCGCAGGCTGACGGGGGACTACGTCCTTGACGAGAACGACATTCTCGGGCACCGCGTCTTCGACGACGCCGTCTGCTACGGCGGCTGGTGCGTCGACATGCACGCGCCGAGGGGGCTGCTCGACTTCGACCGCCTGCCCAGCGACTGCCGCCACTTCTCCGGGGTGTACACGATCCCTTACAGGTGCTATTATTCGAGAAACATACCCAACCTGTTTATGGCAGGCCGGGACATAAGCACGACGAGGCTCGGGCTTGCGTCGACGCGCATCATCGGCTGCTGCGCCCTCGGGGGGCAGGCGGTCGGGACCGCTGCGGCGCTCTGCGCGCGGTACGGCTGCGACCCGAGAGGCCTCGCCCCGCGCGTCCGCGAGCTCCAGCAGATCCTGCTCCGCGACGACATGTGGCTCCCGGAGCCCTTCCGCAACGAGGATCCGCTCGACCTCGCGAGGACGGCGGTTTTCACGGCCTCGTCGCACGTCCCCGGAGGCGAGCCGCAAAAAGTCGCGAACGGGGTCTCGAGGCGCCTCGGCGGCGAGTCAAACGCCTGGATCTCGGACGGCGTCGCTCCGGGCGGCGAGACGCTGGTCATGAGGCTGGCGTCGCCCGCAAGGATCGCAGCGCTGCAGCTGACATTCGATTCCAACTTCGCCTACCCCGTAAGGATCACGATGTCGGCAAACCGCCAGGCCCAGCAGAGGCCGGGCGTCCCCGCCGAGCTCGTTCGCGACTACGATGCCGTATTTCTCCTCGGGGGCAGGGAGACCGGCCGCGCGGAGGTCAGGGGAAACCGCCAGCGCCTCAGCCGCCCGACCTTCTCCCCCGCGGAGTGCGACACGGTGGAGTTCCGCTTCCTGTCGACTAACGGAGCGGACAGGATCACGGTGTTCGAGGTCAGGGCCTACGGGGAGAAGGAGGGCGCGGGCGGAGCCCGCGAATGAAGTTGCGCGCTGCGGGCGCAAATGAAGTTGCGCGCTGCGCGCGCAAATGAAGTGCCGGCTGCGCCGGCAATGAAGACGCCCGCGGAGCGGGCTTATGAGGTTGCGCGCTGCGCGCGCCTTCGTCTGTCAAAAGGCGCATTTACCTATTGACAAGGTAGGTAATTTGTGCTATAATCCTGACCGGAAGAAGGACCGGGGAAGGCGCGAAGCTTCCTCCGGCGCCCGGCTCGTACGATGCGGCCGGGAAAACGGAGGCCTGACGGAATGGTCGGAAAGATGATATACCTTGACAACGCGGCGACGACGAAAGTCAGCCGCGCCGCGATCGACGCGATGATGCCGTACTTCGACCGCTTCTACGGCAACCCTTCGAGCCTGTACTCGTTCGGCCAGGAGGCCGCGGAGGCCCTTGCGTCGGCAAGGGAGCGCATAGCGCGCTGCATAGGCGCCTCGCCTAAGGAGATCCTTTTCACCTCCGGTGGGAGCGAGGCCGACAACCAGGCGATCATCTCCGCCGCGAGGGCGGGCGAGAAGGCCGGCAGGCGGCACATCATATCCACGGCCATAGAGCACCACGCGGTCCTTCACACGCTGAAAAAGCTCGGGGAA
>JAEEJM010000029.1 GCA_016281895.1 Clostridiales bacterium
ATCGATGTAATGTGGAGCACAGGCCCCTTGCCGCGGTAGAGGCGGTTCTTCTCGACCGCGATCCGCGCCGTCACCCTGTACCAGCCGTAGCTTACGGGCCTCAGCTTCTGTACGGGGTCGACGCAGACGAGGCCCATGTACTGGATGTCCGCGGCGCAGCAAGTCATGACGTGTCTGCCGAGGGCAAAGCTGCCGGACGGCATGCGCTCGTCGACGGCGGCGACGCCGGTGAAGCTCACGGTCTTGCCGTCGTATTCGGCGGTCTTCTCCATCAGATCGCGGTACCAGAGCGCGTAGTCGCGGTCCTCCACGGTTATGACAGGCGCGTTTACGTCGAAGGGCAGCGGGTCCTCGATCTCGTCGTTCTCCACGTGTCCGTCCGTGAACTCGTAGCAGATGCCCGCTCCGCGAGTCGTGCCGCGCACGATCTTATGCAGCTTCATTCTGTCGGTCTGAGGAGTGCAGCGGTTGAAGATGACGAACTGGGCGTTCTGAAGCTTGTCGACCACCAGCGACCTCATGTTCGAGTTGTAGTTCTCGAAGGTCGAGGAGTCGGCGATGAAGACCTGCTCGGTCACGTACGCGCCCTCGGGCATCGCCTCGTAGAACTTGCTGACGAGCCACATGCCGTTGAACTCGACGACTATGCGGTCGTAGGGCCGCTTCGAGGCGAGAGCGGTGAGCTTGCTCTCGTTGAGCATGTTCTCGGAGGTCAGCTGCTCGAGCCAGACGTTCTTTCCCCAGAACCTTTCGGGATCGTACTCCTCGACCCCCTCCTCGCAGACCAGCAGCAGAGTCTTCTCGCCGGTGTTGAAATCCCGGGACTCGAGCGCGTCCTGAATGGTCCGCGTCTTTCCGCTCTCAAGAAAGCCCGTAAACAGATAGACGGGAAGGTCCATTGTATCTCCTTGTCCGGAACGCTTCCGGCGTCAGACGCCGAACAGTTCCGCTATGGCGTCCTCGCGCAGATCGGAACCGATCACGCAGAGTCTGCCCGTGATCCCCGCGGAGCCGGTGCGGACATCGGCCTCCCCGGGTATGTAGTCGAAGTGGAACCACCGGCCGTCGGGTCCGGCGACGATGCCTTTGGCGCGCAGCACGGTGCCGTAGTCGTTTCCGGCGGCAAACGCGGCCAGCGCGGCCCTTATCTCGTCCTCCGAGAAGCGCTTCGCGGTCTCGGCGCCCCAGCTCGAGAAGATCTCGTCTGCGTCGTGCCCGTGGTGGTGGTGATGGTGGCACTCGCAGTCGGGGTCGTCACATTCGCCTTCGCCGTGGTGGTGATGATGGTGATGATGCTCGTGGTCGTGGTCGTCTTCGTCATCGTCGTCGTCATCAAGATCATCGTCGTCATGGTCATCGTCGTCATGGTCATCTTCATCATGATCGCCGTGGTCGTGGTGATGGTGATGACGGTGATGATGCTCGTGGTCGCGGTCGTCTTCGTCATCGTCGTCCTTGTCGGCGGCGGCAAGGCGATCGAGCTCGGCCTTGAGCGTATCTGTGCGCTCCATGGCCTTCAGGATCTGGGCGCCGTCGAGCTCAGGCCAGTCGGTCGTCACGATCACGGCGGTCGGATTGTGCCCGCGCAGGAGCTCGACCGCCTCGGCGACGCGCGCGGCGGAACAGGTCCCCGTGTGGCTGAGTATTATGCAGCCCGCGTTCTCGACCTGGTCGTTGAAGAACTCGCCGAAGTTCTTCATATACATCTTGCACTTGGCGGCGTCGACCACGGTGGTGAAGCTGTTGAGCTCGGCGCCCTCGGCGGCCGCGTTACGGACCGCGCGGATGACGTCGGAGAGCTTGCCGACGCCCGACGGCTCGATAAGTATGCGGTCGGGGGCGTAGTCGGCGATGACCTTCTTCAGGGCCCTTGAGAAATCGCCGACCAGGCTGCAGCATATGCAGCCCGAGTTCATCTCGTTGATCTTCACCCCGGCGTCCTGAAGGAAGCCGCCGTCGATGCCGATCTCGCCGAACTCGTTCTCGATGAGTACCACCTGCTCGCCGGCGAAGGCTTCGGTGATCATCTTCCTTATGAGGGTCGTCTTTCCGGCCCCGAGGAATCCGGAGAAAATGTCGATTTTTGTCATTGTTTCAAGACCTTTCATGGCTCCTCACGCGGAGCCGTTTTGTAATTCGGTTGCGCCCGGCGGCGCCCGCCTGACCCTGGACCGGTATACTATGGCAAAGGCCAGGAATTCTGCCGCCGTGGTTATGATCCATGATACCGGGTACGAGACGAACAGCCCGGACAGATTGTGGAACGACGGGACGTGCTCGAAGACCGTCTTGATCCAGACGACCCTGAAGACGCAGGAGCCGATCAGCGATATTATCATTGGGGCCGCCGAGTTCCCCAGGCCCCTAAGCAGCCCGCAGGCGACCTCCATTAGACCGCATAAGAAGTACGTCAGCGCGGTCACGCTCAGCCGCAGTGCGGCGTTCTCCCTTATGTCGGCCTTGTCTGGCCCGGGCGAGTAAAGCTCGAGCAGCGGCTCCTCGAAGGCCAGCACGAGGCCCCCGAGCGACAGCCCTATGACGGACACTATCAGCACGCCCGCCAGGGCGATGCGCTTTATTCTGGCGTACTGTCCGGCTCCGAAGTTCTGCCCTGTGAAGGCGATGGACGCATGGTAGACGGAGTTGCAGGACATGTACAGGTAGCTGTCGATGTTGCTCCCCGTCGTGTTGCCGGCCATCGCGGTGTCCCCGAGCTGGTTGACGCCCGCCTGGAGCATGACGTTGGAAATGGAGAAGAACATGCTCTGCATGCCGGCCGGAATGCCGACCCGCGCTATCTGCAGGAGGATCTCCTTGTCGCACCTGAGCAGCTTCAGTCTGAAGCGGCAGCAGCCGCGGAGCCTGGAGAGATGGAACAGGATCATGAGGGCCGATACGGTCTGCGATACGACCGTGGCTATGGCCACGCCCGCCACGTCGGCGTGGAACACGGTGACCAGCAGCAGGTTCAGCCCGACGTTGGCGACTCCGGCGCAGGTCAGGACCAGCATCGGAAAGCGGGTGTCGCCCTTGGCTCGCAGTATGGCGGAGCCGAAGTTGTACAGCATTGTCATCGGCATGCCGGCAAAGTAGATCCGCATGTAGAGCGTCGACCAGTCGAGCACCGTCGACGGCGTGTCCATCCAGGTGAGGAACTGCGGCGCCAGGGCGATGCCTACGGCGCTGAGCATGAGCCCGAACACGAGGGCAATGAACACCGACGTGTGGACCGCCTTCGAGACCCCGTCTTCGTCACCGGCGCCCAGCTTCTGCGATATGAGGACGCAGGCTCCGACGGAGAGGCCCACGAACATGGATATTATGAGGCTCGTGAGCGAGCCGGTCGAGCCGACCGCCGCCAGCGCCTTTTTGCTGTCGGACGCGAACCGTCCTACCACGACCACGTCGGCCGTGTTGAAGAGCAGCTGAAGAATGCCGCTCAGCATGACCGGCAGAGCGTAGGCGAACATCCTGCCGACTATATTGCCGTTCAGCATGTCGACGTCGGAGCGCCTTGGCGCCCTGACGCCGGCATGCCGGGATATCTGCGTTTCCAACCGGCAGACCTCTTTACACTTCCCGCCGGACGGGACATCCCGTCCGTCTTTTGATCAGTTTTCCTGGCCGGGACGCGCTGCGCGCGCGGCAGGCGCCGCCTCCGCGCAAGCAGGCAGGCCCGTCCGGAACAACTAATAATTATATACTTTCCCGGGAACTATTTCAATAAGCTTTCGTCATTTTCCCGCCCCGGGACCGAAAAAGTGCGGCTCCCCGGAGGAAACCGCACTTTTTGTCACCGTCTCCGGACGGCTCCCCTGATGTCCTCGGACGAGAAGCCCAGCCGCATCAGCGCGGCGACGGCCTTCTTCCGGGCGTCGGGATCCTCCGGAAACGCGCCCCATTTCTTTTTGATGACGCCCGCGCAGATCTCGGGAAAGTCCACCGTCCCGAGGTATTCGGACGCCGCCGCCATGGCGTCGGGCCCGTACGACCTGGCCGCGAGCTGACCCATTATCCGGATCCGCCCCTTCCCGGAAGCTGCAAGCCTTTCGGCCATCCTTACGGCGTCGCGGCGCTCGTCGATCTCCCCTGACGCCGCGAGCCTGATTCCGGCAAATTCCGCCGCGGCCGCCGAGAAGCCCCGCCGGCGAAGCTTGTACGTTATCTGGCCGGACGAGTTGGACGCGTATCCGAGCAGCCGCTCCCCGGCAAAGAAGGCGCGGCTCTTCTCGTCGGCCTCGGCGAGCTCCATGAACGCCTCGCGGCCGAGCGGCCCCTTTTTGAGGCCGAGCTCGCGGTAGAACTCGGGCAGCAGCATGAACGAGCGGCGCCTGCGGGGCTTCCCCCCGGTCTGCTCGACGTCGTCCCCCGTCAGGACGCACTCCGCCAGGACCGCCCCGCCGTTCTCGGCGGACCGGAGGGCGACTATCTCTATCATTTTGCTTCGGGGTCTATGAGGCTGATGTCGAGGTCGTCTTCGAGCTCGAACTCTTCGCCCTCGCCCGCCGCGGGAGCCTCTCCGGCCGCCATGGCGAGATAGACCTCGCGGACCTTCTTTTCCACGTCGGCAAACACTTCGGGATTCTGCTCGAGATACTTCTTGGTGTTGTCCTTACCCTGGGCGATGCGCTCGCCGTTGTAGGAGAACCACGAGCCGCTTTTCTGGACGATGCCGGCGTTGATGGCCATGTCGCAGATCTCCCCGCTGCGGGATATCCCCTTACCGTAGAGGATGTCGAACTCCGCGGTGCGGAAGGGCGGGGCCACCTTGTTCTTCACGACCTTGACTTTGACTCTGTTTCCGTATATGTCGTTGCCGTTTTTCAGCTGCTCGGACTTGCGGACGTCAAGGCGGACCGAGGCGTAGAACTTCAGCGCGCGGCCGCCGGTCGTGACCTCGGGGTTCCCGTACATCACGCCGACCTTTTCGCGCAGCTGGTTTATGAATATCACGAGGCAGTTGGTCTTGGCGATGGCCGCCGAGAGTTTCCTCATGGCCTGTGACATGAGCCTTGCCTGTACGCCGACCTGGGACGCGCCCATGTCTCCCTCGATCTCCTGACGGGGCACGAGCGCCGCCACGGAGTCTATGACCACGATGTCCACGGCTCCCGAGCGCACCAGCTGCTCGGTGATCTCAAGGGCGTCCTCTCCGCAGTCCGGCTGCGATACGAGCAGATTGTCAATGTCCACGCCCAGCGCCTTTGCGTATACGGGATCCAGCGCGTGCTCCGCGTCGATGAAAGCGGCCTCTCCGCCCTGCTTCTGGACCTCCGCTATGACGTGTAGGGCGACGGTCGTCTTACCGGACGATTCCGGGCCGTATATCTCGGTGATCCTGCCGCGGGGCAGGCCGCCGATGCCGAGCGCAATGTCCAGCGACATGGACCCGGTGGGGACCGCCTGGACCTCCATATGCGCG
>JAEEJM010000030.1 GCA_016281895.1 Clostridiales bacterium
ATGTCCGACGCGTAGTCGATGCCCACCCGCGGCAGGCAGTCGTACTCCGGTATCACTCCGCCGTCGGTCTCTATCCATATCTCGTCGGACAGCACGAGGTCCGAACCGTTGAGCGAGCGGTCGATGCCCATGGCCTTTGTGACCCTGCCCGGTCCCGGACAGCCCTCGGTCCCGCGGATGAGCACCGCCTCGGGGCTTCCCTTCTGACCGCTGACGACGTTGAGCATGTTGTGGATGCCGTAGCACAGATAGACGTACACGGTCCCGCCCTTGTCCCACATTACGCGGTTGCGGTCGGTCATGCCGGAGGAGGCGTGGCAGGCCGTGTCGGAGACGCCCAGGTAGCACTCGGTCTCCGTGATCCGCGACTTCAGTACCCCGCCGGTCGCGCGGTCGCGTCTGCACAGGTACTTTCCGAGCAGCGCCGGGGCCAGCAGGTCCGCCCGCTCCGTATAAAAGCTCCTCTGGAGCCTGCGGGTCTTGCGCCTCAGCTCCGCGGCCTCGGTCCTCCTTGAGGCGAAAAAGCCGCGCAGCAGCTCCGCGCACTCGTCGCCGAGCACGCCGCCCGTGACGAGCGGCCTGCAGCCCAGCGGGTACGAGGCAAGGTCGAAGAGTCCCCCGAGGGCCCCCTTTCGCGGATCGGGGGCGCCGAATACTATCCTGCCGATCCTGGCCTCGAGGCAGGCTCCAGCGCACATGGGGCAGGGCTCGAGCGTCACATACAGCGTGCACCCGCCGAGGCGCCAGCCGCCGAGTCTTGCGCAGGCGTCCGTCACGGCCTCGGTCTCGGCGTGGGCGACCGCCCCTCCTCCGCCCTCGCGGCGGTTGCGGCCGCGGCCTGCGACGACGCCGTCCCGGACGACCACGGCGCCCACGGGGATCTCGCCGGCCTGCCCGGCCTCGCGGGCGAGCTCCAGCGCCTCCCTCATGAACAGCTCGTCGTCAGCCGCGGACATGGCTAGCTCATAGCGGCGGCCATCAGTATGACGAAGGTCGCCAGCGCCGCCGAAATGCAGGCAAAGATGACTATCATGGGCGAGAAGAACAGCTTTGCCGGACTCTTTGTGAGCGCCGCCCTGAAGGTCGGCACCGCTCCGCGGTCCGGATCGGCCGCCCTTCCGCGGTAGCGCAGGGCAAGGAACGCCGCCGAGGCAAGCCCTGCCAGAAGGATGCCGGCCTCGGAGAGCAGCGTGACGAGCTCATATGTCCGCTCGTCGAACATGGAGGCGCCGGCCTCCAGTATGAGCGAATAGAAGTTGTTGAACAGATGCAGGAACATGCCGGGCCATATGGAGCCGGTGACGGTGTATATCGCTCCCAGCACTATGCCCGCGCAGAATGTGTAGAGATACTGCGGCCAGTTGCAGTGCATCAGCGCGAACAGCAGGGCCGAGCCGACTATGGCCGTGGTCCTGCCGTAAGGCAGGAGGTTCGACAGCACGCAGCCGCGGAACAGGAACTCCTCGCAGACCGCCGGCACGAGGGCGATGGACACGAAGCCGAGCATGAACTTGAGCGGGGTGTCGTAATCCTTGGCGTCGAGCAGCGTAAGGTCGACCCACGAGAACAGGATGCTGTTGACGAGGGCAGCCGCCGTCACGACGGCCATGCCGGCCGCTATCATCAGCGGCGTCGCTCCGTCCACCCTGAGCGACAGCCTCATGGGCTGCGGGCCCAGCCTGCGGGAAATGAGCGCGAATATCCCCACCGGGAACATGAACGAGAACAGGTAGATAAGGCTGTACAGGATGTCCGCGTTGGCCACCTGGGCCGGCGTCGATTCGGTCCAGAAGAACTCGGTGAGCAGCGTCGGAATGCCGCCCAGGGTCTGTATCAGCACGCTGTTGAGGATCAGGACCGTACCGAGACGGTTCATCAGCTTCCTCATTCTGACGTCGTCGGTCATTTGCTTTTACCGCCGGCCCGGACATCGTCCGGCGCCGGTCTACTCCAATAGATAATAAGCCGGGGCCCGCACGGGCGCCCTCGGCCCGCGCGGCGGATCAGTCTTCGAATCTGCCTTTCATTATGACCTTGCCGTCGAGCATGGCCGTTCTGCCCCTCGCGAACACGGAGACGATGGCAAGCTCGCCGTCCCATACGGTGAGGTCGGCGTCGGCTCCGGCTGCGATGCAGCCCTTCTTTCCCGTGAGCCCCAGCACCCTGGCGGGGTTTACGGTCTGGATCCGCAGCGCGTCCTCGGGAGGCATCTTCTGGTCGAGGATCAGCCTTCTCATCTGCCTGTGCAGGCCGAGAGGCGACGCGTACGTCATGCCGACGAAGTTGCCGGACGAATCGAAGCGGGGCATGCTGCCGCAGCCGTCGCTCGACGATGTGATCTTGGAGAAGTTCACGCCGTCGCGGTAGAGCTTTGCGATGGTCGACGCGGACCCGCCGGAGTCGCTGGAGCTGCAGGTTATGTCTATGGTGCCTCCGCGCTTTACGAACTCGAGCCCCTGCGGCAGCAGCGCGGGGCCTCCGGCCATGTGCGTCGGGAGGATGTTCTTGCACGGGATGTCGCTCTGATCGAGCAGGTCCATAACGGGCTTGAGGCCGGCCTTCCCGCCGCCGCCCATATGGAGCACTGTCAGTCCGGCGCAGTTGCCGATGAGGCCGCCCCGCCTGGCGGCGGTGACGACGTCGCACAGCTCCCTGACGCCCGGGTTGCTGCTCCTGTGGTCGGAGACCGCGAGCTTGACGCCCACGCACTCCTTTATCATGGCTATGTCCCTCTCGATGGACCCTGTGAGGGTCGGCGAGGGGTAGCCGTATGCTCCGGTGAGCATGAAGGCCGTGATGCCGAGCTCGTTGAACGACTGGCACTTGGACAGCAGGTTCTCCTGGCTGCGGGTTATGCCGTCGGTGCCGAGCAGGCCGAGGACGGTGGTGATGCCGGAGCGGATGACCTCGCTCAGCTGCAGCTCGGGCACGCGGGTGGTCGGACCCTGTTCGCCGCCTCCGCCGGTGATGTGCTCGTGCAGGTCGATGTAGCCCGGCACGACGGTCTTTCCGGCGAGGTCGAAGACCTCGACGTCCGGCAGCGAGTCGTAGCCTTCGATGCCCGCCTCCACGCGGACGATCTTCTCGCCGGCTGTGAGTATGTCGCAGATCCCGAGATCCGCAGGGGCGTATACATGTGCGTTCTTTATCAGTTTGATCATGGCTCTTGCCTCCGTTCGTTATTCAGGGTAGGGGTACGTCAGGGTAGGGGTTAGGGGTACGTCAGGGTCGGGGCCCGCCGCGTGTCTGCGCGGCGTCGTCTCCGTCGGCTGCGCCGGCGGCTTCGTCTCCGCCGCCGGCGTCAGATGCGTCTCCGGAAGCGTCCGCCGTGACGTTATCGGTCCCGGCCTCAGCCGTGCCGCCTTCGGGCGGCGCGGCGTCCTTCTTCTTTGCGCGCTTCGGGAAGATCTTACGCCACAGTCTGCCGAAGAAGGACCCCACGGCGCCGAAGAATCTGTCGGACACCTTCTGGAGGAAGCCCGTCACGCGGCCCTTTCTGACCTTTTCCTTGTCGGATTCGCGCAGCGGCTTGTACAGGTGTATTATGCCGGCCTCGTTCAGGCTCTGGCACAGCGCCAGGGAGACGGGGAGTAGCAGCACGCCTATGCCGCCGTATATGAAGTTGCCCGCCAGCATGGCAAAGAGCGTGAGGAACGGGTGCATGCCGACGCTGTCGCCCACGATTTTGGGCTCGATGATCTGCCGCACCAGCACGACTACCGCCCAGAGTATGAGGACTCCGACGCCCGTGCCTATGTCGCCGATTATGATCTCGATGACGCCCCACGGGAACAGGATCATGCCCGAACCGACTATGGGAAGTATGTCGAAGACGGCGATCAGCGCCGATATCGCCAGCGCGCTCCGGATGCCTATTATGGACAGCCCGATCTGGATCTCGGTGAACGTTATGAGCATTATGAGCGCGTACGAGAGTATGTACTTCTTGAGGACCCTGCCGAGATGCTGGCCGGCCGACCTTATGATGTGGCTGGTCTTCTCGGAGAACTGCCGGTGGATGAAGCTGGTTATCATGTCGTAGTCCATCAGCAGGAACGCGGTGGAGATGATGGCGACTATGAACTTGATGAGTCCGCCGGACACGGATATGGCCAGCCCGGGGACCTTGGATATGACCTTCGCTGAGAGGTCGGTGACGGCGCCGGACATGCGGGTCACGGCCTCGCCGAGGGTGCCGTCGATGTCGATGGACCCGTCCTGGTCGAACCTTGCGACGAGCTCCTTGATCTTGGCTATGGCGCTTGTCAGCGCGGGAGCTATGTTGTTCGTGTACAGTTTAGGCAGCTGCTTTACGATGTCTATGGCCCACTCGGCCACCTCGAGCGCGAGGAAGACGGCGGCCAGGCCGACCGTGGCGTAGAACAGCAGCACGAGCAGCACGGAAATTATCCTGCGGTCGACCTTGAGCTTGTCGACGAGGAAGCGCGCTAGGGGGTTGAGCATCAGCGACACTATGTAGGCGATGAGGAACGGGAACAGCGGCGATAGCGCGTACCGCACCAGTATCACCGACAGGGCGAAGAAGATGCCGAAGTAGACGATGTTTATGATAGTCCGCTTCCGCTTTTCGGTCACGGCCTCGCGGCCCTTTTCGTTCATTTATCCTCCTCCCCGGCGTCTGCGGCGGCCGCGGGCAGATCGCCGAGCCAGCGGTCGATGTAAGCCCAGACTTCCGCCCGGTCGGTCTCGTTGAGGATCTCGTGCCGGTCGCCGCGGAACAGCTTGACGGTGAGATGCTTCACGCCCTCGCCGCCCAGCATGGAGGCGACCTTCTTCACGCCCTTGCCGTAGGCGCCGACGGGGTCGTCCTCGCCGCTGATAAGCAGCACCGGCAGGTCGGTGGGGACCGTCTTTGGCCAGTCGGGGCCGTTCACGAACCCGAGCAGGGAGAACAGCGCCTTGAAGCCGGCCACGGTGAACATGAACCCGCACAGCGGATCGGCCTCGTACCTGCGCACGTTTTCCGCGTCGGTCGAGAGCCACGCGAACGGGCCTTCCTCCTTCGCGCAGTGCTTGTTGTAGCTGCCGAACGCCAGCGACGTCAGCAGTTTGCTGCGGTGGCGCTCACCCTTGGCCGACCCGACCGCCGAGGCTATGAAGGCGGCAAGGCCCGTGGGCGCCCCGGGACCGGCGGTGCCCATTATTACAGCGCCCTCGAGCTCCTCGGCGTGCAGGGACAGATAGTACCTGGCTATGAAGGAGCCCATGCTGTGGCCGAGAAGCACGACCGGCTTCCCGGGATACCGCTCCTTGAGCAGGAGCGTCATGGAGTGCAGATCGGCCACCAGAAGCTCGGGGCCGTCCTCGGGCGGTATGTATCCGAGGTCGTCGGGCGACGCCGCAGAGAGGCCGTGCCCTATGTGATCGTTGCCCGCGACTATGTACCCCTGACCGGTTAGGTGCTCGGCGTAAGGTGCGTATCTGCCGGAATACTCGCACATGCCGTGCGATATCTGCACCACGGCGCGCGCTTCGGCGGGGGATGACGGCTCCCAGATGTTGTAGGCTATGTCGGTCTTTCCGTCGCTCGACCTGAAAGTTCCTCTTACGGCTTCCATTGTTCCCTCCCGCAAAATATCGTTTGATTTCAGTGCCGGTTCCCGAGCCCGGGCTCAGAAGCCTTCGGCAGGTCCCGCGCCCCCGGCGAGGAAGAACCTGTCCGGCAGTTCCCCGTCATACGCGCAGAGTCTTATGTCGGCGCGGTTGAGCCGCTCGCCTTCGGGCGTGCGGACGGTCCGCGCATAGGCGAAATAGTAGTAGCCGTTCCCGAAGGAGTAGACCCCCGTCGAGCCCCTTGGCCAGCCGCACTGCGGAATGCCCCTGGCGTCGGCCGAGCCGGTCGGCGCAAGCTTCAGCAGCGGCAGAGGTCCGTGATCCTCCAGCCCCTCGAGCGGCACGTCGCGCGGGGCGGCGGAGCCGTCGATGAAGAACAGCGGAGGATTTCCGAAGCCGGGCTTGCCTCCCTTGTATACGGCGGCGATCCAG
>JAEEJM010000031.1 GCA_016281895.1 Clostridiales bacterium
CGCGGAGTTCTTCGTACATAGTCATGTGAGCTTACCTCGGTGAAAGAAATGAAAGGCGCGTCCGTACGGCGCGGCAGGGCTCTTTGCGGGATGCGCCGGCGGAACGGAGAATAATAAATTATACCATCAGGGCCTCGCTTTGTCAATACCGCCCGCCGCCGGGGCCCGGTCCTGACCGCCGGCCGGCCGGATAATTAGAAAAAAACAGAGAATATTTGAAAGAAGATGTGTCAGGACGGCCGCGGATAGTGTATAATAGTATATGTTAAAATGCCAAGCGAAGGAGGTTGTGTCATGGCATTATTCACCGTAACCGACTATGACAGACAGGTATGGGAGACCGAACTTAAGGATTTCCTCCCCGACCATCTGTTCGACGTCCACACACACGTCTATCTTAAGGAGTTCAAAAGAAAGGCCCCTCCGGGCGGAGTGAAGAGGACCGTCTCGTGGCCGTCTCTGGTGGCAAAGGACAACTCCATAGAGGATCTTCAGGAGACCTACAGACTGATGTATCCCGGCAAACAGGTCGAGGCCCTCATGTTCAGCGGCGGCAGCTCCGAGCTCGGCCCCGGCAACAAGTACATAATTGAATGCATGAAGAAGACCGGCTGGCCCGGACTCTATTATTCGCATCCGACGGAATCGGGCGACCAGGTCGAGCGCAGGATCCGCGAAGGCGGCTTCGTCGGCACCAAATCTTATCTCAGCCTCTCGCCCAAATACATCCCCGAGGCCGAGATCAGATGCTTCGACTTCTTCCCGCACGAGCAGCTCAAGGTCCTGAACAAGCTGGGCGCCATCGTGATGCTCCACATCCCGAGGAACGGCAGACTGCGCGACCCCGTCAACCTGTATCAGCTCACCGAGATCCGTGAGAAGTACCCGGACATCCGCCTCATCATCGCCCACATAGGCAGGGCCTACACCCAGTACGACGTCGGAGACGCCTTCGAGTTCCTGGCCAAGACCGGGCTCGACTACACCTTCGACTTCACCGCCAACTGCTCCGAGTTCGCCATCACCGAATGCCTCAAGTTCGCCGGCCCGCAGCGCCTTCTGTTCGGTACGGACATGCCCATACTCCGCATGCGCTGCCGCAGGATCGAGGAGAACAACACTTACATCAACCTCATTCCTCCCGGACTGTACGGCGATCCCAGCCAGGACAGGCACCTGCGCGAAGTCAGCGCCGAGGAGGCCGAGAAGATCACCTTCTTCGCCTACGAGGAGTTCCTGGCCTTCAAGCGGGCCGCTGTCAAGCTCGGCCTGTCGCGCTCCGACATCGAGGACTGCCTCTGCAACAACGCGGTCAACCTTATCAAGGCCGCGCACGAGTCCATCTACGGATATTGATAACAGTTATGCGCGGCGCCCGGGTCCGTTCGCGGACCCCGGGCGCCGCGCGCCCGAAAAAAGGAGAGAAACCGTGAAAAAGAACGTGATTGCCGCGGCGGCCGCCATCGTCCTGATACTGGCGCTTGTGCCCCTGACGGTCTGCGCGGAGGCGGCCGGGCCCCGTACGTACGGAAAACTGCTTGTGATCGGCGACTCCATAACCACGGGTTACGGCCTCGACGACTACGACTGGAACGACCCCTACAAATGCCGCAGCTACGGCAACCGTCTCGCGACCGCCCTGGGCCTCGAGGGGGAGAAGACGTACTATAACCGCGCCGAAAACGGCGACAGGACCGAAGACCTTCTGAGCCTGCTCCCGTCCGTTCGCGACCTCGTGGCGCAGTCCGACCTGATCGTCATATCGATAGGGGGCAACAACCTGCTTCAGAACATCAGCCTGCTGGCGTCGGCCATCGCCGGCAAGCCGCTGTCCGGCATTGCCCAGGCCGTCACGGTGCTCAGCTCGGCGACTCCGGAGGCGTATCTTGCCGCCGCTTCGTCGCCTCAGGTGGCTTCGGTACTGGCGGCATCCGTCGCGGCCTGCGGCAGCGACGTCAGGGACATCTGCGCCCTCATTCGCGAGTACAATCCGGGGGCCCGGACGATCTTCCTGCTCCAGTACGATCCGTCGAACGGCGTGCCAGGTTTCGAGGCCTTCGACATGGTCTCGGCACCTCTCATCAAGCAGATCAACGCCCAGATCACGTCCGCCGTGACCGCAGCCGGAAGCGGCTTCGAGCTTGCCGACGTCCCGTCGGTCATCGACCCTGCCGCGGCCGCCAGGACCAACATGCTGGATTACGACATCCATCCGAACCTTGCCGGACACGGGATGATCTACAAGCTGCTTATACAGCAGCTGGGTCTTGTCGATCCCGATGAGTGCGAGCATGAATTCGGCGAATGGATCGAGATAAGCGAGGGCCAGGCCACCGAGCCGTGGACTGGCGAGCGGACCTGCCGGATATGCGGCTATACCGAGACCTCCGAGTTCCCGGCCCGCGAGACGTCCGCGCCGGAGACGGCCGCGGCACCCGGAACGGATCCGGCCGCCGAAACGAAAAAGCAGGGGGATGACCGCAAGTGGCTGCCCGGCTGCAAAAACTCCGGGGCGTCCGCGTTCGCCGCGGCCGTGATCCCCGCCGCGGCCCTGCTTCTCGTCAGGAGAAAAAAGCATCGGGACTGACGCTCTTAATAATGAAAGCCGGGTCGTGACGCCCGGAAAAATGAAAGCCGGGCCGCGTAGCCGACGCGCCCCGACGGCCTCAACCGATGAATACGGCCTCCGGAAGGGAAATGCTCCTCCGGAGGCCTTTTTTCTGTTCGCGGACGTCCTGTTTCGCCGTCCCGGGCGGGCTTCCTGCGTTTGCCGGTCACGGTGGCGGCCTCCCGGCCGCGGACGTCAGGATCCGCTCTTTTTTGCAGGATCGCGGTGCGCCGAGTCATTTTCAGCCAGATCCGGGTACGCCGCGTCCAGCAGCTCGCCTATCCTCGCAAGGTCGCGGTCGAGATAGAGCTTGCCGAAGAGCACCTCGAGCCCCGTGGCCCTGCGGTACTCGGCGACCGTGGCGCTTTTCGGGGTGTTCCTGCCGTGCCCGGCGTTGCGGCCGAGGCGGTAGAGCGCCGCCTCTTCGGGGGTCAGGAGGGGGGCTATGCGGTCCACGGCCGCGGACTGGGCGGTCGCGCTGACGTAGGAGAGGGCGGCGCGGTTCAGCGCGGCGGAGCCGCAGCCGCCGTGCCTGACGAGCCTCTCCCGGATGAAC
>JAEEJM010000002.1 GCA_016281895.1 Clostridiales bacterium
GGGTCGACGAGGACGCTCTGAAGCGCCAGCTGAGGGAGGCCGGCTGCCCGGAGCGCATGGACCTGCCCTTCCACCGCGAGCTGCTGGAGGGAAGGCTGCCGTACACGGTAGGCGGCGGCATCGGCCAGTCCAGGATATGCATGTTCTTCCTTCACAAGGCGCACATCGGCGAGGTCCAGGTCTCGTGCTGGCCCGAAAAGGTCAGAAAGATCTGCTCCTCGAAGGGGGTCTTCCTGCTCTGAGAGAGCCGCGCGACGCGCGGACGATCAAAAAAAGATTGTTTTCCGGTCACAAAATCAACAAAAAACCTTGCATTTTAAGCCGTACCATGGTACAATATTCTTGCGAACGTCCAGACGTGACCGGATCCCGCCGGTCCGCGCCCGGCGGCGTCCGCGGCGAACCGAAGGAGCAAAGCAAAAATTTTAATAAAGGAAAAGGACAAAACAATGAAAAAAGCCATTTCCATCACCATGGCGGCTGTCATCGTTCTGATCTCGGCCGCATTCCTGGCCTTCCCGGCCTCAGCGGGTGAGTACATCACCACCCACAACCTCCCCGAAGGGTACGTCGAACTCGAGTACATCGAGTGCGACGGACGCCAGGGCATCAACACGGGCATCAAGGCGACCCCCAAGACCGCCTTCGAGGTCACGTTCCAGGTAACGAACACCTCCGTCGGCGCGGCAAAGGAGGAAAAAGACGCGGGCTACGGCGGCAACGGCACATACGCCGGCATCGTCGGCGTGAACTGGGGCGGCGGCGGCGGCACCGGCTCGCTCGGAAGATTCCAGATCAGTTACGGCCGCACGGATCCCGGCTTTAGCGTCGCTCTCGGGCCGACAGCAAACAAGGAGCACAACAAAGATACCGAGAAGCACACCGTCTTCATCGACGCGGCAAATTCCAGGGCAACCTTCGACGGCACCGAAGTTATTGCATCGTCCGAGAACATAGTGCTTAACGACGATATTCTTACTATAATCGGGATTGGGGCGGTCAACTACAAAAGCTCCCAAACTGATTTTGCATGCTCCTCAAGATGTGCTGCAAAAATATTCTACGTAAAGATCACCAATGACGGAGCTGCCGCCGGCGAGTTCATCCCCGCCTACCGCGTGGCCGACCAGAAGGTCGGTATGTACGACCTCGTGACGAAGACGTTCTTCGCGAACGTCCATGAGACGGTCGTTAAAGATGAAGCCGGCAACGAGACCAAGACTTTCTACGATTTCGCGATGCCCGCCGACGCCGTGCTTACGGCTCCCGCCTCCTCCGAGACCACGGGCTCCGGCTCGGGTTCCGGCTCCGGCTCTCAGGGCGGCTCCTCTCCCGCCACCGGCGATAACACCGTGTATCTGTTCACGGCCGTCGCGGCCGCCGCTGCGGTGCTCTGCATCGCCGTGGTCAGCGTCTCCCGCAGGGCCTTCGCCGGCAAGCAGGACTGACGTTCCGGGACCCGTAAACGGATCAAAGTTCAAAAGTTCAAATAGACCATCTTATGACGCTCATAGCCGGCTCCGGCCGGTTATGAGCGTTATGACAAAGAGGAAAAATCATGAAAAAAGCAATAGCTCTGGCCGCCGCGCTGTTCCTGTTCCTAGCCACAGCCGCCGCGGCCGTTCCCGCCGCCGCGACCGGCCACGTGCTCCCGTCCGAGTACATGGAGCTGGAGTACATAGAATCCGACGGCGACGAGGTCATCGACACCGGCATCCCGGTCAACTCAGGGATCAGGTTCGAAGTGACGTTTCAGGTCGTCGATCCCGAACTTCCCGGGAAGGGAAGCAGCGCGGGCATAGTCGGGACCTATATCGACGGCTCGGACAAGACCGGCCGATTCCAGATCGCCTACAGCCGCACCCAGAACTATATCACCATGGGCATGGGCATGCTCCTAGTCAACGAGCCCCAGTACATCGAGAAGGACACTGAAAAGCACACGGCCGTCCTCGACGCCCCCGCCGGGACGTTCACCTTCGACGGCAGGCTCGTGGCCAGCATGGATCCCGCCGAGCTCAAGATAAACGACACCAACCCGAAGCTCGTCAACTTCACCATAGGCGGGACCAATTTCGGCACGACGACCGAGAGCGTCGAAAGCTCCGGCAACGGCGCGACGAAGTTCTTCCACGTCTCCTTCGAGAAGGACGGGGTCATGATAGCCGAGTTCATCCCGGCCGTCCGCCTCTCCGACAGCTATGTGGGCATGTACGACATCGTAAGAGGCAGGTTCTTCGAGAACGTGCTCTTCGACGACGTCCCGTTCCTGGCCGACCCCGCCGTGGTGACGACGGCCGAGGTCTCGACTTCCGCTCCGGCCACCCATGCCCCCTCCACCTCGGCGGCACCCTCCGACACACAGGTCCCCGTCACCACCGATCCGTCGGCTCTTACGGCCGCTCCCGTTACACAGCCCGTCGCCGAAAAGGGATGCGGCAGCTCCGCCGCCGCGTTGTTCGTGCTCGCCTCGGCCGTATGCGGCTGCGTGATCACGAGAAGGAAGCGCGGATAACGGGCATAACGACTGAACACCGTCGCCCGGACGGCCCGTCCGCCCGGAATCAGGGATACGTCTCACTACAACGAACATAAGAAAGGACGCAGAAATGAAAAAACTCCTGTCTTTAGCGGTCGCAGCCGTTATGATCGCGGCCGTCTTTGCCGCCTTCGCCGCCGTTCCTGCGTCGGCGTCGCACGTCCTCCCGTCCGAGTATATGGAGCTTGAGTACGTCGAATCCGACGGCGTCGAGCTCATCGACACCGGCATCCCGGTCAACTCGAAGATCAGGCTCGAGGTCACCTTCCAGATCGTCGATCCCGAACTGCCCGGGAAGGGAAGCAGCGCCGGCATCGTCGGCACCTACATCGGCGGCGGCGATACCACCGGCCGCTTCCAGATCGCCTACAACCGCACCCAGGACTACATCACCATGGGCATGGGCGCGCTGCTCGTCAACAAGCCCGAGTACATCCACAAGGACACCGAAAAGCACACGGCGATCTTCGACGCCCCGGCCGGGACGTTCACCTTCGACGGCAACCTCGTCGCGAGCATCGATCCGGCAAACATCGACATCAACGACGAGCATCCGAACCTCTGCAACTTCACCATCGGAGGCACCAACTTCAGCAAGACCACCGAGTCGCTGAC
>JAEEJM010000032.1 GCA_016281895.1 Clostridiales bacterium
GCTATGCAGTCGGGCTCCTCGAAATACGTTATACAGCCCCGCATGAGCCGCTCGCGCTCGCCGAAGATCTCCCTGAAGGTGAACGTTATGACCTTCTGGCTGCGCAGCCTCCGGATGATGGCGGTTATTGCCGACAGGTCGCGTATCTTGTCCCTGTCGTCGGGGTGGACGTGGCGCTCGACGAAGGCCTCGAGCTCCTTTCTTCCTCCGCCCTTCCTGACGACCGTGCCGAGGCCCTCGTTGGCCCGCACGACCTCGTACATGCCCCTGCGCAGATGTATGATGTATGCCGACGAGAACATCTCAGCGAAGGCGGTCAGCCTGCGTTTGTCGTCGGCGAGCTGTCTGTTGAGGTCCCTGAGCTTTGCCTCGCTGCCCCTGGACTGCCTCAGATACTCGATGTCGTACATGGCTATGGCAGTGACCGAGCCTATGTAGATCGGACCTATCCCGTAGAGCATCTGCAGCACGGCGGACAGCAGCAGCGGCACCGGGACGAAGAACGTCGCCAGCGAGTACCTCTCCCCCTCGCCTTTAACCGACACCGAGTCGGCAAGGCTCATGACCATGGCCGCCGAATAATAGCATATGGCGGCCGTGCCGCTGACGAGGAAGACCGTGGCGCCCGTCCCTCCGGCCGGCCCGGAGAGCACCGGATCGGCGGACATGAGGGCGGCTGCCGCGGCCGGCAGCGACGACAGCACTATGAGCCTGCGGTCCCGTATCCTGACCGATGTGAGGCGAGCGTTACAGATGAGGAACCAGGCGAATGCCGAGAACATGAACAGGGTGTTCCACAGCGACCTGACCGGGTCCTCGAGGCCAGCGTAAGCCGGACGTCCGGACCCGACGAGCGTGCCGGCAATGTCCGTCGCCATGAGCATGCCTGTCAGAAGATAGAGCCAGCCCGCCCCCTGACCTCTTCCCGAAGTCCCGGTGACGCGGTCCCTCACATACAGCACGAACAGCAGGACCAGGCACACACAGACGTAATATATGTAGGTGCCGGGATCCGCGGTACCGTTATGAAGTGGCATCGGCTACTACCTCCAGTGACGGCGGAAGGACCGCTTCCTTCCCCGTGTCCCGCGCCGTCCGGCGCGGCTGCCGCCCGGTCCGCAGGGGACCGGGACTGACATATGATCTACTTTCCGCCAAGCAGCCTGGCTACGGCCCTCCGGCCCGCCTTCATGGCCCCCTGCGGACAGAATTCCTGACAGCAGAAGCAGTGTATGCAGTGCCTGCGGTCGATGCGAGGCCTGCCTTTTTTCATTGTGATCACCTTCGCGGGGCACATGCGGGCGCAGCCGCCGCAGCCCGTGCACAGCGTGGGATCGAGTTTTGGGAACGGGTCGATAAGCGACTTGACGACCCGGTTGCCGAGCCTCGAGATCGCGTTGCCGTCCCCGAGAAGCTGAGTCATGGTGCTCTGGGCCTGCAGCCTCTCGACGCCGTCCTGGCGGAAATCGTCCGGCTCCCCGAAGACGTTCAGCGACGCCGCCGACTCCGGGCACAGCCCCCTCTTTATCGAGGCCTCGACCGTAGGTATCTGCGCGGGCTCATAGCCCAGCAGTTCTGCGGCCAGGAGGTCGAGCTCATAGCCGCTCCGCGAGGCCAGCAGCATCCCGAAATCGCGCGGCGTGCCCATGGTGGGCCCGTTGCCCTCCATCCCGGTGACCGCGTCGCAGAGGCAGAGCCTCGGCCTGAACCTCTCGAAGATGTCGACGATGGCGTTGGCAAAGTCAGCGGGATCCGGATACCTGTAATGATACTCCGGCTTCATAGTTCCCGGCACGGCGCCGAACATGTTTTTCACGGCGCACGACATGCCCATCTGGGCGTGGGTCTTGAGCTTGCAGAAATCTATGATCGCGTCGACTCCGTCGAGCCAGGCGGTGTAATCTATGGTCTTCGCGACGCGCGCCTCCGGGACCTGCGCGGTCTTTTGCGAACAGTCGGTGTTGAGCTCGGCCCCGAGCTTCTCGCAGGCCCGAAGCCCTGTGACGTCGTAGACGTGGGACATCCTTGCCGGATTGAAAAGCCCTCCGGGGCTGTCGCCTATGACGACCGACGCCCCCCTGGCGGTCAGGAGCTTCGTGAGCTCGCACAGCAGCGCCGGGTGGGTGGTAGCGGCGGCCTCGGGCTTCATGGCCCTGACGAGGTTCGCCTTTACGGCTATCCTCATCCCGGGCAGGACCCAGTCGAGGCCGCCCACGGCCCCGATGGCCGTCTCCAGGGCCGCGCGGCAGGTCTGGGACCCGTAGTCCGTGCACCGGACGACCGCGACGTCGTGATCAGCTGCCACGACTGCCTTCATCCGTTTGAGCGGAATCCGCCGCCTGCGCCGGCTCCTCTTCGCTCAGGCCGAACCATCTTCCGGCCGGGTCTATCTTCTCGGTGACTGTGTAGCACAGAGTTGCGATCCCGAGCCCGCCGATTATATCGAGGAAATAATGCTGCTTCGTCAATACCGTCGACAGGCAGATGAGGACCGTCATGACGAGCGAGTATATCCGGAAGCCCGCGGAGATCTCCGGTCTGCGCCTCACCCCGAACCAGCAGTATATGCTGATCAGGCAGTGGTAGGACGGGAA
>JAEEJM010000033.1 GCA_016281895.1 Clostridiales bacterium
CTGTTCGTGATACGCGTCGGCGGGGCCGACATGCCGATCACCATCTCGCTGCTCAACTCCCTCTCCGGCGTGGCCGGCGGTATAGCCGGTATGGCGGTGGGAGATCCGCTCCTCGTTTGCGTGGGCGGAGTCGTCGGCGCCTCGGGACTTCTCCTTACACAGAACATGTGCAAGGCCATGAACCGCAGGCTGTCCGCGATCCTCACGGGTGCGACGTCGGCGCCCCAGCCGGCGGCCGTCCCCGGCACGCAGCCTGAAGAGCCCGCTCCCGCCGACGACGCGCAGGAGGCCAAAGCCGCCCCCGCAGAGGAGGAGAGGTTCACCGAAGAGGCCGCCGCGGAGCTCGTCAGGAAGGCAAAGAAGGTCATCCTGGTGGCCGGATACGGCATGGCTCTGTCCCAGGCCCAGGGCGACGTCGCCCAGCTGGCTCGCGCTCTTACGCGCAACGGCGCAGAGGTCAAGTTCGCCATCCATCCCGTCGCCGGACGCATGCCCGGCCACATGAGCGTGCTGCTCTGCGAGGCCGACGTCGACTACGACGCGCTTTACATGATGGACGACATCAACCCGGAGTTCGCGCAGTGCGACATCGCCATCTCCGTGGGCGCCAACGACGTCACGAACCCCGCCGCCAACACGGCCGAGGGGACGCCGATCTACGGCATGCCCGTGCTCAGCCTCTGCGACGCCCCGTACCGCATCATGTGCTGCTTCGACACGAAGCCGGGATACGCCGGTGTTCCGAACCCGCTCTTCACGGATCCCCGCACCCTCTTCCTGGAGGGCGACGCCAAGGATTCCGTTCAGAAGATCCTCGGCTGGCTCGCCTGATCCGGCGCGCCATCCGCAGGCAGTCGGAGACTGCCGCGGACACTTTCGTCTATCGAGGGAAATGAACAACGACACTATGATCTTTCCGGTCGACAGCGACCGCCGCGAAGTCGTCCTGCTGAACGACTCCTTCCCGCCCCTGATCGACGGCGTATCCACCGCTGTCATGAACTACGCCTCCGGGCTCATCGGCCGGGGCTGGGACGCGAGCGTCGTCGTTCCGGAGTATCCCGGGGCCGACGACAGTTCGTTCCGGTACCCGGTCATAAGGTACCCGAGCATCGACATACGCAAACTGACGGGGTACACCGCGGGCAATCCGTTCTCACTGGCGGTACAGGAGCGGCTGAAGGGCCACAAAGTCGCCCTCATTCACAGCCACTGCCCGTTCGCGTCCAACATGGTCGCCCGGGAGCTGCGGGCCCGCTTCGACGCCCCGCTGGTACTTACCTACCACACGAAGTTCGACAGGGACATAGCCAACATAATAAGATCGGAGCCGCTCCGGCGCCTGGCGGTGAGGGTGCTCGTCGAGAGCGTCTCGGCCGCGGACGAACTGTGGGTGGTCAGCGACGGCGCCGGAAGAAACATCTGCGATCTCGGATACGCCGGCTCTTACACGGTCATGCCGAACGGCGTCGACCTCCCCAGGGGACGCGCGCCCGAGGCCGACGTGGCCGCGGTCTGCGGGGATCTGGATCTGCCGGCGGACGTCCCGCTCTTTCTGTTCGTCGGGCGGCTCATGTGGTACAAGGGCCTGCGCCTCATACTGGAGGCCCTGGCCGCGCTCCGCTCGCGGGATCTGCCCTTCAGGGCCGTCTTCATAGGTTCCGGCCGCGAGGAGGCCGAGATACGCGAGCTGTCTGACAGCCTGGGTCTCGCCCCGTACTGCGTATTCACCGGCCCCGTCAGGGACAGAAAAGCCCTGGCGGCTTGGTACACCAGGGCGGATCTGTTTCTGTTTCCGTCGACCTTCGATACGAACGGTCTGGTCGTTCGCGAGGCGGCGGCATGCGGCCTTGCCTCGGTGCTGATCCGCGGCAGCTGCGCCGCGGAAGGCGTCACCGACGGGGTGAACGCCCTGCTGGCCGACGAGACTTCGGCGTCTCTGGCCGTATGCCTGGCCTCCGTGATGAAGGACAGGGACTATCTGCGCGGGCTCGGCGAGCGCGCCTGCGCGGACCTCTACCGCTCCTGGGACGACGCGGTGGCCGAGGCGGCGGAGCGATACGAGACCGTCATAGACAACTGGAAGAGCGGGAGATACTCCCGCAAGCGCAGGCTGTCCGAGAGCCTGTACGAGCTGCAGGCAAACTATCTGGACGTAAGGGACAGGTTCGGTCCCGAGAAGATCGCCGCGGCCTTCAGGAGCCTGCGCTGAGCGTGAACGGCGACGGCCGCTCCCCGGCCCCCGGGCCCGAATGATCCTGCCCCGGTCCTGTCATCAGGACCGGGGCAGGGCTGTCTCAGGCCAGGCCGGGAGGGCAGGGCTTCCCTTCCGCTTCACGGAAGGCGAAATACAGCTCCTCGGTGGCAAGCGCCATCTTCGTAACGGAAAAATCGCTGCCGTGCGGATAAACGTACCAGGTGTCGTCCAGGGTGTTGAGGTCGACGCAGTCGCCGTACTTTCCGAGGTACTCGTACTCCACGTGGCAGGAATACAGCGACGGCACCGTCTTGCGCATCTCGAAAGGATCGCCGTCGACGTCCGTGCCCCGCACAAGGAAGCCGTCCATGTCGTGGATCATGGTGCCCTCGCCGAGCCTTATGAAGCGGTCGGCGTTCGGCAGGCTGTCGACGTGGACCTTGAGCTCGCCGGACGAATATATGCCGGCCCGGACCTCCGCCCGGACCCCGGCGCGCTCCCAATCGTACCAGTCGGGGATGCGGGAGAACTCGGTCCTGCCCGAATCCGCAGAGAGCTCACCGAGCTCGGAGAGCGTCCAGCTCTTGCCGCAGGCGGAGCAGCTGAGGGTCGCCCCGGACGAGGTCATGCGGAACTCGGTCAGACAGGCCGGGCAGCGGTAAAGGACCTTGTGGAGCCCCTCGGCCCTGCCGGCGTAAGTCACGCGAATTCCCTTCTCCTTCTGCCAGGCGTAGTCGTCGTATTGAAACGCCGCGACCAGCCTCCGGTTGATCTCGTCGGCGCCGGCCTGCTTCAGCTGCTCGGCCGTGTACTGCAGACACATTTCCGCCTCGGTTGGCCTGACTCCCCTGTCGTGCAGATTCCAGAACGGCGAGTTTATATGATGGCCGTGGCATATGAGGGTCGCCACGGGATACCCGAGCATCCTGAGGCAAGCGCCGAGCGACTCAGGCAGCACCGCGGTGGTCCCGCACAGCGAATACCTCGCCTCGGGATAGACGATGAGCACGTTGCCGGCGGCCAGCGACCTCTTCATCTGCTTCAGCAGCATGATGTCGCTCGTGAACTTGCGCTTGCAGATGCCGCCTACGTTGCGCAGCAGCTTCTCCCGGCCGATGAACCCGTCAATGGCGATGATGTAATTGGCCGTGGCGGGCCATATGGCCATGGTCGCGACCTTGAAATCCATGAACGCGTTGTGGTTGCACAGCAGGACATACGGGGGCTTGAGGTCCCCGGTGCCCCGCCTGGTTATGATCGCGCCGTGTTTTTTTACGTCCGGGGCGCTGAGAAGATAGGTGAGCGGCCTCAGGTACCAGCGTGTGGTGACGGGAGGCTTAGACATATCGAAACGTTTGAAGTCTTTTTTCATGAGGCTCCTCTTTCCGGGCGGGCGGCGCTGCCGTCCGCCCGGCTTTTTGTGCGGTCACGCTTTATTGTATCATCCGCGAGGCGGGTTAGTCAAGCCGGAAAGGCCTCCGGCGGCGTTTTTTTGGCCGGCTTTTGGCCGGAATCTATGGATTTTTTAAAAAAAATAAGGTATAATTGTATAAGGATACAAATGTCTCCGCGGCGCGGACGGGTCCGCGGCCCGCCGGCCCGGCTCCGTGCCGGACATGATCGCGGAAAAAACACGCCCCGGCCGGCCCTGCCGCCGGGGGAAAGAACAGGCAATGAAAGAAGACGAAAAGACGGTCCGCGGCGCGGACGGGGCGGAAAACCCCGCGCCCATAGGGACAAAATACGAAAAAAGACGGGTGAGGTCGGCCATCCCGATATGGATAGCCGCGTCCGTCTGGGCGCTCGCCGCCCTCTCGCTGCCGCTGTACCGCATATGGGCCATTATCGTAACGGCCCTGCTGTCGGCCGTCATGGCCGGCATCGCCGTGCTGCTGCTCCCGCGGGAGACGAAGAACGTCGCAGTGCCGTTCGCCTCGGGCAACACCGAGCTCGACGCCATGGTCAACGAGATCAACCGCGCCATGTCCATGGTCGTCGAGGACCGCGAGGCCCTGAACGGAGCCTACCCCGAGACCGAAGAAAAGATGGCGGACATAGAGCAGACCATGACCCTCATACGCGAGGACATAATAAAGGACACCGACGACATCCGCCTCATCCGCCGCTTCATGAACTACTACCTGCCCATGACCATCAAGCTGTGCGACAAGTACGTGTTCCTTGCCGATCAGCAGAGCGGCCCCAACGTCGAGACCACCAGGCGGGACATCGAGGACGCGCTGGGCGTCGTCCGCTCCGCCTTCCGCAAGCAGTACGACGCGCTGTTCGCCAACGACGCGCTGGACATCTCGACCGACGTCAAGGTCCTCGAGGCCATGATATCCCGCGACCGCCTCGACTGAGCGAAGCGCAACTCCCTTCATCGACAATCATTATATAAAGAAAGGATACTCTCATGGCAGAAGAAATCACCCTGACCCTCGATCCGTTCGGCGCCGAGACCGCCGAAAAGATGGCGGAGGTAGCCAACGGGACCGAATCCACCGAGAAAAAGCTCGCCGAGCTCAACGAACTGACCGCGTCCAACCTCACCGAGGCCGAGAAGCAGACCGTGCGAGAGTTTGCGGAAAAGATCGACGTCACCGACACGGCCATGGTGCTCCATTACGGGGCCGGCACCCAGCAGAAGCTGGCGGAGTTCTCCGACGGCGCGCTTCAGACCGTCCGCACCCAGGATCTCGGCGAGGCCGGCGACATGATCTCCAGGCTCGTCGGCGAGCTCAAGACCTTCAACTCCGACGTGACCGCAAGCCAGGGCTTCTTCGCGAAGCTCTTCCGCAGCGCCAAAAAGAACCTCACCGTTCTGCAGGCAAAGTACGACAAGGTCAACAACTCCGTCGACGGCATCGTCAACGTGCTCGAGGGCCACGAGGTCACCCTCACGAAGGACATCGCCGTGCTGGACAAGCTCTACGCCCAGAACCTCGTCTACTTCAAAGAGCTCTCCATGTACATCCTGGCCGGCAAGCAGAAGCTCGAGCTCGAGATGAACACCACCCTCAAGGACCTCGAGGCCAGGGCCAGGGAATCCGGCCTGCCCGAGGACGCCCAGAAGGCCAACGACTTCCGCAGCTCCTGCGAGCGCTTCGAGAAGAAGATCTACGACCTGGAGCTCTCCCGCATGGTATCGCTGCAGATGGGTCCGCAGATCCGCCTCGTCCAGAACAATGACGCGGTCATGACCGAAAAGATCCAGTCGACCATAGTCAACACCATTCCGCTGTGGAAGAGCCAGATGCTCATAACCCTCGGGCTTGCCCACTCCGAGCAGGCTCTGGCGGCCGAGAAGAAGGTCACCGACATGACGAACGAGCTGCTCAAGAAGAACGCGGAGCGGCTGCACACCTCGACCGTGGAGATCGCCCGCGAGGCCGAGCGCGGCATCATAGACATCGAGACCCTTACGGCCACGAACCAGGAGCTCATCAACACGCTCGACGAGGTCGCCCAGATCAAGGCCGAGGGCCACGAGAAGCGCCTGGCCGCCGAGGCCGAGCTCGCCCGCTGCGAGGACGAGATCCGCAAGAAACTGCTCGAGGTTCGCAGCTGACTTTCCGACAAGCATAACGCCGCCCCGAAGCGGCGGCAAGAGACAGGTGGGGATCCAATTGAGCTTCTTTTCCAGATTTGCCCGATTCTTCAAATACGAACGGGGGGCCGCGGCGGCCGTGCTGGCCGTCGTGATCGTCCTGTCGGTGTTTCTCGGCGCGGTCCGTTCCTTGAACGCGCTGAAGGACCGGACCGAATATCTGTACGCCAACGGCTCTTCCGGGGAGGGCGTGCCGGCCGACGACGTCAGAAAGATGGCCGGCTACGCCGTTTCGCTCTGCGCCATTGCCGAGGCCTGCGGCTGCGCCAGGTCGGATGAACTGCGGGCCGCCGTCGACGAACTCAACGACAAGGCCTCCGACCCCTTCGAAGTGGCCGGGCCTTACGGCCGCCTCCGCTCCGCGTCGGCCATGGTGTATCAGGCCGTTATGGCGTCGGACGCCGCCGAGGCGCAGAAGAACTCCGCCATTCTCTACTACACCGAGATCACATCGACCGCCCAGCGCCTTGCCAACTGCGGCGAGTACGACCGGCTGGCGCGCAACTACAACAGCGCGATCCGGGCTCCGCTGGCCGGGATAGTCCCCGGCAGACGGACGGAGGCCGTGGTGTTCAACTGACATGAACCGCCCGACTGTTCCCGCGCGGCCGCCCTCCGCGGCGCCGCGCCGCAATGCGCATCGCGCGCATCCCGCACGCCGTAGCGCGGGGCGTCCCGGCAGGGCGCCCATGTGCGCCGCTCTTCGCGCCGCGGTGCTGATCGTCTGCGCCGTCTGTCTCATAGCCGTCCCGGGCTGCTCCCGCCGCAGGTCCTATCCCGCCCCGGACGACGCCTTCTACGTATACGACGGGGCCGGGGTCCTCAGCGAGGAGAACGAGCGGTACATCGCCGCCGCCGGCGCGGACCTCTATGAAAAGACCGGCGCGCAGATCGTCGTGGTCACGGTCGATACGACCGGGACCGAGGACATCGCCGACTACGCCGAAGGCCTGTTCAACGAGTGGGGCATCGGCAGCTCCGACAAAAACAACGGCGTGCTGCTGCTCATATCGGTCGGTGAGGACGACTACTGGACCGTCCAGGGCTCCGGCCTCGAGGACCTTCTCTCCTCCGGCATGCTGAAGCTCATGCTGAACGAGCACATGGAGCCGAAGTTCGCCGCCGGCGACTACGACGGCGCCGCGAGGTCAATGTTCGACGCCCTGCTGGCCTTCTTCGAGACCGCCTATCAGGTGAGCGTCGAGACCGCCGCGCAGACCGCCGAGCCGCAGCAGGGAGGCGCCTCGCCCGACGGCGAAGGTCCGCACGGCGGCGACGGCGGCCGCACCTCCATCCTGGGGCCCGCCTTCAGGACCGTCGCGATCACGGTTGCGGTGATCGCTCTGATACTGTTCCTGGTCATAGGCGCGGGGGTCGCCGCCGCGGCGATCCTGTTCCTCCGCTCGGCAAAGAACAGCCCGGATCCGGGTCCCGAAGCCGCGCAAAAGGAAAACCGCAATCCTTATTCGCAGACATACCGCGGCCCGCGCGAGGGCTACCGGCCCGAGCCGACCGCGTCCGCCCCCGGGAAGAACCCGTATACCGGACACACGGACGGGCTCACCCCCGTCGGCGGCTACAGATACACAACCTCCGGCGGCACCGTGTACAGCGGCTCCCCGAAGGACGGCCAGAGGACGTCGGACTCCGCCGACGCCCGCGTGCACGGCTTCCACACGGACATAGACCCGGAGCTCGAGAAGGTCCTCACCATGTTTGCCGGGACCGTCATCAACATGGCGGTGAACGGGGTCTTCACGGCCGGGCTCAAGCACCTTACGGGCTCGGGATCCGGCTCGTCCGCGGGCACGGGATCCTCGGGCTCACAGTGGGGCTCCTCTTACGGCAGGACGGCCGGCTCGGGCGGAAAGACCCCGTCCGGCGGAACTCCGAAGGCCTCGTCCTCCGGCAGAACGGGCACGATCAACGTGGGCGGCTGGACCCCGTCGGCGGGGGGCTCCTCTCACACGGTGCGTTCCGGCCGCAACCACTCCGGCTACACCGGGACCCGTTCGGGCACCTTCACCGGATCATTCGGGGGAGGCTCGTCCGGCGGCCGCGGCTTCGGCTCGGGAGGATCGTCGGGGCGCACGTCCGGACACTCCGGAGGCGGAGGCCGCACCAGAGGCGGAGGCGCAGGAAGAAGATGAGAAAAATGAGATCGATGATAAGAATACTTTCCGCGGCAGTCGCGTGTCTGCTGCTGGCCGGCTGCACCC
>JAEEJM010000034.1 GCA_016281895.1 Clostridiales bacterium
AGCTTGGTCCTGTTCTTGCGGATCTGGCGGTCGATGGTCTCCACGGCTCGGTCGAGCGCGTTGCGGAAAGTCTCGTCCTCGGTCTCGCAGCGGAAGATGGTGTTCACCGCGGCGATGGTGATCTCGACGTTCTCGCTGTTCCGCTTTCTGCTGAAGGTTACCGTAGCGTTCTCCTGGTTCGGGAAGTATCTGTCGAGCTTGGCAAGTTTCTTTTCGCACAGGTCCTTCAGATCTTCCGGAACGCTCATCTGTCTTCCGACGACGGTGATTTTCATGGCATGTCCTCCTTTATAAAAAACGGGCCGTCCCGTGTTCTTCCGAACAGAGCGGCGCGCCTTCGGGGCGAGCCCCCCGTCCGCTTCAATTATATCATATTTTGCCGCCGATGGAAAGAGCTTTTCCGTTTTTTTGCCATGTTGACATGCGCCCCGGAATGAAGTATAATTATATATTATTCAGACTTTGAGACGGAGGTGGCACGCATGGCAGGAGACAGGACCGGGGACGCGGCCGAACTGCGCGAACTGCGCAGGCTGGTCGCCTACCACGCGAAGAAGTATTACGTCGACGACGCGCCCGAGATCCCGGACTTCGAGTACGACCGGCTCTACCGCAGGCTGCTTGAGCTCGAGGAGGCACATCCCGAACTGTACGACCCCTCCTCCCCGACGTCCCGCGTCGGCGGGGCTCCGCTCTCGCGCTTCGCCAAGGTCACGCACGCCCATGTAATGAACTCCCTGTCCGACGTCTTCTCCTATGAGGAGCTTGACGCCTTCCTTGACCGCACCGATTCCCTGCTCCCGGGGGCCGCGTTCTCCGTCGAGCCCAAGATAGACGGCCTGTCCTGCGCCCTGGTCTACGAGAACGGCGTGCTCGTCAGCGCCGCCACCAGGGGCGACGGCTTCACCGGCGAGGACGTCACCCAGAACGTCAGGACCATCTTCTCCGTGCCCCTGGTCCTCCCGGAGCCCCTGACCCTCACCGTGAGGGGCGAGGTCTACATGTCCCGCGAGGTCTTCGAGTCGGTGAACGAAAAGCGCGCCGCCGAGGGAAAGAGCCCCCTCGCCAACCCGCGCAACGCCGCGGCCGGCTCGCTGAGGCAGCTTGACCCGCGCGTCACTGCCGGGCGGCGGCTCTCCATATTCATATTCAACCTCCAGTCGGGCTCCCCGTGGGCCGACGGCCGCGAGCCGGTCTCGCACACGGAGACCCTGGACCGCCTCGAAGAGCTGGGCTTCCCCGTCATCGCCGAGAGGCGCCTGATAGCCGACAGGGCCGGGATAGACGCCCGGGTGAAGGAGCTCGGCGGTATGCGAGACACACTGCCTTACGACATCGACGGCGCCGTGGTAAAGCTCGACTCGCTGGCGGCCAGAAGGAGGCTCGGCGAGGGCACAAACACCCCGCGCTGGGCGGTCGCGTTCAAATATCCGCCCGAGGTCCGCACGACGAAGCTGCTGGACGTTCAGATCCAGGTCGGGCGCACGGGCGTCCTCACCCCCGTGGCCGTCCTTGAGCCCGTCCGGCTGGCCGGGACCGCCGTATCCAGGGCGACCCTGCACAACCTCGACTTCATAACCGGCCGCGGGATAATGATCGGAGACACCGTCTCCGTTCGCAAGGCCGGCGAGATAATACCCGAGATCCTCGGCGCCGACGCCGGCAGGCGGGACGGCACCGAGAGGCCCTTCGTAATGCCGGAACGCTGCCCTGTCTGCGGCGAGCCGGTCGTCCGCGACGAGACCGGCGGCTCCGACGGAGCCGCGTACAGGTGCGTCAACTCCGAGTGCCCGGCCCAGACCGCAAGGGCCGTCGCCCACTTCGCGTCAAAGGACGCCATGAACATCGAGGGCCTCGGGCCCAAGCTCACCAACCTGCTGCTCGACGAGGCCCTGATAAAGGACCCCGCCGACCTGTACTCGCTCGACGCCGCAAGGCTGGCTGCCCTCGACCGTATGGGAGAGCTGTCTGCGTCCAACCTGACGGCCTCGATAGACAGGTCCCGCTCGGCGGGCCTCGAGCGCCTGATATACGCCCTGGGGATCCGCAACGTGGGCCAGTCCGCGGCAGCCGCCCTTGCCGGAGCCTTCGGGACCATGGATGCCGTGATGGCGGCCGGGACCGGCGACATCGTCGCCCTCGACGACTTCGGGGAGACCACAGCGGCGTGCGTGGTCGGCTATTTTGCCGACGACCGGCACAGGGATCTCGTCGCAAGACTTGCCGCGGCGGGGGTCCTGATGGAGGCCGTCGGGAAAAAGATCGACGACCGCTTCGCCGGGCTGACTTTCGTTCTGACCGGCACGCTGCCGACAATGACCCGAAGCCGCGCCGAGGAACTTATAAAAGAGCGCGGAGGAAAGTGCTCCGGCTCCGTGTCGAAGAAGACGTCTTACGTCGTCGCCGGGGCCGACGCCGGATCGAAGCTCGCAAGAGCGGCGGAACTCGGTATCAAGGTCATCGACGAGTCCGCCCTGCTCGGAATGTGCGGCCTGTCATGAGCGGCGCGGGAAAGACGCGGCCGGAGGCGGCGGAAACGTCCGCCGGACGCAACCGCACCGAGCCGGGGACGCTTTATATCGTCGCCACCCCCATAGGAAACCTGGCCGACGTCTCGGAGCGCGCCGTAAAGGTGCTTGCCGAGTGCACTTTCGTCGCCTGCGAGGACACCCGCAACTCCGGGCTGCTTCTGGCACGGCTGGGAATAAAAAAGCCGCTCGTGTCGTACCACGAGCACAACCGCGCTCAGCGCGGGCCGGAGATCGCCGCCCGGCTCAGGGCCGGAGAGACCTGCGCCCTCGTGACGGACGCCGGCACGCCGGCCATATCCGATCCGGGCGAGGACCTCGTCGCCATATGCGCCGCCGAAGGCATACCGGTGAGGCCGGTGCCCGGCTGCTGCGCCGCGGTGTCCGCGCTGTCGGTGTCCGCCCTTCCCTCCCGCAGATGGGTCTTCGAAGGCTTTCTGCCCCTGAAGGGGGCCGAGAGGCGCTGGCGTATAGCTGCCCTGGCCGACGAGGAGCGCACCGTCATATTATACGAGGCTCCGCACCGCCTTGCCGCCACGCTCTCCGAGCTTGCGGACGCGCTCGGGAGCGAGCGCCCGGCGACCCTGTGCAGGGAGCTGACTAAACTCAACGAGGAGATCCTGCGCGGCACGCTCGGCTCGCTTGCCGCCGCGTACGCGGAGGAGCAGCCCCGAGGCGAGTTCGTACTGGTCGTCGGAGGGGCGTCTCCCGCCGGAAACGGCCTGTGCTCCCTCACGCCGGAGGAGCACGTCGCCCGTTACGTCGAGGCCGGGATGACGGAAAAGGAAGCCATAAAGGCCGCGGCCAGAGACCGCGGCGTACCCAAGAACGAGATCTACTCGGCCGTAAAGGGCTGAGCCCGGTCATAAGGAACAGACCGCCCGCACGAAAGACCGCGCCCGGACGGATCCGCACATGGAGCGGGCCGCCGATCGGAGACGCGGTCCGGCCGGGCGCGAAAGGACATGAAAATGGAAAAGAAAAGATGCTGCGTAATCGGCGCCACCGGCATGGTGGGCCAGAGACTGCTCACGCTCCTGCACGATCATCCCTACTTTGAGGTCACCGTTCTGGCGGCCTCTGCACGTTCCGCCGGAAAGACCTACGCCGAGGCCGTCGGGGGCCGCTGGAAGCTCGCCGAGCCCATGCCGCCCGAGTTCCGCGATATGACCGTCGAGGACGCCTCGGATCCGCTGAAGATAGCTCCGCGCTGCGACTTCACCTTCTGCGCCGTCGACATGCCCAAGGCCGCGGTGAAGGAGCTCGAGGAGGCCTACGCACGCGCCGAGATCCCCGTCGTGTCCAACAACTCCGCCAACCGCTGGACTCCCGACGTCCCGATGATCATACCCGAGATCAACCCCGGCCACCTGGCCGTCATTGCCGCCCAGAAGCGGCGTCTCGGCACCCGCAGGGGTTTCATAGTGGTCAAGCCCAACTGCTCCATCCAGTCCTACGTTCCCATGCTCACGCCGCTGCTCCAGTTCGGCGTCAAGGCCGTAGCCGTCACCACCTACCAGGCCATATCGGGCGCCGGGAAGACCTTTGCAGACTGGCCGGAGATGACCGACAACGTCATCCCTTATATCGGCGGCGAGGAGGAAAAATCCGAGCGCGAGCCGCTGCGCGTATGGGGCGAGGTCCGCGACGGCGAGATCGTCGGCGTGCCGAAGCCTCTCATCACCTCCCAGTGCATCCGCGTGCCTGTCACCGACGGGCACACCGCCGCCGTGTTCGTGAGCTTCGAGCGCAGACCGGAGCGCGAGACGATCATCGACCTGTGGAACGGCTTCGAGGGCCTGCCCCAGGAGCTTGAGCTCCCCCACGCCCCTGCCAGGTTCATCACATACTTCGGCGAGGACGACCGCCCGCAGTGCCGCACGGACCGCGACCTCTACGGCGGCATGGGCGTCGCCGCCGGCCGCCTGCGCCCCGACACCCTCTTCGACTACAAGTTCGTCGGTCTCTCCCACAACACGCTGAGGGGAGCCGCCGGCGGTTCGGTGCTGACGGCGGAGCTGCTGTACCGCCTCGGCTATCTCGACTGACGCACTCGGCGCGGCCGAAACAGTCAGACCGTTTCCACCGTCAAAAAAACGCGCACCCGAACCTCGATCCTGCAATCGCCGTTCGGGTGCTCTTTCATTTCTTTTTCAGTTTGCCACGTACATCTGCCTGTACGGGTTTCTGCTGTCCGGCGTCACCACGGTGAAGGGCGCCGACAGCACGAAGGCCTCGTCGAGGCCGAACAGACGGCAATACTCTCCCAGCAGCCCGCGCAGTTCCTCCCTGTCCGCATCGTCCGCCGGCCGTGCGGTGACCTGGTCGGGGAAGACGGTCTCCCTGCATTCCGACCTCAGGAACATCTTTCCGCCGTGCATGCCGGTGCAGGGGAAATAACCGACGGTCTTCCCGGAGGGCTCACGCAGATTGAGCACGATGATCACGCCCCCGGCCTGATACTCCCCGAGAAAGCTGCCCGCCCTGCCGCCGATGATCATCACCGGAAACTTGTCCTGGTAGGCCTTCATATGGATGCCCGCGCGGTAGCCCGCGTTGCCCTGCACAAGGATCTGTCCGCCGCGCATGGCATACCCGGCCGCGTCGCCGATATTGCCGCGGACGACGATCCGCCCCGCGTTCATCGTGTCTCCCACCGCGTCCTGGGCATTGCCCGTCACGGTTATGGAGGCGCCGTTCAGATAGGCGCCGAGGGCGTTGCCCGGGGTGCCCCGGATAACGATCTCCCTGCCGGACATCCCGGCCCCTATGAAGCGCTGTCCGCAGCACCCTTCGATGACGCAGTCGCCCTGCACGGCTCTCAGTCTGTCGTTCAGAGCCTTATGATCCAGCCCCCGGGCTTGAATTGACGTCATGTCAAACCTCACCTCCAAACTTTTTTCTGCGCTGCTCGGGAGAAAAAGCCGCGGTGACAGCCCCCTTTTTCAGCAGCTCGAAGTTGACGGATGATAGCGGGGTCCGCTCCCGGATCAGGGAGGTGTAGATCCCCGCGCGCTCCTCGCAGCCGATCAGAAGAAAGCCTTTCAGCAGACCTCCCTCTGTGTACAGGCGCTTCAGCGAATGATCGGTCCTTTCCTCGTATATATCGCCCTCGTACGTGCCGGCCGTCATGGCGTGCAGCCCGAAGAAGCCGACGGAGTTCATGGGGATGCCCTTGTCGAACACCGCGGAGCCGCCGGCCATGTTGACCCCGGCCGTGTACCCCTGAAAGCTTGCGTTCGGCAGTATGGCAAGGACGCGCCTCTTACCTGAGGAGATATCCTCGCCCTCGGTGCAGTCTCCGGCGGCGTAGACGCCGGGAATGGAGGTCTGCATCCGGCTGTCCACCAGGATGCCGCGGTCGACCGCTCCTCCCGCCTCTTTCATAAGAGAGGTGTTGGCCCGCACGCCCACCGCAAGCACGAGGATGTCGAACGGGACCGTCGCCCCGCTCCGCATCGTCGCCTCGCACCCGGCGAACCTGACCGCGCTGTCGCCCAGCAGGAACCGGATGCCGTGCTCCTCCAAACGGCGCTGCATAAGGGCGGCGCATTCGCCGTCCAGTATGCTGGAGAGGATCCGGTCCGCAAGGTCGCAGACCGTGACTTCCGCCGTCCGGTCCCGCAGACCCTCCGCGCATTTCAGACCGATGAGGCCCGCGCCGACGATCAGGACCCGGGAATCCTTCCGGACAGCCCGGTCCAGCGCCATGGCGTCGTCCAGCGTCATGAAAGTGAATCTGTTCTTCACGGAATCGAGCCCTTCGAAGGCGGGCACAAAGGGGGACGAGCCGGTGGCTATACACAGAGCGTCGTAAGGCAGGACAGAGCCGTCGTCCAGCGCAAGCGTTCCGGCCGCGGCGTCGATCCCGACTCCTCTGCGTCCGTACAGCACTTCCGCGCCCATGCGCTCATAAAAGCCGGGGTCACGGTACCGCATCCGCTCCGGGTCGGTCTTTCCTTCCAGGTAGTATGAGATCAGCGGGCGGCAGTAGACGGCATGCTTCTCCGCGGAGACCACGGTGACGGCTCCTTCCGGGTCCGCGCTGCGGATCCCCTCGATGCAGCCGGCCGCCGCGACGCCGTTTCCAACGATGACGTAGCGCTTCATTCGGCCTCACCCCGTTCCTCATAAACGATAGCCCGGTTCGGGCAGCCGGCGACGCAGGCCGGCGCTCCGCATGCGTTCTGCAGGCAGAGCTCGCATTTCTGCATCGCGCCGTCCTCTCCCGGGGCCAGAGCGCCGTAGGGGCAGACCAGCACGCATGTGAGACAGCCGACGCATCTGGTCCTGTCGATGCGCACAACGCCTTCCGCCTTGGAGATCGCGCCGGCGATGCAGCTTTTGACACAGATGGGATCGGTGCAGTGACGGCAGGACACGGCATAGGTGATCCTGTCGCCCTCCTCCACACGGATCCTCGGCCGGATCGGTCTTCCCTTCAGCGCCAGCACCATGTCGGACAGGCCTGAGTTTGCAAAGGCGCAGTTGTATTCGCAGAGATGACAGCCCAGGCACCAGGCTTCGTTGACATAGACACGTTTCATCTCTTACTCCCCCGCGTGGGCGATCCCCAGGATCTCCAGCTCTTTTTCGTTCAGTCCGACGCCCCGCAGCATGAGCCGGTTGCCCCGCAGAGCCTCGATGGAGTTGATGCCCATTCCGCCCATAAGCTCCATGATCTCGCGCCGCCAGGCGGTCATCAGGTTGACCAGCCGTTCGCTGCCGATATCCGGATTGAGCCTTTTGACCAGGTCGGGCCGCTGGGTGGCGATGCCCCAGTTGCATTTTCCCGTCTGACAGGTGCGGCAGAGGTGACAGCCCAGGGCCAGCAGGGCGGCGGTGGCGATGTAGCATGCATCCGCGCCCAGAGCTATGGCCTTGACCACATCCGAGGCGCTGCGGATCGAGCCGCCCGCGACCAGGCTGACGTTGTTGCGGATCCCCTCGTCCCGCAGTCTCTGATCCACGGCGGCCAGGGCAAGTTCGATGGGGATGCCTACATTGTCCCGTATGCGCGTGGGGGCGGCTCCGGTGCCGCCTCGGAAACCGTCTATGGCTATGATATCCGCGCCGCTGCGGGCGATCCCGCTGGCAATGGCCGCTATGTTGTGCACGGCGGCGACTTTTACGATCACCGGCTTGCGGTACCCGGTGGCCTCTTTGAGCGAGTAGACCAGCTGCCGCAGATCCTCGATGGAATAGATGTCGTGATGGGGGGCGGGAGAGATGGCGTCCGAACCCTCGGGGATCATGCGGGTCCTTGAGACGTCGCCCACGATCTTAGCCCCGGGCAGATGGCCGCCGATGCCCGGCTTCGCGCCCTGGCCCATCTTGATCTCTATGGCGGCGCCGGCCTCGAGATAGTCCTCGTGAACGCCGAAGCGTCCGCTCGCGACCTGGACCACGGTGTTGGGACCGTACTTGTAAAAGTCCTCGTGCAGGCCGCCTTCGCCGGTGTTGTAGAGGATGCCCAGTTCCGTGGCCGCCCGGGCCAGGGACGCGTGGGCGTTGTAGCTGATCGAGCCGTAGCTCATGGCGGAGAACATCACCGGCATGGAGAGGTCGATCTGAGGGGGCAGGTCACAGCAGATCTTTCCCCGCTCGTCCCGCCTGATCTTATCCGGCTTTTTCCCGAGGGACACTCGGGTCTCCATCGGTTCACGCAGGGGATCGATGGACGGATTGGTCACCTGGGAGGCGTTTATGAGGATCTTGTCCCAGTAGACGGGCAGCGGCTTCGGATTGCCCATCGAGGACAGCAGCACGCCGCCGCTGGAGGCCTGCTTGTAGACCTCCCTGACCGTGTCGTTCTGCCAGTTGGCGTTCTCGCGAAGAGTACAGTCGCTCTTCACGATCTTCAGTGCCCGGGTGGGACAGAGGGACACACACCGCTGGCAGTTCACGCATCTGGTCTCGTCGCTCATCATAAGGCCGCGCTCCGGACTGAACCGGTGGACCTCGTTTGAGCACTGCCGTTCGCAGACCCGGCAGGCGATGCAGCGGGATTCGTTGCGGACGACCTCAAATTCGGGATAGATGAAATCCACTCCCATCAATAAGCACCTTCCTTCACACGAATGATCACAGGCTCGCCGCCCGCCGGGGCCCTGAGGTTCTCGGCGTCGGGCTCCATGGTGCGGATGGCGGCCTCCTCGCTGGCAACGAAAACGCGGTCGCCCTTCTCGCCCACTACCATGGAGCGGAGCTTGAGCCGGTCGTTGAGCGCCATGAGGCCTCCGGTGAAGCCGAGCACGATCGAGAACGGGCCCGTTACAAGGAGGCTCGGGAAGACAGTTCTGAGAAACGCGTGCCTCTCGGCCGCCTCGGGGTCACCGGCGCGCTCGCCTGCGATGGTGCTCCAGAAGGGCGCGGCAATGACGTTCGCGGCCTCGGCCAGGCTCAGCCCCTGCACCCTCACCAGATAGTCGAGGATGTATGTCATGACCTCGGTGTCGGTCTGAAGAGTGCATCTGTAGCCGTACATCTCGATGAAGCGGCGGTTCGCGTCGTACGACGAGATCTCGCCGTTGTGCACGACGGAATAGTCGAGCAGCGTGAAGGGATGGGCGCCTCCCCACCAGCCGGGGGTGTTGGTCGGATATCTTCCGTGGCCGGTCCAGCAGTAGCCGGAGTACTCGTCGAGTCTGTAGAACTCCGCGACGTCCTCCGGGAAGCCCACAGCCTTGAACGTCCCCATGTTCTTTCCGCTGGAGAACACAAAGGCGCCCCTGTTTTCGCTGTTTATCCTCATAACGGCCCTGGCCACGTACTCCTTCTCGTCCAGCTGGAGGCTGGCAAGCATGGACTTGAGCGGGTCGACGAAGTAGCGCCATATGATGGGCTCGCCGGTGATGGCCGGGATCCTGCGGGTAGGTATGCGCTCGGAGTGGACGATCTCGAAGTACTCCCTGAGGAAGGCCTCGCACTCCTTTCTCGTGTCCCGGGTGTCAAAAAACAGGTGGAGGGCGTAAAGATCCCGGTATTCCGGATAGATGCCGTAGCCGGCAAACCCGCCGCCAAGGCCGTTGCTCCGGTCGTGCATGGGCTCCATTGCCCGCGCTATCAGTCCGCCGTCCATGCGCTCCCCGGCCCTGGAAATGACCGCTGCTATGGCGCAGCCGGACGGGATGCGAACCTGACCTTCTCTTTTCATTGTGACCGGTCCTTTCTGTGTTCAAAAACGGAAAGGCGCCCACCTCCGCGCGGCATGCCGAACGGAAATGAACGCCTTTGCTCATATGAACAGTATTATATCCGTCCCGCGGGCTTTTGTCAATAGAAAAAAACCGATCTTTTTTGAAAAAATCGAAAAAAAGCGTTGACAAAGGCCCCGAAGAGTAGTATAATCACCGACATAAAGGCAAGGGCGTCTTTGAGTTTCACGACTCGAAGGCCCCTTTATCGTTATATGCGGTTTGTGTGAGAAGGCAAAGACGTCTTTCGTTCCGGAGGGCGTCTCTGCCTTCTCTTTTACAGAACGCGGTCCTGTCTTGACAGATACTAACAAAAAAACAAAAAAGATATACTAAAGGAGACAAAGAAATGAACACGGTTTCGGATTATTTCGGAAGTATGGTCTTCGACGACCGGGTGATGCGCTCGAGGCTCCCCGCCGAGGTCTACGCCTCGCTGCGGAGGACGATAGACGAGGGCACCGAACTTGACATAGGCGTGGCAAACGCCGTCGCCGAGGCCATGAAGGCCTGGGCGGTCGAGAAGGGGGCGACCCACTTCACCCACTGGTTCCAGCCGCTGACCGGCATCACCGCCGAGAAGCACGACAGTTTCATTTCGAAGGCTCCCGACGGAAGCGTCATAATGGAGTTCTCCGGCAAGGAGCTCATCAAAGGCGAGCCCGACGCCTCCTCCTTCCCATCCGGCGGTCTGCGGGCGACCTTCGAGGCCCGCGGATACACCGCCTGGGACCCCACCTCCTACGCGTTCATCAAGGGCAAGACCCTCTGCATCCCCACCGCCTTCTGTTCGTACGGCGGGCACGCGCTCGACAAGAAGACCCCTCTGCTGAGATCCATGGAGGCCCTCAGCCGCCAGGCGATCCGCATACTCAGGCTCTTCGGCAACACCTCCGCGAGGCGCGTCGTCTCGTCCGTCGGCCCAGAGCAGGAGTACTTCCTCATCTCCAAGGAGATGTATGACGCCAGGCCCGACCTCCGCTTCACCGGCCGCACCCTCTTCGGCGCGAAGCCGCCGAAGGGCCAGGAGCTCGACGACCACTACTTCGGGGTCATCAAGCCCGGAGTCGCCGCCTTCATGGAGGATCTGAACGAGGAGCTCTGGAAGCTCGGCATACTTGCCAAGACCGAGCACAACGAGGTCGCCCCGGCGCAGCACGAGCTCGCCCCGATCTACACGACGACGAACATAGCCACCGACCACAACCAGCTTACCATGGAGATAATGCAGAAGATCGCCGCGAAGCACGGCCTCGTCTGCCTGCTACACGAGAAGCCCTTTGCCGGGGTGAACGGCAGCGGCAAGCACAACAACTGGTCCATAGCCACCGACTCCGGCCAGAACCTGCTCTCCCCCGGCGATACGCCCTATGAGAACGCCCAGTTCCTGCTCTTCCTCTGCTCCGTCATCCGCGCGGTCGACGACTACCAGGATCTGCTGAGGATCTCCGTCGCCACAGCCAGCAACGACCACCGCCTCGGAGCCAACGAGGCTCCCCCCGCGGTCATCTCGATCTTCCTCGGCGACGAGCTCACCGCCGTGCTGAACGCCATCGAGACCGACACCCCTTACACGGGCGCCGAGAAGACGCAGCTCCGGCTCGGGGCCGACGTGCTCCCGAAGCTGCGGCGCGACACGACCGACCGCAACAGGACCTCGCCCTTCGCCTTCACCGGCAACAAGTTCGAGTTCCGCATGCTCGGCTCCTCCAACAGCATCGCCTGCGCCAACATAATGCTCAACAGCGCCGTCGCCGACAGCCTCCGCGCCTTTGCCGACGAGCTCGAGAAGGCCGACGACTTCGAGTCCGCGCTGCACGCCCTCATAAAGAAGACCGTGGCCGACCACAAGCGCATAATCTTCAACGGAAACGGCTACGACGACGCCTGGATCGCCGAGGCGACGGAAAAGCGGGGTCTCTCCAACTACCGCACCACCGCGGACTGCATGCCCCATCTGCTCGACGCGAAGAACGTCGGGATGCTGACCTCGCTCGGCGTGTTCAGCGAGGACGAGCTCCGCTCGAGGCGCGACATAATGCTCGAGAACTACTGCAAGACCGTGGTCATCGAGGCAAACACGATGATCAGCATGGTGCGCAAGCGCATAGCCCCGGCCATATCCCGCTTTGCCGCCGACCTTGCCGGCCAGGCCGCCGTGAAGAAGACCTTCGATCCCGACCTGCGCTGCGGCTACGAGGCCGACACCGTGAAGACCCTGTCCGGCCTCACCGACCTCATCGAAGACCGCACCCGCGCGCTGGAGAAGTCCCTGATCGGCCTGCACGCCGCCGAGGACATCGTCGAGGAGGCCGCCCTCATAAGGGATACGGTCCTTCCCGGAATGGGCGAACTGCGCATCCCCTGCGACGAGGCCGAACTGCTCACCGCGAAGAGCTACTGGCCGTTCCCGACTTACGGGGACCTGCTGTTCAGCGCAAAATAAGAAGCTAGCCGGCGCGGCGCGCGGACACGTTTCCGCGCGCCGGACCCGGATCCCCGGAGGTGACCTCATATGTGTTCCATCATCGGCTGGTGCGGCCCCTGTGCCGACCGGAAGGCGTTCGACGAGGGCTTTGCCCGCACCGTCTCCCGCGGCCCGGACGACACGCGCGTCGTCGACACCGGCAAAGGTCTGCTCGGCTTCCACCGACTCTCGATAATGGGGCTTACCCCGGAGGGGATGCAGCCCTTCGGCCTCGGCGGCTGCTGGGCCGTCTGCAACGGCGAGCTCTACGGCTTTGCCGCCCTGCGCGACGAGCTGCGGTCGCTCGGCTACACCTTCGCGTCCGACAGCGACTGCGAGCTCATCATCCCCCTATACCTCGAGCACGGCACGGACATGTTCGCCATGCTCGACGCCGAGTTCGCCTGCATCATATACGACGGGCGGACCGGCGAATACATCGCGGCGCGCGACCCGATAGGCATCCGCCCGCTGTACTACGGCTATTCGGCCGACGGGACCGTCCTGTTTGCCAGCGAGCCGCAGAACCTCGTCGGGGCGGCGGAAAAGATAATGCCCTTCCCTCCGGGACACTACTGGAAGGGCGGCAGATTCGTGCGATACCGCGACCCCGCGGCCGTGACGGAGGTCTGCCGGGACGGCATAGACGTCGCGTGCGCGAAGATCCGCGAAAAGCTGATCGCCGGGGTGGAGAAACGACTCGTCTCGGACGCCAGGGTGGGCTTCCTGCTCTCCGGCGGGCTCGACTCCTCGCTGGTCTGCGCCATAGCCGCCAGGGCCGGAGGAAAGCCGATCGACACCTTTGCCATCGGCATGAAGGACGACCCGATCGACCTCGGCTACGCCAGGGAGGCCGCCGCCTTCATAGGCAGCCGGCACACCGAGGTGTACATGACGCCGGACGATGTCGTCTCCTCGCTCGAGAACGTCATCCGGCTGCTCGGCACCTACGACATAACGACGGTCCGGGCCAGCATCGGCATGTACCTCGTCTGCCGGGCGATACACGAGACGACCGACATACGCGTCATACTCACGGGCGAGATCTCGGACGAGCTGTTCGGATACAAGTATACGGACTTTGCGCCGTCGGCCGGGGAGTTCCAGCGCGAGGCCGAAAAGAGGGTCCGCGAGCTGCACATGTACGACGTGCTGCGCGCCGACCGCTGCATCTCGGTCAACTCCCTGGAGGCCCGCGTCCCCTTCGGTGACCTGGATCTCGTGAGCTATGTTATGAGTCTGGATCCGGAGCTCAAGCTCAACAGGTACGGCAAGGGCAAATACCTGCTCCGCCGCGCCTTCGACGGCCTCGGCTACCTGCCCGACCGCATACTCTGGCGCGAGAAGGCCGCCTTCTCCGACGCCGTCGGCCACTCCATGGTCGACTACCTCAAAGCTCACGCGGAGAGGATGTACACTGACGCGGAGTTCGAGGAAAAAAGAAAACAGTACCGGCACGCGGCGCCTTTCACCAAGGAGTCGCTGCTGTACCGCGAGATCTTCGAGAAATACTATCCCGGTCAGGCGGAGATGATCTGCGGCTTCTGGATGCCAAACCGCTCCTGGAAGGGGTGCGACGTCGACGACCCGTCCGCAAGGGTGCTCTCCAACTACGGCGCCAGCGGGACCTGACCATAAGGGCCGGCCGGACCGGCCGCATCGGCACAGTATCAGCGTCATTTACGGAGGTTATCGCAAAATGAAAAAAGGCGAACTGCTGTACGAAGGCAAGGCCAAGAAGGTCTATGCCACCGACGATCCCGACCTGCTTATCGTGTCGTACAAGGACGACGCGACCGCCTTCAACGGACAGAAGCGCGGGACCATCGCCGGAAAGGGCGCGATCAACAACCGGATGAGCAACGCGCTCATGCGCATGCTCGAAGGATGCGGGATCCCGACCCACTTCGTCGAGGAACTGAACGACCGGGAGACGCTCGTAAAAAAAGTCAGGATCGTTCCCCTCGAGGTCATAGTAAGGAACATCTCCGCCGGCTCCTTCGCCGCGCGGTACGGGGTGGACGAGGGCATAGTCTTCGCCGAGCCTACGATAGAATTCTCATACAAGAACGACGCCCTGGGCGACCCGCTCATAAACGGCTGTCACGCGGTTGCCCTCGGGCTGGCGACCCGGGACGAGCTCGAGACGATAAAGGTCCTGTCATTCCGCGTGAACGGTGCGCTCCGCGGGTTCTGGAGCGACCGCGGCGTGACGCTCGTGGATTTCAAGCTCGAGTTCGGCAGGCTCCCCGGCGGCAGCATCGTGCTGGCCGACGAGATCAGCCCCGACACCTGCAGGCTGTGGGACAGCGCGACGGGCAAGAAGCTCGACAAAGACCGCTTCCGCCGCGATCTCGGCGGCGTCGAGGACGCGTACAGGGAGATCATGGGGCGGCTCGAGGGGACGGCCGCCGGCTCCGATACCGGGCGGGACTGATCGGGACACGGCATGTCTCTCAGGGAGGAATGCGGGGTGTTCGGCGTCACGGCCGGACGGCCGTTCGACGCCGCCGCAATGTGCTACTGCGGCCTTTACGCCCTCCAGCACCGCGGCCAGGAGAGCTGCGGCATAGTCGTCAACGACGACGGGGTGTTCGTTTCCCGCAAGGACACCGGCCTCGTCTCGGAGGTCTTTCACAGGGAGGCCCTTTCGGCCTTTCCAAACGGCACCATGGCCGTGGCCCACACCCGCTACGGCACGACCGGAGCGGCCAGCCGCAGCAACTGCCAGCCGATCGAGGTCAACCATCAGAAGGGGCACATGGCCCTTGCCCACAACGGCAACCTCTCGAACGCCGCGGAGCTGCGTTCGGAGCTGGAGCTCAACGGCGCCATCTTCCACACCTCCAGCGACACCGAGACCATCGCGTATATCGTGACGAGGGAGCGTCTATCCTCGCCCTCCATTGAGGAGGCGCTCAGCCGCGCCATGAACGTCATCGAGGGGGCGTATTCGCTCGTGCTCATGTCCCCTCAGAAGCTCATCTGCGCGAGGGATCCGTACGGCTTCCGCCCGCTATGCTTCGGCAGGACCGACGACGGTATCTACGCCGTGGCCTCCGAGAGCTGCGCGCTGACCGCGGTCGGGGCTAAGTTCATAAGGGACGTCGAGCCCGGCGAGATCCTCGTCTTCGGAAAGGACGGCATAGTCTCCCGCAGGGAGCACTGCGGGACACGCCCCGGAAAGATCTGCGTATTCGAATACATCTACTTTGCCCGCCCCGACTCGGTCGTCGACGGGCAGTCCGTACATCTGGCGCGCCTCAGGGCGGGCGAGATCCTGGCCAGGACCTCGCCGGCAGAGGCGGACATCGTCATAGGCGTGCCGGACTCGGGCCTTGACGCCGCCCTCGGCTACAGCCGTGCCTCGGGCATTCCTTACGGCATCGGGCTCATAAAGAACAAGTACATAGGCAGGACGTTCATCTCGCCGGAGGGCCGCGCCGACCAGGTCAGCATCAAGCTCTCAGCGGTCGAGGCGGTCGTAAGGGACCGGCGGGTCGTCCTGATCGACGACTCGATAGTCCGCGGCACGACCAGCGGCCGCATAGTGAAGCTTCTGCGGCAGGCCGGGGCAAAGGAGATCCATATGAGAGTCTCCGCCCCTCCCTTCCTGCACCCCTGCTTCTACGGTACCGACATAGACTCGAGAGACAGGCTCATAGCCTGCTCGCGCACGGTGCCCGAGATCGCCGCTTTCATCGGGGCGGACTCCCTCGGCTACCTGCCGGCGGAGAGCCTCGGCGAGATGTGCGGAAAGGCGGACTACTGCAGCTCATGCTTCGACGGCAGGTATCCGACGAGGATCCCCGCCGACACGCGAAAGAACCGCTTCGAACAGCGTCTGTCGGAGCGGGCCGACTGAGGAGAGCAAATGGCACTTGCACCGGACAGAAAACTTATACTGGAGGACGGGCAGGAGTATTACGGCCGCGGCTTCGGCGCGGCCGGCGACAGGATACTGGAGCTCGTCTTCAACACCTCGCCGGTCGGCTACCAGGAGATACTGTCCGACCCGTCTTACACCGATCAGGCGGTGGTCCTCACCTACCCCCTCATCGGCAATTACGGCATGGCGGAGGACGATTACGAGAGCCGCTCGCCGTCGACCGGAGCACTGATAGTCCGGGAATACAACCCCGAGCCGTCGAACTTCCGCTCCGTCGCGGCCCTCGGCGACGCCATGGCGGGCTTCGGCATACCCGGCATCGCCGGCGTCGACACGCGCAGGCTCACGCGCTCGATACGCGACCACGGCAGCCGCAAGGTGCTCATTACGTCCGCCTCGACGCCGCTCGAAGAAGGGCTCGCCATCCTCGGCGGGTACCGGCTTCCGGCCGACGCCGTATCCAGGGTCGGCTGCCGCGAGCCCCGCGAGTACGGTCCCGGCAACTCCGGTCCGCACGTCGTCGCCGTAGACTGCGGCATGAAGCTCGGGATCCCGCGCTCCCTGGCCGCCCGCGGCTGCAGGGTCACGGCCGTGCCGTGGGACTCCGATCCGGACTTCATCCTCTCCCTCGCGCCAGACGGCCTGCTCGTGTCAAACGGCCCCGGCGACCCCGCCGACGTGCCGCAGACCGTGAAGACCGTGCGCGCGCTGCTCGGCAGGCTTCCCCTCTTCGGGATCTGCCTCGGGCATCAGATCCTGGCCCTGGCCGCCGGAGCCTCGACTTACAAGCTGAAATTCGGTCACCGCGGCGGCAACCACCCCGTGAGGGAACTGGCCACGGGAAAGATCGAGATAACGTCGCAGAACCACTCTTACGCCGTCGACGCGGACAGCCTGCGGGACACGCCGCTCGAGGCGACCCACGTGAACCTGCTCGACGGGACCGTGGAGGGCCTGGGATGCGCGGAGCTGCGGGCCTTCAGCGTCCAGTACCACCCGGAGAGCTCGCCCGGGCCCGGCGACGGCGCCCACCTGTTCGACCGTTTCGTCCGCATCATGAAGGAGGCCGGCGGCGATGCCTAAGAGGACCGATATCAAAAAAGTGCTCGTGATAGGCTCCGGCCCCATCGTGATAGGGCAGGCGGCCGAGTTCGACTACGCCGGGACGCAGGCCTGCCTGGCCCTCAAGGAGGAGGGGTACGAGGTCGTGCTCTGCAACTCCAACCCGGCGACGATCATGACCGACACGTCCATAGCCGACAAGGTATATATGGAGCCGCTGACGCTCGAGTACATGGCCAGGATAATCCGCCACGAGCGGCCCGACGCCATCCTCCCCGGCATAGGCGGGCAGACGGGCCTCAACCTTGCCATGCAGCTGGAGAAAAAAGGCATACTTGCCGAATGCCACACCGAACTGCTCGGTACCCGGAGCCGCTCCATAGAGCGGGCCGAGGACCGCGAACTGTTCCGCGAGCTGTGCGACTCGCTGGGCGAGCCCACCCTGCCGTCGGCCTCGGTCGGCTCCGTCGGGGAGGGCCTCCGCGCAGCGGAGAGCATCGGCTATCCCGTCGTGCTCCGCCCCGCCTTCACGCTGGGCGGCAGCGGCGGCGGCTTTGCTTCCGACCCCGGCGAATTCGTCCCTCTCATGAGGAACGCCCTCGAGGTCTCCCCGGTCGGCCGTGTGCTCGTCGAGAAGAGCGTGAAGGGCTTCAAGGAGATCGAATACGAGGTCATCCGCGACGCAAACGACACCGCCGTAGCGGTCTGCAACATGGAGAACCTGGATCCGGTAGGCATCCACACCGGAGACTCCATAGTCGTCTGCCCGTCGCAGACTCTGACGAACAAAGAGTACCACATGCTGAGGGACAGCGCGCTGAAGATCATCAGGGCGCTGGAGATCGAGGGCGGTTGCAACGTTCAGTTCGCCCTGGACCCGAACTCGCTTGGCTACTATCTTATAGAGGTCAACCCGCGCGTCTCGCGCTCCTCCGCCCTCGCTTCCAAGGCGAGCGGCTATCCCATAGCCCGCGTGTCGGCAAAGATCGGCGTCGGGATGACTCTCGACGAGATCCGCCTGGCCAACACTCCGGCCTCCTTCGAGCCCGCGCTCGACTACGTCGTAACGAAGCTGCCGCGCTTCCCCTTCGACAAATTCACCGACGCCGACAACACCCTCTCGACCCAGATGAAGGCCACGGGCGAGGTCATGAGCGTCGGCCGGACCTTCGAGGAGAGCCTGCTCAAGGGGATCAGGTCCCTCGAGACCGGCGCCGTTCACCTGCGCCGCCCCAAGTTCGAGGGTCGGGACCCCGGCGAGCTGCTGGATTACGTCGCCTCCGGCACCGACGACCGCGTCTTCTGCATCGCCGAACTGCTGAGGCTCGGCACGGATGTCGGCAGCATTGCAGAGGCGAGCGGCATCGACCGCTTCTTCCTGCGCAAGATCCGCAACATAGTCGACGAGGAGAAGCGGCTGGCCGCCTCGCCCGGCGACACATCGGAGCTTCGCGAAGCCAAGCGCATGGGCTTTGCGGATCTTGAGATCGCCGCGCTTTGGAACTCGACCGAGGCTGAGGTCCGCGCGCTCCGCAGGGCCGCCGGGATCATCCCCTCTTACAAGATGATAGACACCTGCGCCTCGGAGTTCGACAGCTACGTCCCGTACTTTTATTCGACCTACGAGGACGAGAACGAGTCGCGCGTCTCGCCGAGGCGCAAGATAGTCGTGCTCGGGTCCGGCCCTATACGCATCGGACAGGGCGTCGAGTTCGACTATTCCACCGTCCGCGCCGTCCAGACCATACGCAGGGCCGGCTACGAGGCCATAATCATCAACAACAACCCCGAGACCGTCTCGACGGACTACACCTGTTCGGACAAGCTGTATTTCGAGCCTCTCTTCCCCGAGGACGTCATGAACGTCATCGAGCTGGAGCGGCCGGAGGGCGTCATCGCCACCCTGGGCGGCCAGACGGCCATCAACCTTGCCCAGCCGCTGCGCGACCGGGGAGTGACCATTATCGGGACCGACTCCGACGCGATCGACCGCGCCGAGAACCGCGACCTGTTCGAGAAGCTCCTGCTCTCCCTCAGTATCCCTCAGCCCGCCGGGCGGGCCGTCACCGGCATGGATGCGGGCATCGCCGCCGCGCGGGAGATAGGCTACCCCGTCCTTGTACGCCCGAGCTTCGTGCTCGGAGGCCGGGCCATGCAGATCGTCGCCAAAGAGGACACTATGTGGGAGTATCTGCACACCGCTGTGGAGATCGACGCCGACAAGCCGGTCCTCGTCGACAAGTACATCCGCGGCAAGGAGGTCGAGGTCGACGCCGTCTGCGACGGCACGCACGTCTTCGTGCCCGGCATCATGGAGCTCGTCGAGCGAACCGGCGTCCATTCGGGCGACTCCATCAGCGTCTATCCCTCGTACACGCTCTCGGAGGCCGTGAAGGAGACCATCCTCGACTACACGGAGAAGCTGGGGCCTGCCATAGGCATCGTCGGCCTCTACAACATCCAGTTCATAGTCGACCCCTCGGAGAAGGTATACGTCATAGAGGTCAATCCCCGCTCGTCCAGGACCGTTCCCTTCCTGTCCAAGGCCACCGGCTACAACCTGGCCGATATAGGCACCATGGCCATGTTGGGCGTGTCCCTGCCCGAGCAGGGCATCTTCTGCCGCTACCCTAAGGAAAAGAGCCGCTACTACGTCAAGGTCCCGGCCTTCTCCTTCGCCAAGCTGCGCGGCATGGACGCGTATCTCTCGCCGGAGATGAAGTCCACCGGCGAGGCCATAGGCTACGACGCCAAGCTCCACAGGGCCGCCTACAAGGCGATGATCGCCGCCGGCCTGACGCTGCGCAATTACGGCACGGTGCTGGTGAGCGTCGCCGACGAGGACAAGGAGGAGACCGTTCCGCTGGTCCGCCGCTTCTACGACATGGGCTTCAACATCGAGGCGACCACCCTCACGGGCGAGGTCCTCAGGGCCCACGGCATACGGACCAGGATCCGGCACAAGCCGAGCGAGAACAGCGACGAGGTCCTCGAGTCCATCCGTGCCGGCTACGTCAGCTACGTGATCAACACGAGGGCCATCCTCTCCGGCGTCCATTACGGCGACGGCGCGGCAATACGCCGGGCCGCCATCCGGAACAACATTACCATGCTGACGTCGCTCGACACCGTCCGGCTGCTCCTGGACGTGCTCGAGGAGGTGACCATGGGCGTGTCGACGATAGACGCGGAATAAAAAGGACTGCCGCTCGGGGCAGTCCGGACACCGCGGACGCGGCAATGATCCGCGGAAGGCACGTTCAGACGAAAGAACGCCGCCGGCGCAGCAGCTGCGCCGGCGGCAAACTTTACCTTTTGCCGTTTGCAATTTGCAATTAGCTATCGCGATTTGCAAAAAACGACATACAGTCCTCACTCCCTCAGCTCCGGCCCCTTCTCCCCCATCTTCCAGACGGTCTTGAAGTCCCAGCCCTTGAACGAGGACTGGCTGAGAGCAGCCGAAGCTGACAGGCCCGTGACGATCCTGGCCGGGACGGAGACGTAGGCGCCGGCATAGGCGGAGGAGGCCGAGAACT
>JAEEJM010000035.1 GCA_016281895.1 Clostridiales bacterium
CTTCAGGCGCTCGTCGGCGGCCGTGCCCTGGACGCCCCAGGACTTTATTCGGTTTATGTCGAGAGCAGGATCGTCGCCGTACTTGCGCCTCAGCAGCTCAAGGGCGTATCCGTTGCAGTCGTACAGAATGTCGTCGACGTCAAGGCCGACGCGCAGCCGGAATTTTCTCATGCTTCGGCTCCTTTGCCGGAGACCCCCGGGTCGTACGGAGGCCTCAGAACTGTTTGTCCACGGTCATCTCGACCGTCCTGTCGACGATGCCGATCGTCTGATCTCATTGCTTATCCTCCGGTGATCTGATAGTCCGCCCGCCGTGCCGCGCAGGCCGCCCCGGGATGTCCGCTCTTTCGCGGACCCGGGCCCCGCGCCGGGCCGCCGGTACCGGACGCATACTGTCCTACTGTATTTTATCATATCGGAAATGGAAAGTCAACTTGACTGCGGCGCAAAAATAGTGACAAAAGCTCCCCCGTATGATATAATTGATTATCGGCCCGCCGGAGAGCCCGCGGGACAGACCGTTTTGCCGCCATAAGGAGAAACTGATACATGAAATACTCGGCTGACGAAGTCATACAGTACGCGAAAGAAGAGGACGTGAAATTCATACGGCTCGCCTTCTGCGACGTTTTCGGGAAGCAGAAGAACGTCTCGATAATGCCCGGGGAGCTGCCGCGGGCGTTCGAGCACGGCATCGCCTTCGACGCCTCGGCCATACCCGGCTTCGGCGGCGAGACCAGAAGCGACCTGTTCCTCCATCCCGAGCCGGACACGCTCATGCCCCTGCCCTGGAGGCCCGAACACGGAAGGGTCGTCCAGATGTTCTCCGAGGTCCGCCGCCCGGACGGGACTCCCTTCCCCTGCGACACCAGGCGACTGCTTAAGGACGCAGCCGAAGACGCGGCCGCGGCCGGCGTAAGCTTCACGTTCGGCTCCGAGCAGGAGTTCTACCTTTTCCGCCTCGACGACAACGGCCGTCCCACCGACGAGCCTTACGACAGCGCCGGATACATGGACGTGGCCCCCGAGGACCGCGGCGAAAACGTCAGGCGCGAGATCTGTCTGACCCTCGAGCAGATGGGCATCTTCCCGGAGAGCTCCCACCACGAGGAGGGGCCCGGCCAGAACGAGATCGACTTCCGCTACGCCGACGCCCTTACCGCGGCCGACAGCTCCGTGACGTTCCAGCGGGTGGTGAGGACGGTCGCCCACGCCAACGGCCTCCGGGCGGACTTCTCGCCGAAGCCCCTTGCCGGAGCGCCCGGCAACGGCTTCCATATAAATATGTCGCTCCGTCCCTTCGACTCCGGGACCTTCGAGAGCATGATAGCCGGCATTCTCGGGAACATCCGCGCCATGACCGCCTTCCTCAATCCCGTCGAGACCTCATATCTTCGCCTCGGCAGCTTCAAGGCGCCGCGCTTCGTATCCTGGTCCGCCGAGAACCGCTCGCAGCTCGTTCGCATACCCGCCGCGTCCGGCGAGTACCGCCGCGCGGAGCTGCGCTCTCCCGATCCCTGCGCAAACCCCTACCTTGCCTTCGCCCTTATGATCCGGGCGGGGCTCTGCGGCATCGGGAACGGTCTGACCCTGTGCGCCCCGACCGACGCCGACCTTTTCACAGCCGGCGAGGATGTGCTTGCCGGCCTCGAGAAACTGCCCGAGAACCTCGGCGAGGCCTGCCGCGCCGCGGCCTCCAGCGACTTCATCAGGCGCAGCCTCCCCTCCGAGATCATCGATATTCGCTGTGGAAAGTAAGGCCTGCTGCCGCCGGAAGGGGGCGGTGCCGTGATCCGAGAGGAACGGATATACAGCGTGCTGATCGTGTCCGCGGCCGACAACTTCAACAGCGCCGTCGCCGGCCAGCTGCCAGAATCGCACTACAGCCCCGTGACCTTCGTCAGGGGCGTCAGCGCCGCAAGGCGCGAATTCATAGAGAAGACGTACGATTTCGTCATCGTCAACTCTCCGCTGCCCGACGACCCGGGAACGCGCTTTGCCGTCGACGCGGCAGGCACAGAGGGCTCGGTCGTCCTTATGCTGCTCCGCCCGGAGTTTTACGGCGAGGTGCGCGAGAAGGTCGCCCCCCGCGGGGTGTTCACGCTCGAGAAGCCTCTCTCGCGCTCCATGCTGTCCACGGCGCTCGACTGGATGGCAAGCGCCAGAGAGCGTCTGCGCGGCCTCGAAAAGAAAAAACTCTCCGTCGAGGAGAAGATGGAGGAGATCCGCACCGTCAACCGCGCGAAGTGGCTGCTCATCTCCCACCTCATGATGGACGAGCCCCAGGCCCACCGCTACATAGAAAAGCAGGCCATGGACCGGTGCGTCACCCGAAAACAGGTGGCCGAGGAGATAATCAACACCTACTCGTGAGAGCATCCGGTACCGGCGCGTCGGCGCGCTTCACGTCCGAAGGACACTTCACGTTCCGCAAAAGCGGAACACATCGTTCAAAAACGCCTCTTTCGTCAGGTAGACAAAAGAGGCATTTTTGTTGTCTAAAAGCGCATAAATGATACATATTCAAGGTAAAAACGCCTAAATGATATCTGTAATTTTGCAATGAAATCCGGCTTGCCGTGAGCGTACTGCGCCTCGCGTATATTCGCTCCGATGGACGTGCCGGAACGTCCGATTTGATTGGAGATTATTGTTTCGGGCTTTGCTTTCAGACTTTTAACGAGGTTAATAATTGAAACGGGAAAATCAAGAGACTGATCGCGAAGTTTTGATTCCTGCATATTCGTTTCCTTTCAGTGAAGTTTGCGCCGTTGGCGCAAGTGAAAACGTTCGCTTCGCTCACTAATGAAGTATTGCGGCTTTGCCGCAAAGTGAAGTTAAGTGTTCCGCCTATCGTGGCAAAGCCACACTTCACGCGCGAAGCGCACTTCACGAGGCGCAGCCTCGCTTCACGTTCCGCGCAAGCGGAACACTTAGTTGAAAACCCGATGCTTTCGCATCGGGTTTTCTGGCGGAGAGATAGGGATTCGAACCCTAGTTGGGGTATTAGCCCAAACGCGATTTCCAGTCGCGCGCCTTAGACCAGCTCAGCCATCTCTCC
>JAEEJM010000036.1 GCA_016281895.1 Clostridiales bacterium
CGGGCGCGAGCCGTGAGCGGCGCCAAAGCGGCGCCCGGCGATCGCATATGCCGACACAAGACCACCCCCATCATAATTAATAATGTATTATACCATAAATCGCTACGGTAATCAATAGCAGACGTCAAATAGCCATATATTTACGCTTTGCTTTATTTTCTGTTGCAAACATCAAAAAAAACATGTATACTTAAATCGATGCGCGGCCGACGGGCCGGGACTATCCCCTGCCGGCGGCCGGATACTCTAAGGAGACCAAGGTGGACCAGAGAGAATACTACGAATACGCCAGATCCAGATACCTGGAATACGGCGTCGACACCGAGAGCGCAATTAACAGGCTGCTCGGAGTCCCCGTTTCCCTCCACTGCTGGCAGGGCGACGACGTCCGGGGCTTCGATTCCGACGGAGCTCTTGACGGCGGCATCCAGACCACGGGCAACTACCCCGGCGCCGCACGCACGCCCGGTGAGCTCATGGCCGACATCGACGAGGCCGTAAAGCTCATGCCGGGAAAGACCCGCCTGAATCTTCACGCCTGTTACGCCATCTTCGGCGACGGTCCCCGCGCCGACCGCGACGCCCTCCGGCCCGAGCATTTCGACGCCTGGGTGCGCTTTGCCGCGGAGCGCGACCTTGCCCTCGACTTCAACCCCACCTACTTCTCCCACCCCATGCTGAAGAACGGGCTGACGCTGTCATCGCCCGACAAAGAGGTCCGCGACTTCTGGATCCGCCACGGGATATGCTGCATAAGGATAGCCGAGCACTTTGCCAGAAAGCTCGGCAAAAAGAGCCTCGTCAACTTCTGGATGCCCGACGGGTATAAGGAGACCCCGGCGGACAGGATCGGTCCGCGCAGGAGGATGGCCGAATCGCTGGACGCCATACTGGCGGCCGGCTACGACCCCGACCTCGTTGCGGTATCGCTCGAGTCCAAGGTCTTCGGCATAGGCGTCGAGTCGTACACGGTCGTCTCCGCCGAATTCTGCACCGAATACGCCGCCCGTCACGGCCTCGTGCCGCTCTTCGACAACGGCCACTATCACCCGACCGAGTCCGTAGCCGACAAGATCCCCACGGCTCTCCTCTTCAACGACAGGATCGCCCTGCACGTCACCCGCGGCGTCCGCTGGGACAGCGACCACGTCTGCAGATTCAACGACGAGATCCGCGACATCGCGCTGGAGACCGTAAGATGCGGAGGGCTCGACCGCGCCTACCTGGCGCTTGACTACTTCGACGCGTCCGTCAACCGCATTGCCGCGTGGGTCGCGGGCATGAGGGCCTTCAGGATGGCCCTGCTCTACGCGCTCTGCTGGCCTCACGAAAAGGCCGCGGCCTTCCAGGACGGAGCCGAATTCACCGATATGCTGGTCATCACCGAACAGATAAAGACCGCCCCGTTCGCAGCCGTTTGGGAGGAGTTCTGCCGCAGGGCGGGCGTCCCGGCCGACTGGCTGCCCGAGGTAAAAGAATACGAACGCAAAGTGCTGTCGGCACGCTGCTGATCCGGAGGACATCATGCTTTACGAGAAGAACGCATCCGCCGGGCTCTCCCCCGAGCTCTTCAGGGACCCGACTTCCGAATACCGGGGCACACCGTTCTGGGCCTGGAACTGCAGGCTCGAGGAAGACGAGCTTCTGCGCCAGATCTCCGTGCTCAAAGAAATGGGCTTCGGCGGCTTTCATATGCACTGCCGCGCCGGCATGGCCACCGAGTATCTCGGCGACGAGTTCAACTCCCTCGTCAGGGCCTGCGTCGACAAGGCCGAAAAGGAAAAGATGCTTGCCTGGCTCTACGACGAGGACCGCTGGCCCTCCGGCTTTGCCGGCGGACTTGTAACGAAGTACCCCGAGTACCGCCAGAGATACCTCATCTTCACCCCCTCTGAGTATCCGACGGGGCCTGACGGCAAGGTCGACTCCCCCACCGGGACCGACTGCTCTCTCCTGGCCGCCTTCGGCATCGTTCTCGGCGCCGACGGCAGACTCGAGTCTTACGAAACGCTTGACGGAGCAGATGAGGCAAAGGGCGACGTCTGGTACGCGTACGTCGAATCGCCCAAGCTCTCCGTCAGATACAACGGCTACACCTACGCGAACCTCATGGACAAAAAGTCCGTAGAAAAGTTCATAGAGGTGACGCACGAGGCCTACCGCCGCAACGTCGGCGACCGCTTCGGCACGGTAGTCCCGGCCATCTTCACCGACGAGCCCCAGTTCGTGGTGAAGACCGTGCTTCCGGACCCCTTCTCGAAAAAGAACGTCGTTCTGCCGTGGACCGACGACCTGCCGCTCACATACAGGGAAAAGTACGGCGACGACCTCGTGCCGCACATCCCGGAACTTGTCTTTGAGACGCGCGACGGGATATCGCTTGCCAGGTACCGCTATCACGACCACACATGCGACAGATTTGCCGACGCCTTTGCCGGCACGCTTGGCGAGTGGTGCGAGAAGAACGGCATAAAGCTCACCGGCCACATGATGAGGGAGCCCCTGCTCTCCTCCCAGAACACCCAGGTGGGCGAGGCCATGCGCTCGCTGGCCCGCTTCCAGCTCCCGGGGATCGACATGCTGTGCGACAACTACGAGTTCACCACCGCCAAACAGGCGGCCTCCGCAGCCCACCAGTACGGCCGCGAGGGCGTGCTGAGCGAGCTCTACGGCGTCACGGGCTGGGAATTCGACTTCCGCGGCCACAAGCTACAGGGCGACTGGCAGGCCGCTCTCGGAGTCAGCGTGAGAGTCCCCCACCTCTCCTGGGTCTCCATGGAGGGCGAGGCCAAGCGCGACTACCCCGCCTCCATCAACTACCAGTCCAGCTGGTACCGCAAGTACCCTCTGGTCGAAGACCATTTTGCCAGGGTCAACACCGCAATGACGCGCGGCAGGCCCGGCATCCGCGTAGGAGTCATCCATCCCATCGAGTCCATGTGGCTCCACTGGGGCCCCTCGTCCCAGACCGCCATGGCCCGCGACAGGCTCGATTCGGCCTTCGTCAGCGTGACCGACTGGCTGCTGCGCGGCCTCATCGACTTCGACTACATCTCCGAGGCCCTGCTGCCCGAGCTCTGCAGCGAAGGCGGAGCGCCGCTCAGGGTCGGGGGGATGTCCTACGACGCCGTAGTCGTACCCGTCTGCGACACGCTCAGGTCCACCACGGTCGAGCGTCTGCGCGCCTTCGCCAGGGCCGGCGGCCGGCTCATCTTTGCATCCGAGCCCCCCGCCCTCATGGACGCCGTCCCCTCCTCCGATCCCGCCGGCCTTTGCGCCGAGGCCGTCCGCTGCGACTTCTCCTCCTCCGGCCTGCTCGAGGCGCTGTCAGGCGTCCGCGACGTCGACATCGTCCGCCCGGACGGCACACGCACGACCGACCTCATCCATCAGCTCCGCAGGGACGGCGACTGTTCCTGGCTCTTCATCGCCAAGGCCGAGCGCCCGTACAATCCCGACACTCCCCAGCCGGAGGATGTCACCGTTCGTGTCAGAGGCTGCTTCAGGGCAGAGGTCTGGGACACCGTCTCGGGCGATATCCGCGAAGCCTCCGCCTTCTGCAGGGACGGCTGCACCTGCATCCCCGCTACCATATGGAGCCAGGACAGCCTGCTTCTGAAACTCATCCCGTCGTGCTGCGCCTCCGGGCAGAAGCCGGAGCCGGCGGCCGCCGCCCGGGACACGGTGAAGGTCACTCGTTCTCAGCTCGAGACGCGCGAGGTCGGATACTCGACCGACGAGCCAAACGTCCTGACGCTCGACATATGCGAGTACGCCGCCGACGCCGAGCCCTACGCCGGGCCCGAGGAGGTGCTGCGGATCGACACCGCCCTGCGCCAGCGCTTCGGCTACGGCGTGTTGAATGGCAATGCCGCCCAGCCCTGGTGCATACCCGAGAAGCCCGTTCAGCACTGTGTGCGCCTCAGGTTCGCCATAGACAGCCGCATTACCGTAAAGGCCCCCCTGCTGGCCCTCGAGGCCGCCGAGAAGACCAGGATCGTCCTCAACGGCAAAGAGGTGCCCCCGGTAGTTACGGGCTGGTACACCGACCGCTCCATAAAGACTGTGCGGCTGCCCGACCTGCCGGCCGGCAGATCGGTCCTCGAGCTCACAGCCCCGTTCGGAGAGCGCACGGCCACCGAGAGGTGCTACATCCTCGGCGACTTCGGCGTGGAGGTCAGAGGCTCCCTCGCATACATCACGGAGAAGCCCGGGAAGGTCGGCTTCGGGAGCCTGGTCCCCCAGGGCTTCCCGTTCTACGGCGGCAGCTTCACCTACCGCTTCAAAGTCACGACGACCGGAGGCAGGCTCGAGATAGCGGTGCCCAACTACAGGGCGACCTGCTACGAGATATCCGTCGACGGCGGCGATCCCGTGAGCGGCGCCTTCGCGCCTTACGCAACGGTCTTCGACGGACTCGCGCCCGGCGAGCACGACGTGGATCTGACTGTCTATCTCTCCCGCGGCAACGCCTTCGGCCCGATACACTGCGCGAACGAGAGGGCCAACTACCCCGGTCCGAACACCTACCGCACCTCGGGCAACCACTGGTGCTACGAGTACAGACTCAAGCCGGCCGGAGTCATGACCTCACCGACCGTCTCCGAATACGTCAAAAAGTAAGAAAAAATACAAAAAAGCTCTTGCAATCCACGCCGAGTTATGCTATAATATCCTCCGTCGCTCGGAGGCATAGCCCAGCTGGTTAGAGCGCTACGTTGACATCGTAGAGGTCACTGGTTCGATTCCAGTTGTCTCCACCGAAAAACAGTGCACGGCACAAGCCGTGCACTGTTTTTCGGTGGAGCTGCGCAACCAGGTCCCGAGCGCGCAGCGCAAGGGACCTGGTTCGCATTCGCCGCCCGGAGATCGGAAAGCTTGCTTTCCAGGCGGAGGGCGCGCGAATATTCGCCGAAGGCGAAATTCCAGTGCACGGCACAAGCCGATTATTGTTTTTTCTCACTCGTTGTGATATAATCTCTTATGAAAAACCGGCCGGGTACCGGAAAACCACGGCTCTCCTCCGTCCCGGCCCTGCAGTCACTTTTTTGCAAAGGAGCATTTCAATGACAAAAGCAAGAAAGATCGTTCTCACGGTCGTCATAGTCGCAGCCGCACTGCTTATCATCGGCGGCATGTTCAAGATCGTTCCCACCGGCTACGTCGGCGTGAAGACCACCTTCGGGCAGATCTCCGACACCGTCATCGAGCCCGGCTTCTACTTCAAGCTCCCCGTTGTTCAGTCCGTGATCCTTGTCGACACGAAGCAGAACGACGTCCAGGTCAACGCCCAGGTATGGGGCGAGTCCTCCGAGAAGACCCCCGTCTACGCTTCCGGGACCATCATAACCTACCGCATCAACGGCTCCAAGGCCGCCTGGCTGTGCGCGAACGTCGGCAACGACGCAGACTCCCTGCTCACCTCGTCCCTCGTGGCCAGCAGCATCAAGTCCGCAATGGTCCAGCTCGACGCCGACCACGTCACCGTAAGGTCGTCCATCGAGCCCCTGGTGCTCGAGGCGCTCCGCTCGGCTGTTATCGACAAATACGGCGAGGACGTCGTAGAGATCGTAAAGATCGTCATAGACCAGATGGATTTCGAGGACAGCTACAACAACGCCATCGCTCAGAAGTCCATTGCCCGCCAGCAGCAGGAGAAGCAGGCCATCGAGAACGCGACCGCCGTCGCCAAGGCCGAATCGGACAAGAAGGTCGCCGTTGCCAACGCCGAGGCGCAGGCCGAGTCCGACAAGATCCGCGCCGAGGCAGAGGCGAGCGTTGCCAAGATCCAGGCCAACGCCCAGGCAGACGTCGCCAGGATCACGGCCGACGCCGAGGCTGACGTGATAAAGAAAAAGGCCGCGGCCCAGGCGGAGGCAAACCGCCAGCTCGCCGAGTCGCTGACCGACGAAGTCCTCAAGTCCCAGTTCTACGAGGCCTGGGACGGCAAGCTCCCCACCGTCATGTCCGACGGAGCCGTCATCACCAACGTGGGCGGCTGAGAACAGGTCAAGTAAGACATGATCGACAATACGCCCCGGCGTGCTTTCCACAGCATGCCGGGGCGATCCTGTTGATGACCGGATCAGAGCAACGGCGATCAAACGTGACAAGACTCAAACAAGCTGATCCGACGTTTCCTCCCCCGTCATTTTCTCTTCGCTTCGATCCTTCCGTTCTCCATGACCAGTATCCTGTCGGCCCGCTCGGCGAGTTTCATGTCGTGGGTCACCATTATGAGGGTCTGGTTCATGACCTCCTTGGTGCGAAGGAGCAGTTCCATGACCTCGTCGGCGTTGGCCCGGTCGAGGTTCCCGGTAGGCTCGTCGGCGAATACGACCTGCGGACGGTTTATCAGCGCCCGGGCGATGGCCACCCTCTGCTGCTGACCGCCGGAGAGCTCGCTCGGGAGATGGTGCAGGCGGTCGGCGATGTTGAGCGTCGCCACGAGCTTGCGGAAATGCTCCTCGTAGCTGAAGTCGGGCCTGTTGCACATGAGCGTCGGTATCAGGATGTTCTCCATGGCCGTGAACTGCGGGATAAGGTTGTGGTTCTGGAAGATCATGCCGAGATAGTTGCCGCGGAACTCGGCAAGGTCGTCCGGGCCCATCGAGCAGATGTCGCTGCCCCTGACCGTAATGCTGCCGGAATTTGGGCGGTCGAGGCCCGCGCAGATGTGCAGAAGCGTGCTCTTTCCGGAGCCGGACGGCCCCATTATGGCGACGAACTCGCCGTCGTATATCTCGAACGTGGCGCGGTCGACGGCGGTGACGGTGACGTCGTACTGCCTGTACTGCTTTATCACGTCCTTACAGCTAAGTATGACTCTCTTGTTGGGATCCATGGATCAGCCTCCGATTCCAAAGGTTCTATTCCCCGTCCGCGCCCGCCTCGGCGCGCCTGCGCAGGTCCCTGTCGCGGACCCACGACCGGAACGGCAGATAGGTCGATATCACCGCGGCCGCCGACGACACAGCGACGCAGACGAGCAGTCCCCACCAGGGGAAGACGTAGTCGTAGCGTATGCCCCGGCCGAAGCCGAGCGACGGGAGGTATTCGTTTATGAAGAAGAATATCAGGCGCCTGAGCAGCGAGGTGAACACCAGGGTGAAGACGCAGGCAAGGGCTGACAGCAGCGCGCCGGACCACAAGAACAGGCTCGAGAGGTCCCTGTCCGCCGCGCCCATTGCGGAGAGAATGTACATCTCCTTGCGGCGTTTGTAGCCGAAGTGGATCTGAGCGAACATCCACACGAGAGGCGAAACGAGCATCACCGCGACCGAGCCGTAGATGATGCCGGCGACCGGCGACTGGCTGGAATCGGCGGCGAGCTCGAAATCCCTGCCGGTGTTCCCGAGGGCAAAGCCCTCGTAGCCGCCGAGCTGAGCGCTGACGGTGTCCCTGGCCTCATCGATCTGCGCGTGCGTGGCGCCGGGCTCGAAGACAAGCTCGAGCGAGGTTATCTCGCCGCTGCGCCCAGTGAGTTTTGAAAACAGCTCGGGGGAGACGACGACGGAAAACTCGTCTCCGGTGGAGCCTGTATCGACCACAGCCCCCACGGTCACCTCGTAAAACACAAAGTAGCAGTCGGCTATCTGGCGGCTGAGGATCCACCTCTTGTCCGCCCTCGTATAGTCGATAGGAGCGCCCTGGGCGCGAAGGGCGGCAAGGATGAGGGTGTCGCCCGCGTGAATGTTGAGCCTCTGTCTGTTGTTCACGTAAAGACTCACGGCCGCCGTGTCGGCGTCCGAGAGGACGGAGGAAAGATCGCCCTCGGCGACGTCCCAGGCCCCTCTGACGTTCACTTCGTATAGCAGTTCCTCGGACAGCTCAATGTAACGGAAGCCGTTGGAGGCGACCATGCCGTCCTGCTGGGCGTTTACGGTGTCGCCGGATATCGATCTTGCCTGGGACCTCGTAAGAACGGCGTGAGAGGCGCAGGCCGTGGCCGATACGGGAGTGCTCCACCTGACGTATTTCAGGCCCTCGATGTCGTCAAGCACCTCGATATCTGAAACGTCGATGCCCTCCGTCGCCGTCACTGTGAACTGCGGCAGCTCGAATTCCTGTTCCGTGCGCCGCATGTCGGCTATGAGCAGGCCCGAGGAGAACAGCGTCGTGAACAGCACGGCCGCCGACAGGACGGCAATGTAGTACTTCCTCAGGCGCAGGAACGAGAAGCACTCGTAATGAAACGGAAAGCTCTTGCCGAAGATACGGAACGAGACCCTCGGCGAGGAGACGTAGTTTGAGTTGTCGGCGGCGCTGAGCAGCTTTACGGGCGTCGATGCCGAGAGGATCCGGACGGCCGGTATCACGGACACGAAGACTATGGATAGGGTCCAGCAGAGCGCGCCGGCTATGCGCGGCAGCGAGAGCAGCGAACCGGCGGCAAGCGAGCCTCCGCCGCCCCGGAGGACGAGCAGGAACAGAAGAACGCTGAAGAGCGCCGCAGGGACAAAGGTCAGCACGGACACGGCAAACATCTCCCAGGCGGCCGTCTCGAGCAGTTTTTCGAAGCCCGCCCCGAAGGCCATGTATATGCCGTAAGTGAATTTGAACTGGTTGGTCCTGATAAGGAACAGAAGCAGCAGGATCACCGCGGACAGCACGCCGAGGCCGACCGTCGTCAGCACCGCGTTCTTGCGGCAGGCGGCGACGCGATAATAGACCTCCGTTCGCTCGCTGACGGTTACCGTTACGGCCTCGCCCTCGAAGCCGTATCTGGCAGTGAATTTCGAGGCCTCGGCCGGCGAGTCGGAGATGAGCCTTGCGCGGACGCGGTATCTGACCTCGCTCTGCGCGTTGTAGTAGGACGAGACGGTGTAGGAGACGTAGCCGCGCTCAGATGGCTTCTGCTCGTCGGCGAACATAAGCGAGCCGTTGTAGCACTCCACCCACTCGTCGTGAGTCAGGCCCTCGACGGTGACGTTCCAGTCGCAGCCCGAATCCGCCTCGGCCCGCATGGCGGCGATGCGCGAGTCGCATATGAGCCAGACCGTCCAGAACAGCGACTGGATGAGGATCAGCGCGGCATAGAAGACGGCATAGCCCCTGGCGCCTTTTATGACCCCGGCAAAGGCGTGTCTGATGTTGCGCCACGCGAAAAAGCGCCGGATGAACGTCGCCGCGTCCGCGACGGCGTCTCCGATCCCGTATCTCACGAGTTTGTGGTCCTCGTTGTAGTATGGTTTCCTGTAACCCATCGGCCGCTCCCGGTTATTGATGTTAATATTATATCATTCAACGGCTCATCTATCAACACTTGTTTATCGTATTTTAACAATTATCGCCTTCTCTCCGTGTTTTTTTCGGATTAGTATTGCAATTTTATTCAGATTCGTGTATAATTATCACAATTGAACGGAGGAAGACCCATGATCACCCGAAACGCCCGCATAAACGAATGGATTGACGAATGCGCAAAACTCACCTGCCCGGATTCCGTCGTGCTCATCGACGGCAGCGACGCGCAGCGCGACGCCCTGAGGGCGGAGGCCTGCTCGACGGGCGAACTGCTGAAACTGAATCAGGATCTGCTCCCCGGCTGCTATCTTCACCGCTCCGCCGTCAACGACGTGGCAAGGGTCGAGGACCGCACCTTCATATGCACCCGTACGAAGGCCGAGGCCGGGAAAATAAACAACTGGATGGATCCCGACGAATGCAGGGCCAGGCTGACCCGCCTGTTCAGGGGCTCTATGAAGGGCCGGACCATGTACGTCATCCCCTACTCCATGGGCATTCCCGGCTCGCGCTTCGCCAAGTACGGCGTCGAGCTGACGGACTCGATCTACGTGGTCCTCTCGATGCTCATTATGACGCGGGTCGGCACGCAGGTGCTCGATTGCATCGAGGGCGACGGCTTCACGAAAGGCCTGCACTCGAAGGCCGACCTTGACGAGAACGAGCGGTATATAGCTCACTTCCCGGAGACCAACACCATATGGTCTGTCAATTCCGGCTACGGCGGCAACGTCCTGCTGAGCAAGAAGTGCCTCGGTCTGAGGCTGGCCTCGTATCTCGGCAGGACCGAGGGCTGGATGGCCGAACACATGCTCATCCTGGAGGTCGAGGCGCCCGACGGCCACAAGACCTACGTTTGCGCCGCCTTCCCCTCCTCCTGCGGTAAGACGAACCTTGCCATGCTCATCCCGCCCGAGAAATACCGCAAGCTCGGCTACAAGGTCCGCACGCTCGGAGACGACATCTCCTGGTTGCGTGTGGGCGGAGACGGCAGGCTCTGGGCCATAAACCCCGAGCACGGCTTCTTCGGCGTCGCCCCGGGCACCGGCAGCCGCTCCAATCCCAACGCACTTGCCACGGTCGACCGCGAAACGATATTCACGAACGTCTGTCTTGACGCCGACAAAGGCACAGTCTGGTGGGAGGGCCACGACGACCCGCCTCCCGTGCACGCTGTCGACTGGAAGGGCAGGCCCTGGACCCCCGACATGTACGACAAGCGGGACAAGGCCGGGACCTCGGCGGCGCACCCGAACAGCCGCTTCACCGCGCCCATCGAGAACTGTCCCTCCCTGTCGCCGGCCTACTTCGAGCCCGAGGGCGTTCCCATCTCGGCCATCATCTTCGGAGGACGCAGGGCGCACACGGCCCCTCTGGTGTATCAGACGTACGGCTGGAGGCACGGGACCTTCGCGGGCTCCGCTATAGCCTCCGAGACCACGGCCGCCACGACTGGCGCCGTAGGAGTGGTCAGACGCGATCCCATGGCCATGAGGCCCTTCGTGGGCTACGACATGGGACTCTACTGGCAGCACTGGCTCGACATAGGCAGGCGGCTGTCGAACCCGCCCAAGATCTTCCACGTCAACTGGTTCCGCACCGACGCCGAGGGCCGCTTCATGTGGCCGGGCTACGGCGAGAACATGCGGGTGCTCGAATGGATACTGGCCAGATGCGAAGGAAAAGGCGACGCCGTAAGCACGCCGATAGGCCTTGTGCCTCCCGAGGACGGGATCGACGCTTCCGGCCTGGATCTGGCGCCGGGGACGATGAAGGAACTGCTTTCCGTCGACACCGCCGCGTGGCTGCGCGACTGCGCGGATCTGCGGGACTTTTACTCCTTCATAGGAAACACGGTGCCGGACGAGCTTTGCCGGGAGCTTGACGGGCTTGAGCGGCGGCTGCATGCCGCTGCCGGAGGAAAAGACTCCTGAGCGCCCGTCCGGGGACCGGACCGGCCGCGGAAAACGGTCCTTTCCCGTCCTGAAGCTGGTCCTCCGCATAAAACTATTTCCCAAAAAAACAACACCCGCTCTTCTACGGGTGTTGTTTGTTTTACGTCAATTACAACAGTCCTCTTGTCAGTCCCTCTACCATATCATCGTGGCCGCCCTGAGAACTATTTCGGCCGAAGTGCGGGCAGCCTCCGCCGCAAAGGCGGGATAATCCGCCGGTGCCTTCCCGTCCGCGCCGTCGGATATTGTCCGAACGACGGCAAAAGGCACTTCGTTGGCGGTGCAGACCTGGCCGACGGCGCCCCCTTCCATCTCGCACGCGACTGCACCGAAGCGCCCGTTGATCAGCCTTTTGCGTTCCGGGTCGGCTATGAACTGATCGCCCGTCGCAATGACGCCGAAACGGACCCTTTCGGTCCCGACGACCTCGTAAGCGGCGCAGCGCAGCTCGCTCCGGGCAAGCCGCTCGCCGCAGTGCATCCTGACCGTGTCGAGTCCGCTGATAAAGCCCGGCGGATCGCCCAGAGCCGTGGTGTCCACGTCGTGCTCGACCACGTCTGTGGCGATAACTACGTCGCCGATCCCGACGTCGGGCGACAGCGTCCCCGCGATGCCCGTGTTTATGATCCGGCCGGGCGCGAATCTTACTATCATAGTCTGCGCGCACATGGCGGCGAAGACCTTTCCGATGCCGCAGACCGCGACGACGAGTTCGGCCTCGGCCTGCTGTCCGCCGGCCTGAGGATTTGACCTCCGGACGCGGCCGGTCACGAATTCTATCCCTCCGACTGTCTCCGTGCGGACGTCCTCCATTGCCGTAACGAGGCGCTCGGCCTCGATCTTCATGGCGGCAATGACGCCGTATCTTCCCTTGACGACGGTCCCGGGCGTCTGTGCCCCGATGGCGTTCATTCTTTATCCTCCGGGTAGATGACGGTGTCCCGGACGTCCTCGCCGCGCATCTCGTTGAGTTCGCGGATGAAGGTCTCGATGTCCTTGAATTCCCGGTAGACCGATGCGAAACGCACGTAGGCCACGTCGTCGGCGTCTTTCAGCTTGCGCATAACCATCTCGCCTATGTCCCCCGAGGTGACCTCGTGGCGGAGCGAGTTCTGCAGCTCGGCCTCGATATCGTTGGCGAGCGCCTCGGCGTTGACCGGGCGCTTCTCGCAGGCCTTGAGCATGCCCCCGAGGAGCTTCGACTTGTCGAAAAGTTCCTTTGAGCCGTTCTTTTTGACCACGACGATCTGGACCGATTCGATCACTTCGAACGTCGTGAACCTCCTCTGGCACTGCATGCATTCGCGGCGCCGCTTTATGCTGTTGCCCTCGATGTTCTGTCGCGAATCAATGACCCGGCTCTCAAGGCAGCCGCAGTTTGGACATCTCACCTGAAACCTCCGTTCCTCCGGTCCATCCGGCCGCGGCGGTATGCGCCGCGTGTCTATATTTTATCATAAACCGCATCCGATGTCAATCGCGGAGCGTGCCGGCAGCGGAGGACGTAACAGAAGCAAAAAAAGACCGTTTCCCCAGTCAACGAAAGAAACGGTCTTTGCGGAGCTGCTAGTCAGAATCGAACTGACGACCTCATCCTTACCAAGGATGTGCTCTACCGACTGAGCCATAGCAGCGTTTCGCGGCACGCGTTAAATTATAGCAAAGAAGCAACCGGTTGTCAAGGCTTTTTGCGCTTTTTTCAAAATCTTTTTTCGCCATATGGACAAAGCGCCGAAAAGGATGTATAATAATCTAAATATTCATATCATTCCGAAAGGCGCATATCTATCATGGAAAACAGATACCCTGAACTGCCGAAGACATACGATCCGTCCTCGTTCGAGGACAGGATCTATAAGATGTGGCTGGATTCGGGCTATTTCACCCCCGATCCCGACGACCGCCGCCCGCCGTTCTGCGTCGTCATCCCGCCCCCCAACGTAACGGGGCAGCTTCATATGGGCCACGCCCTCGACGAGACGCTTCAGGACATCCTGGTCCGCTACAAGCGCATGTCGGGCTTCAACACGCTCTGGGTCCCCGGCACCGACCACGCCGGCATCGCCACCCAGATCAAGGTCGAGGAGAACCTGCGCAAGACCGAGGGAGTCACCAGATACGACCTCGGGCGCGAGGAGTTCCTCCGCCGCGTCTGGGCCTGGAAGGAAAAATACGGCTCCACCATCATCACTCAGCTGCAGAAGCTCGGCTCGTCCTGCGACTTCACACGCGAGGCCTTCACCATGAGCCCGAACCTCTCGAGGGCCGTGAGAAAGGTGTTCGTGTCGCTCTACGACAAGGGGCTCATATACCGCGGGCTCAGGATCACAAACGTCTGCCCGCACTGCAAGACCGTCATATCCGACGCCGAGGTCGACTACAAGGAGATCGACGGCTCGTTCTGGTACGTCCGCTATCCGGTCAAGGGCGAGCCCGGCTCCTTTGTGACCATCGCAACGACCAGGCCCGAGACCATGCTCGGCGACACCGCGGTCGCGGTGGCTCCCGGCGACGAGAGGTTTGCCCGTCTCGTCGGGAAGACTCTCATCCTGCCCCTCGTGGGGCGCGAGATCCCCGTCGTGGCCGACGAGAACGTCGACCCCGCGTTCGGCACAGGCTGCGTCAAGATCACGCCCGCGCACGACCCCAACGACTACGAGACGGGACTGCGCCACGGGCTCGAGAACATAATCGTCATAGACAACGACGGAAAGATCACCGAAGAGGGCGGCGTCTACGCCGGTCTAGACCGCTTCGAGGCCAGGCGCCGCATCGTCGCCGACCTGGAGGCCGGCGGGTACCTCGTCAAGATCGAGAAGATGACTCACAGCGTCGGCCACTGCTACCGCTGCGGCACGGTGCTCGAGCCCGTCGCCTCCCGCCAGTGGTTCGTTAAGATGAAGCCCCTCGCCGAGCCCGCGATCGAGTGCGTGCGCCGCGGCGACACCTCCTTCGTCCCCGAGCGCTTCTCCAAGAACTACTTCAACTGGATGGAGAACATAAAGGACTGGTGCATATCGCGCCAGCTGTGGTGGGGCCACCGAATTCCCGCCTTCTACTGCGCGGACTGCGGAAAGATCACCGTCTCCGACAGGGATGTCGACGTCTGCCCGAACTGCGGCAGCCGAAACATGTCGCAGGACGAGGACGTCCTCGACACCTGGTTCTCCTCGGCCCTGTGGCCCTTCACCGTTCTCGGCTGGCCCGACCAGACCGAGGACCTGAAGAAGTACTACCCGACCTCCGTGCTGGTCACCGGCTACGACATCATAACCTTCTGGGTCTCCAAGATGATATTCATGGGGCTCGAGTTCATGGGCGAGAAGCCCTTCTCGTACACCTTCATCCACGGCCTCGTAAGGGACGCCCAGGGGCGCAAGATGTCCAAGTCCCTCGGCAACGGCATCGACCCGCTCGAGATAATCCGGAACTACGGCGCCGACGCGCTCAGGTTCGCCCTTGCCACCGGCAACAGCCCCGGAAACGACATGAGATTCTCCGACGAGAGGCTCGAGGCCGCAAGGAACTTCGCGAACAAGCTCTGGAACGCCTCCCGCTTCGTGCTGATGAACCTGACGGTCGACAGGATCGGGCTTCCGGAGACCGGTGAGCTCTCCGCCGCCGACAAATGGATCCTCGACCGGTACAACGAGCTCTGCAGGACGGTCAACCAGAACCTCGACAAGTTCGAGGTAGGCGTCGCCCTGGCCGCTCTCTACGACTTCGTATGGGACGTCTTCTGCGACTGGTACATCGAGCTGTCCAAGTCCGCCCTGGCCGACAGGGGCTCTGCCGAGAACCTGACGACGCAAAAGGTCATATCCTACGTACTCACCGGCATACTGAGGCTGCTTCATCCGTTCATGCCCTTCATCACCGAGGAGATCTATCAGTCGCTGCCTCACGGCGGCCAGCCGGACAGCATAATGATATCCGACTTCCCCGTCTACGATCCCGAGCTCGTGTTCCCGGCCGAGAGCGAGAGCATCACGAGGCTCACCTCCACCATACGCGCCATCCGCGCAAGGCGCACCGAGATGAACGTCCCGCCCTCCAGGAAGACGAGGCTCTACATCGAGACCGCAAGGCCCGGGGACTTCGGCGAGCAGACCTTCCCGTACTTCATGAGGCTCGCCTCCGCCACGGCCGTCGAGGTCAGCACCTCGTTTGACGGAAAGGTGTCATCAGACAACGCAGCTCAGATCGTCACCGATTCAGCTACGGTCTATCTCCCGCTCTCGGAGCTTATCGACACCGAGAAGGAGAAGGCGCGCCTCGGCGCCGAGCTGAACAAGGCAAGGGCCGAGATAGCCCGTCTCGAGGCCAAGCTCTCGAACCAGGGCTTCGTCTCGAAGGCCCCCGCGGCCGTAGTCGAGGCCGAGCGCGAAAAGCTCCGCAGGCAGAAGCAGACCGAGGCCGGCATAGAGGCCGCCCTTTCCAAGCTCTGAGGGCATTATAGTCAGCCGCTCACGCAGGCATTCGGACAGGAGGATCACTTGGAAGACAGCGAGATCGTAAGTCTGTTCGTCCGGAGGGACGAGCGGGCCATAGCCGAGACTGAAGCCAGATATGGCAGACTGCTTCGCTCCGTTTGCGAGGCGGTCCTCGGCTCGCGCGAGGACGCGGAAGAATGCGTCAGCGACGCCATGCTCTCGCTGTGGAACACCATCCCTCCGAAGCGGCCGGACCGCCTCGGCGCCTACGCCGCAAAGATCGCCCGCAACGCCGCGCTGACGCGCCTTGAGCGCAATACCGCGCAAAAGCGGACGGGAGGGCTGCTCGTCTTCGACGAGCTCGAAGACTGCCTCCCGGACACCGCGGACGGGCCGTCTGCCTGGGCCGACTCCGCCGCGATAAGGGCGGCAGTAAACAGCTTTCTCTCATCGCAGAAGCCCCTGCACAGGGTCGTGTTCGTGCGGCGCTACTTCTTTTTCGACACTGAAAAAGAAATAGCCGCGCGGACGGGGCTCAGCGAGGGCAACGTAAGGACCCTGCTGTCCCGCCTGCGCGGCAGACTGGCCGAGAGGCTGGAAAAAGAAGATCTTATCTGACCGGAATATCGGAAAACAGGGACGGCTCCGCCGTCCTTTTTCCGTCCGAGTAAAGCGAAACGAAGGTAGCGCCGGGATCCGAATAAACGACCTCAAGGCCGAAAGGATAAACGAAACTGCCAATGCCCGCATACGTGAGCTCGGCCGCCAGCGACGTGCGCTCCTGAGCGGCCCTTGCCGGCAGACGGCCTAGAGCCGACGACAGTTTCAGAGCCAGGACCGCGCAGCCGTCCGTGTCGGAACAGCACAGGACCGTCCCGAAGTCGGAAGCGCACCGCCCGGTGCCGGAACAGACGTAAGAATTGACTGCCTCCCCGTTTGAGTATACGTAAGACCTCGATCCCCCCGCGGCGGCGGCTGAGGACGGCAGCGTTGACACGGAGACAGCCGCCTTGCGCGTGAGTCCGCCGTAGGAAAGCTCGGCAAGCGTCACGGGCCGCTCGGTGCCGCTCTCGCCGGCCGGGGCAAGCCCCGTCACCGGGCGGGTCAGCACTGCGTCGACGCCGAGCGAGCGCGACGAGCCGTCGAGCGAGGACAGGACGCCGTTGGTAAAGCCTTCGGAGACGAGCCGCTCGGCGATGAGATCGGCGGCAAAGGCGTTCCTCATCCAGCCAAGGGATACGAACTCGCTCACTCCCCAGTCACGCGCGAAGGCAAGATAGTCCTCGGAGACTCTCAGCACGGCCTGACAGTCGGGATAAAGCTCGATATCTATCTTTCCGCTGTCCGCCGCAAAGGAGGCGGCGCGCGCACAGAAATCGGCTGCGGCGTCGGACCTTGACGGATCGTAAAGGGCCGCCGTTTCGTCTGCGGTGCTGTTGACAAGCAGCCAGTAGTCGTAATAGACCGGCCCGAGATATAAGTCGCGGCTGCCCGAGTCGCGTATGAGCTCAAGGGCGGAATACAGCCCCGGGGAGATGCTTACCTTCGTGTTGGGATTGCCGTTCAGCGTAGCAAGGTTCCCGCCCCTGCCGCCGTGCTCCGACGAGGGATCGAAGGCGGCCGAAGCTTCAAGACAGGCCTCGGTATAGCACCTTCTCACGGCCTTGTACTCCTTCGTTGCGGACATGTCCGCGTCGCCCAGAAGGTAGTAGAGTACGAAGCCCGATGAGATCCCGTTGCGTCCGTCGTCGGCCGTGACTTCGGCCCAGCCGGCGCTTCTGTGGCTGATCAGTCCCATGGCCACGGCAAACGATATCGCGGCCAGCAGGATGAAGGATATGACGAATATCAGCCGGGTCTTCGCGTTCCGCCTGTCGACCTCGAGAACGATGGGCTGCTCGGAGCGCGGGATCCCCAATGGTCTCTGCATGATGCCCGGGACTCAGATCAGCGCAAGGATCAGGCCGATGCCGAAGATGAGCATCAGGGCGGCGATAATGGCCAGCCCGATAAGAGCTCCCTTACGGCACATCCTGAAGTTGCGCATGTAATTGTGCTTCCTGAATATGGCTCCGGCTATGAGTCCGGGGATCGGGAGCAGGAACGACAGGATGCCGTACCAGATGCTTCCGGTGTCGTGGATGGGGGTGTCAAGAATTGAGGCGGCGGCGAGCTTTTCCTCTATCTCGTCGTCTTCGGGAGCCTCCTCGCCCGGGGCAAGGATCCTGACCGACTTGATGGGCACGCCCTTTTCTCGGATCTCCCTGTACTCTGCGATCTCCTTTTCGTTCCCGTAGATGTAGTGGCCGTGGCCTATGCATACCATCTCGGGCTTGCTCTCGCTGTAGTCGTGCACCGACGGGTCGTAGGTGAACAGGACCTTGTTTTTCTCGAGGAGCGGATCCGGGATCGGGATCGCGGATATAAGGGACTTCGTGTACGGGTGCAGCGGATAGTCGAACAGTTCCTCGGCCGGCGCGACCTCGACGATGTTGCCCTTGTAGATGACGCCTATGCGGTCCGAGATGAAGCGGACTATCGACAGGTCGTGGGCGATGAACAGATAGGTTATGTCGAGGTCCTTCTGGAATTTCTTCAGAAGATTGAGGATCTGCGCGCGTATGGAAACGTCCAGGGCCGAGATGGGCTCGTCGGCGATGACGAACTGGGGCTCCATGACCATGGCCCTGGCGAGGCCTATCCTCTGGCGCTGGCCGCCGGAGAACTCATGCGGGTACCTGGTCAGATGCTCGGGAAGCAGTCCGACCTCCTTTATGATCTTCTCGACCTTGGCGACGCGGTCCGCCTCGTCCTTGAACAGGTGGAAGTTGTAAAGGCCCTCGGAGATGATGTAGTCGACCGTCGCGCGCTCGTTGAGCGAGGCGGCGGGATCCTGGAACACCATCTGTATGTTTCTGGTGACCTCGCGGTCAAGAGAGTGCGGGATCCTTCCTGAGATGCGGACGCCCTTGTAGTCGATCTCGCCGGCGGCGCAGGGATTGACGCGTATGATGGCCCGGCCGATGGTGGTCTTGCCGGAGCCGGACTCGCCGACGAGGGAAAATGTCTCGCCCTTGTAGACGTCGAATGAGGCGTTGGTGACCGCCCTGACGGCCTTGTCGCCCTTGCCGAACGTGATGTCGACGTTCTTCAGCGAGAGCAGTATCTCCTTGCCGTCGGGTCCCGCGGGGCCGTGTTCGGGTATGTGCTTCGCGCTCTCTCCCGAGGAGGGGGCGCCAGTCTGTACGGTGTCGTTCATAATATCGGACATGACGTTCTCCTTCAGATATTGAAAGCCCTGATGAGCTTCTCGTGGATGTTATGGATGGTCTCGGGCTTCTCCACCTTAGGAGCGCGGGGATCAAGCAGCCAGGTCTTGGCGTAATGCGTGTCGGAGACCCTGAACATGGGCGGCTCCTTCAGCGTGTCGAGCTTGATGCAGTAGGGATTGCGGGGCGCGAATGGATCTCCGACTATCTTGTTGTAAAGGGACGGAGGCGTGCCCGTGATCGAATACAGCTGGGTGTTGCGCTGGGCGAGCTGAGGCATGGACGACAGCAGGGCCCAGGTGTAGGGGTGCCTGGGATCGAAGAAGACCTCCTCGGCGGTGCCGAGCTCGACCACCTGGCCGGCGTACAGCACGGCTATGCGGTCCGCCACGTTCGCCACGACGCCGAGGTCGTGGGTGATGAACACGATGGTGTAGCCGAATTCCTTCTGCAGCTTCTTTATGAGTCTGAGTATCTGGGCCTGGATGGTGACGTCGAGGGCCGTGGTGGGCTCGTCGCATATGAGGATCTTAGGCTGGCAGGACAGCGCTATGGCTATGACTATCCTCTGCCTCATTCCTCCGGAATACTGGAAGGGGTAGTCGTCGAAGCGCTGCTCGGCGTTGGGTATGCCGACCTTCTTCATGAGGGTCAGCGCGCGCTCGCGGGCCTCGACCTCGCTGCACTTCTGGTGCTTGAGGATGACCGACATGATCTGCTTGCCGATGGTGATGATCGGGTTGAGCGATGTCATGGGATCCTGGAAGACGGTGGCTATCTTTGAGCCGCGGATCTGGGTCCAGTCGGTCTGCTCCTTGATCTTGGCGAGGTTGAGCACGCAGCGGCCGTGCAGGCGCTCCCCGGTCTCGTCGATGTAGCGCACGCGGAAGATCACGGTGTCGAAGACCCTGTTGCGGACCTCGGGATCGCCGATGTCGACACCGGTCTTCATGGCGTCAAGGCAGGCCTTGAGCAGGCCCTTGCGCATGCGGGAGCCGCGCAGCCCGCCTATGCGGCCGGTCGAGAGCAGTATCTCCTTGGCTATGACAAGGTTGCGCTCCGACTGTTCGGGCGTCGCGGGGGTGCGCAGTTTGAGAGCGTATTCAGCCTCGAGGCGCGAGGTCTCCTTAGTGTAGGCGGCCTCGTACTCGGTGTCGGCGGCGGCCGCCGCCCTGCGGGCGGCGATTCGGGCCTTGCGTTCGGCCTCGACGTCGGATATCATCTTTTTGTATTCGGCAATCTTCTGCTCGGTCTCCTTGATGAGCTGGCGCTGCTTCGAGGAGTCGAGCGTGAGCTTGTAGTTGTAAGCCTCGGTGCCGGCGAACTTCAGATCGTCCAGCTGCTTCTCGAACTGTTCGCTCTCCTCGTCGCTGAGGGTCTCGCGCGACCTGTGGGCCGCTTTGAGTTCGGTCAGCTGTCTCCAGATGTCCGAACCGGCCTCCAGCCCGGCGCCGGCGTCGAGCTCAGCGTGAAGTTTATCAACGGTATCGCGCCCCTTTTTGTCGTAGGACACGACCGTCTCAATGAGCTCGTCGTCGTTGAAGATTATGTCGCCGCGGCTGATGAAGCCGTTGGAGTCGAGCATGCCAGCAAAGGTCTTGGTGAAGACGGACTTGCCGGAGCCCGACTCGCCGACTATGGCTATGGATTCGTTCTCGTAGATGTCGAGGGATATGCCCCGGATCGCGGTAAGCTCGCGTCCCCTGACGTGGAACTTGACCTCGAGGTCGTTTATCGAGAGAAGTACCTTTCTGTCGTCCATTTCGCACCTCACATGTGGGTCCTCGGGTCGGAGGCGTCGCCGAGGTTCTGTCCGACGACGTAAAGCACGACCGTGATGACCGAGGCTATGACGACCGGGCTCCAGTACTCGAAGCCCCAGGCCTTGACGAACATGAACGGCTGGGTGCTCTCGATGATCTTACCGAGGGACATCTCCTTCATGCCTATGCCTATGTAGGACAGGTAGACTTCATAAGAGATGTAGGACGGTATCTCGGTGGCAAGCAGGGTCATTATGATGGACGTCATGAACGGAAGGATGTTCCGCATGGCGATCCTGAATATGGACGTGCCGAGGCATTTCGAGGCGAGATTGTACTCACGGTCGCGGATTATAATGACCTGCGTGCGTATGAAGTACGCGATTCCCAGCCAGCCCGTAATCGTAAGGGCGAACACGAGGGCCCAGAAGGAGCCCGTGAGGATCCTGACAAGCACCGAGATGATGAGCACGTAGGGAACGTTGCCCACGACGTTGAAGATCTCGGTCATTACGATGTCGACCTTCTTGGAGAAGCCCCACACGGCGCCTATCAGTATGCCGATGAACATGTTGATGGCCGCGCAGATGAGCGCCAGCGAGATCGATATGCTGGAGCCGTACCAGATGGAGTCGAAGGTCGACTGCCCCTGAGCGCCGCTTCCCAGGATCCAGTGTATGCTGAAGCCGTGATAACTTACCGCCTGGGCGGGATTCAGATGCTTGGCTTCGGACACGCTGACGAACTTCCAGGGATCCACCTCGGGATCGTATCTTATTATGAGAGGATAGATGTAGGCGAAAACGATAATAAGCGAAATAAGAACTATGAAGAATATGTTGATCTTCTTGCGGAAGAAGACCCTGAAGACCGACTTCCAGTATGAATACCTGGGAGCGGTGATGCGCTCGGACTCCATCTCGTCGTTGTCGTAGTGGGCGAAGAGCTCCTCGTCCGAAAGGCCGAACTCGCTAAGGTCGACCAGCTTGTCGTTCTCTGCCATACCGGATCACCTTCCTTTCGAGGTATAACTGATGCGCGGATCCACGAGGGCCATGACTATGTCGCCGAGGATCAGGGAGATGACCGAGAGCATCGTGTAGAACAGCGTGAGTCCTATGACCGATCCGTTGTCGTAGAAGTTGATGGCCTTGACCAGCATGCCGCCGGTGCCGGGGACCGAGTAGACGCTCTCGGTGATGATGCCTCCGACGACGGCCCCCAGGATGGCTCCGGGTATGCCGTGAGTTATCGGGATTATGGCGTTCTTGAGTATGTGCTTGCTGAAGACCTCGCGCTCGGTAAGACCGCCGGATCTTGCGAACTTGACGTAATCGGAGTTCATCTGGTCGATCATGTACCTGCGCACCCACTTCATGAAGCCGCCGATCGACGGCAGCGCCAGAGACGCGATCGGAAGCACGTACATTGCCGCCGTAAGATTGTCGACGTCGAAGGTCGTGGGAAGACCTATGCTCTTTCCTATGGCCCGGAACATGAAGATGTAGGCCAGCGACGGCACCGCAATGATGAAGATGATGTAGACGGTCCCGAGCTTGTCTATGAACCTGTCTTTGTTAACAGCCATGGCCATGCCGAGCGGGATGCCTATGACGTAGGCGATGAAGGTGGAGATGATGCCTATGGTGAAGGAGAAGCCCGTCTTGGAAAGGCTCGCCTTGGTCTTCTCGACGAGGGTGTAGTTGTCGACGTACCTGTCGGCGTAGTATTTCTCGGTGGTGACGACCCATTTCTCGCCGTCCCAGGTCGAGTACGAGCCGGCGCTGTAAGCGGCGGTGTGCAGGTCGACGGACGCCTGTCCGACGTAGCCGGCCGGGAACGTGATCTCGGATTTCACGATGGAGCCCTGGGTCTGGACCATGGTGGTGAAGACGTCGACACCGGTGTTGATGGAGTACGACTCGCCGAGGCTGATAGTAAACAGGTTCTGATGAATGAACGGGAAGGTCCCGTCGAAATATAATAGATACTTGTGGTAGGTCCCGTTTCCCATTATGGCGGGAGAAAACTTCTTTCCGCCGTAAAGGGGATCGAACAGGGTGAACGTAAGCCCCCTGTCCTCGATCGGATCCTCCACATAGTGGATGTTGTCGATAGTTATGAGGTGTGAAAAGTACTTCCACAGCCTTACGAGCACGGGCGTGTTCCTGTAAACGAAGATCTTGGGGGAACCGCCGTTCATGAGCGTCCCCAGGGCCTTGTTCTGGACAAGGGCGTCGAGCCTTACGAAGGTGAAGCCCTCAGCCTCGTACTTTTCCCGGTACTGTTTCACGTAGCGGGCGACGATCTCGGTGTCGTCCTCGGCCGTGTAGCCGAAAGCGGCGGCCGCAAAGCGGTCCTCGCGGGATATCCCGCCCTCGCGCTCAAGTTCCTCAAGGTATTCGGAGTAAGGGATGTATTCCAGATAACCGTAGTTTTCCCAGCACTGGTATTTATACGCTTCCCGGTCGTTCTGCTGCCTTTTGGAGTAGACCGGGTCGTTCATAAAAATGTAGTTCTTGTCGATCAGGGTGAACAGCAGTACCATAACGACCGCCACGACGATCACGACGGAAACGATCCCCCTGATTATTCTGTTAAGCAGATACTTAGCCATCTTCTTACATCTTCATTCAATAGTATATCGGGAGGATGGATGAGCACCATCCTCCCGATTCGGGTCACGCGTTAAACCTTAACAGCAGGCCTTATCAGTCGATACCGATCACGTGGATCATATCGCCGCCGTTGGGCTTGAAGGTGTTGAGGTAGGTGGCGGGGTTGCCGTAGTCGGGTCCCCAGCCGGAGCAGTCGTACAGCTCGTAGTTGCACTCGGCGCCGTAGTCGCAGTAGTAGCCGGCGAAGTACCAGCCGTAGATCTCGGTGGTGGAGACGAGGTCGATTATGACCTTGCCCTCAAGGGCGGCCTCTACGCTCTGCTTGAAAGCCTGGGCGGAAGGAGTGTAGACGTCGTTGACTAAGTAGGGCAGGTCGAGGTGGATCGGGTTGTCCTTGCTGATGTTCAGTTCGGGCATCTCTTCGATGGCCTTGGCGAGATACTCGCGGGCGGCTTCCACGTTGTACCAGCCGTCGAATCCGTCGGAGGAGCCGTCGCCGGCAGAACCGCCCTTAGGATCCCAGACTTTGAGCTTGGAGCCGTCGGCGGTGAGCTGAGCCTGGACGATCTCGCCGTAGTAGGTGCCGGCCTTGAAGGTGGTCTTCTTGCCGTTGATCTCGATCTCAACGTCGCGGAGCAGCTTCACGAAGGTGCCGGGGGTGTAGGAGTTGCGCAGGCTGAACAGCTTGGTGTCCTCGCCGTTTCTGGGAGCGTTGTAAGCGGACCTGTCGACGGCATGGGTGACGGCACGGCGGAAGTTCAGGTTGAGCATGGCCTTGGCCGTGGCGGCCTTCTGTTCCTCGGTGTGGGTGGACTGCAGGCCGTAGCCGGCGGTCTCATAGGCACCGCGCTTGATGTTCAGGAAGGCGCTGAAGGTGGTGGCGTTGGTTCCGGAGATGTAGGAGTATTCGTCGAACAGCTGGTCTTTCTTGGCCATCGAGATGGTGGTCTCGTTGAGACCGCAGCCGTCGATGGTGCCGGCCTTGGCGTCGTTGTAAGCCTTGGTGACGTCCTTGCCGTCGTTGTAGAGCCAGTTGATGGTCTTGATGGTGATGTTGTCCTTGTTCCAGTAGGAATCGTTGGCCTTGAAGACGATCTTGTTCTCGGCGGTGTGGTTCTCTACGAGATACGGACCGCAGTAGAGGATGTGCTCGACGTCGGTCCCGTAGGCTTCGCCCTGGGCGTCCTTATAGGACTTGCAGAGAGGCATGAAGGTGTTGTACTCGAGCATGGTGAGGAAGTAGGTCCTGGTGCCCTCGAGCGTGTAGATGACCTTGTTGCCCTCAGCCTTGACGCCGACCTCGGAGAAGTCGCATTCGCCGTTGAGGTACTTGTCGACGTTCTTGACGACGCCGATGAGCAGGCCGTTGAGGCCCTGGTTGGAGTCGAGCATGTACTTCATGCCGTCGACGAAGTCCTGAGCGGTCAGGTCGGCGTATTCCTCGCCGTCCTGGTTGACCCACTTGAGGCCGTCGCGGAGGGTGAAGGTGTAGACGGAGCAGTCGTCGTTGACGGTGACGTCCTTGGCAAGGGCGTAGCAGAGTCTGCCTTCGCAGTCATAGGAGAGCAGGCCTTCGATGGTGTTGATGATCGCCTCGGAGTCCGCTGCTCTGTAGGTCTTCAGGATGTCCCAGGTCCTGGGATCGCTGGAGTAGCCGATGGAATAGGAATCCTTCAGGGTGTAGCCCTTCTCGGTGAGGAACTGCTTGGCCCAGGAGACGTATTTGCCCGTGCCCTTGAGCTCAAGATAGACCTTCTTCATCTCCTCGCGGTCGGAGGCCTTGATGAAGTTGGTGGCTATGAGAAGGTTCTCAAACCTGGAGTTGTCGAGACCCCAGAGGGAGTCGTTGCCGGTCCCGTAGGCAACGCGGGTGATGGCGTATCTGCCGCCCTCGGTGGTGGTGGGGAGCATGACGGCGGCCTCAAGGAGCTTGGCCTCGGCAATAGCCTGGACGGCGTACTGCGCGGAGGTGTCTGTCTGGACCTCGGAGGCGAGCAGGTAGGTGTAATAATCTCCGAGGATGCTCTTGTAGGTCTCCCAGTCCGCGTAATCCGCGAAATCGGAGTCCTTCACGAGCGAGGTGGGCATGGAGACCGAGATCTTGCCGGTTCCGCTGGCGCCGGGGTTAATCCCGACCACTTCCCTGCTGGAAACGGCCAGGTCGGCATATTTGTCGGGCTCCTTGGGCTGGCAGGCCGCGAAGGCGGCGACGACCATCACCAGAACCAGAAGATATGCCGCAACTTTTGCGAATTTCTTCATGTTGGAATCTTTCCTCCTAAAAAATATGGATGGTGATATTATAACCGCACCGCGGCGAAATGTCAAGAAAAATTTTGAAAAAAACCTTTTTTTATTCATATAAAATACGTCCACGCGCGCATCGCACGCGCACGCGTGCGCGCAGATCGAAAAAAACGTCAAAGTTGTAACCGAAAAAAACGTCAAAGTTGTAACATCCGGCGAGTGTTTTCCGTCTTTACTGTCGAGAGGGGTGAGGTTCGATCATGAAACGGAACGAAAACAAAGAAAAGACCGGGGACGAGGCCGGACGCGCCGGAGCAGAGTTCGCCGGCGCCGTCGGTGACATCGACGAGGAGTATATAGCCGAGGCCATGGACTGGTCCGCTTCCGCCGCACGGACCCCGCGCCCGGCGTGGCGCCGGGCGGCCGTGGCCGCCGCGGTCGCGGCAGTGCTGCTCATCCCGTCGCTCATC
>JAEEJM010000037.1 GCA_016281895.1 Clostridiales bacterium
GCCTACCGCCTGGAGCGTTCGGCAACGGTCATTATCGTCTCCCATTCCATGGAGGACATGGCCGAGCGATGCGACAGCATAGTTATACTCAAGGAGGGCAGGCTCTTTGATTCGGGCACCCGCGGGGAGGTGTTCTCCCACCCCGAAAGACTGGTGGAGGCGGGCCTCGACATGCCCGAGATAACAAGGCTGTCCGTGCTGCTGTCCGAGGCGGGACTTCCCGTCGGTACGCAGTACACCGTTCGTGACCTGGCCTTAAGGCTGGCCTCGCTGCGTGAACGGAGGGATCTGCCGTGAAAAGGATCACTCTGGGACTTTACTATCCGGTGCGTTCGCCGCTGCACTCCCTGGACGGCAGATTCAAGATCCTGTCGGCGCTGATCTTCATGGTCACGGTCTTTCTCTGCAGGTCCGCGGCCTCGTTCGCCTTCCTGCTTGCGTTCACCCTGTCCCTCGTGGCCCTCAGCCGCGTGCCGCTGGGCGTCATCCTGAAGTCCGTGAGGATGATAACGTTCATAGTGGTGTTCACCTTCCTTCTGAACCTGCTGTTCACAGTCGGGCCGGACGAGCCGCTGGTCTCCTTCTGGATCTTCAGGATCTACGAGAAGGGGCTCCTTAACGCCGTCTACATCGCGCTGCGCATTATGTGCCTCGTCGTCGGGACCAGCCTGCTCATATCTTACACGACCACCCCCATAGACATAACGCACTCGCTGGAGTCGCTCCTGTCGCCCCTGGCCCGCCTGCGCGTCCCGGTGCACGACTTTGCCATGATGATGTTCATCGCCCTCCGGTTCATCCCGACTCTCGGCGACGACACCGACAGGATCATGACCGCCCAGATGTCCCGGGGAGTGGACTTCAGATCCGGCTCTCCGATCAGGCGGATAAAGTCCCTCATCCCGATACTCGTGCCGCTCTTCGTGTCCTCCTTCCGCAGGGCCGACGAGCTGTCCACCGCTATGGAGTGCCGCTGCTATCACGGCGGCGAGGGCCGCACCTCCATGAAGGTCTACCGGATCGCCGCATCCGACGTGGTTATGCTTGCCCTTATGATCCTGTCCGCCGCGGCCGCGGTCGCACTCAACATCCTTCTGCCGGAGTATTCGATTTGAAGTATCTTCTGACTGTCGCGTTCATGGGCGGAGCTTATTCGGGCTGGCAGGTCCAGAACAACGCTCCCTCGGTCCAGGGCACGCTCACGCGGGCCTGCTCTGACCTGACGGGCGCGCCCTGCCTCGTCACCGGCTGCAGCCGGACCGACGCCGGCGTCCACGCCCGGGGCTTCAGGGCCACCGTCGAGCCCGAGGGCGGAGGAAGCTTTCCCGCAACTCTTACGGCCGGCCGCTTCCCGTCCGCGGTGAACACGCTCCTTCCGCCGGACATATCCGTGCTCCGCGCCGAGCCCGTACCGGACGGGTTCCACCCCAGGTACTCCGCGACCGGCAAGACATACAAGTACATGATCGCCGACGGCCCGCAGCGCGACCCGTTATTCGAGGGCCGGGCCTACCAGCCGCGGCGGGAACTGAGCGCGGAAACGGTCGCCCTCATGGACAGCGCGGCCGCAAGGTTCGCCGGAAGGCGCGATTTCGCGTCGTTCATGGCCTCGGGCTCGTCGGTCCGCGACACGGTCAGGACGGTGACCGAATTCTCCTGCCGCAGGGAGGGGAAGCTCGTCGTCATCACCGCCTCGGCCGACGGATTTCTGTACAACATGGTGCGCATCATGGCGGGCACGCTGCTGAGGATCGGCCTGAACGGGCTGCCGCCGGAGACCGCCGACGACGTCATCGCCGCCCGCAGCCGCGACGCGGCCGGACCGACGCTGCCCGCGCACGGCCTGTACCTCTGGGAAGTCACATATCCGGACCTCCGTCCGGAAGAGGATGGTTAGCATATGAAGAAAGAGATCGTCCGCGGTTCCCCGGAAGGACCGGAGCCCGGACCCGAAAAGATAAATGACGTCATAGGCGGCGCTCCCGCCGGGAATCCCTTCTACGGGGCGGTGTCGCTCGTGTACCGGGTGTCCGAGTTCCTGCTGCTCGGCGTGCTGCTCCTGTTCATCGTCATATCCGCCGTGAAGAACGCGGGCGGGGTGACGTATTCCAATCTCGAGTACATAGTCCGCAACTTCGCGGTGAGGCTCGACGAGAACTCCGACAAGGCCACCGAGATCCTCTACAACCCGGATTCGGACATGAACTACTCGCTGTACGGCAGCGGCATCGCCGTATGCGGCAACTCCGGGGTCACGGTCTTTTCAGCCACCGGCCGCAAGACGCTTTCATACACCTTCAACCTGCGGTCCCCGGTGATGGCCGCCTCGTCGAAATACATCCTGGTCTACGAGAACGGCGGCTGCGAGTACCGCGTGTTCAACGCCTTCTCCCAGGTGTACGAGGCCGGGACCGACTATCCCGTCAGGGGCGCGTCCGTCGCCGACGACGGCACCTACGTCCTCATAACGGGGACCGATCAGTACACCTCCTGCGCCGAGGTCTACGACAGCGATTTCCGCCTCAGGTCCAGATACCTGAAGAACGGTTACATCGTCTGTGCCGCGCTCGACCGGGACTCCCGGCGCATCATGCTGGCGACCCTCTCCATGGACAGTGAGGGCAGATACCTCACCGAGATCATGGTATGCGTCCTCGGCAGCGACGCTCCCGAGGCCGTGTATACGGTCAGGGACGATTTTCCGCTGGCCTGCGTATTCAGAGACGGCGGCGTCGCCCTCATATGCACCGGCGCCTTCCACAGCTTCCCGGACGGCTCGTCACAGCCCCTCAGCTACAGTTACGGAGGGCGGACGCTGTCGGCCTTCGCCTGCTCGGAGTCCTCGCTGTGCCTGCTACTCGAGAACGATCTGCCGTCCGACGTCTCCGTCGGCTCTGCTAACCGCACAAGGACCGCCCGCCTGCTCGGCTACGACGGTTCCGAGCTCGGCTCATACACCACCGACACCGCCGTCGCCGCCGTCCACATGTACGGCAGCGAGGCCTACGTGCTCCAGTACGGCCTTCTGACCGTCATTACCCCGACGGGGCTCATCCCGCAGAATCTGACGTCGGCCATCATGCCGGCCGACGTGCTGGCCTACTCGGAAGGACACGTCTACATCTGCTGCAGGTCGGCCGCATACTACCTGCGCGTCAAATGAAAGGAACGACCCGATATGAACTGGCTGCTTGACGCCGTGCTGATCTGCCTGTTCGCGCTCACGGTGCTGATATACGCCCTGAGGGGCATCATAGACTCCATATGGGGCGCCCTGAGCGCCGCCGCCGCGTTTGCCCTGTCCTACCTGTTCGGCGGAGCCGCCGGCGATCTCATCCACTCGGCCGGGCTCTTCGGCTCGGAGGAGCAGGAGAAGACGGCGCGGCTGCTCTCATCCATACTCGGCTACGTCGCCGTCTTCCTCGCGGCCGTCCTTGTGCTGTCGATAATCGGCCTGCTGCTGAAAAAGCTGGCCGGCCAGTCGGTGGTCAAGACCGTGAACCGCATCCTCGGAGGGCTGCTGGGGGCGGTTGCCGGCTTTGCCTATGTGTGGCTCGCCTGCCTCGTGCTCGGCTTCCTCGTGGAGAAGGGCCTTGCCGGAGACGCCACCGGCACGCTGAAGACCCTCTGCGAGAACTCCTTCGTCTTCCGCTTCGTTCTGGGGATATCGCCGCTCGACTATATCAGCCTCGGCGACGCCGTCGACAGGATCAGGGAGCTGCTGGGCATATGACCGGCCGCCCCGGCAAGACTATCAACGCACGCTCCGGCCGCCTGCGCGGCCCGCAAACACAAACAAAGGATTGCAAAGATGATTAAATGTTCCAGATGCCGCAAACGCATGGCGGTGATATTCGTAACAAAGATCGAGAACGGGACCAAAAAGTCCGAGGGGCTCTGCCTTCGCTGCGCGAAGGAGCTCGGCATGCCCGTCGAGAACATGATGGGCGAACAGCTGAAGCAGATGGGCATAACGCCCGAGCAGATGGAGGAGA
>JAEEJM010000038.1 GCA_016281895.1 Clostridiales bacterium
GACGTCGACGACATTCTGTACGACTGCAACGGATACGCCCTTGAGCTGCTGAGGCGCAAGTACGGCGACGATCCTGCTCTCGACATAAACCGAATAAAGTCCTGGGGCGTCCAGGGCACGGCCGCCGACGAGCGCCTGAAGTTCTTCTCGGATCCGCAGTTCGTGCGCAGCCAGCCCCTGATCCCCGGGGCAAAGAAGTTCGTGGGCGACCTCTGCGGGTTCGCCGACGTGTTTTTCGTCACCTCCGTCCCGCCCGGCTGCATGAGCGCCAGGGCGGAGAGGCTGGCCGAGGACTTTCCGCAGGTCCCTGCGGGCAACATCATAATGGGCACCCGCAAGGACCTGGTGATCCTGGACATACTGCTCGACGACGCGTCGCACAACATCTCGTCGTCGCAGGCCTCCTATCCGGTACTCATGAGGAAGCCCTGGAACACGTCGCTGTCCGGCCTGCTGTCCGTGAACAGCTATTCGGACTTCGTTCATCTGGCCAAGATCATAGGCAAGTCGTTCATGGAGAAGCGGCCCGACCTGAGGGCCGGCGGTGTGCTCTGCCTCGTCGGACCGACGGGCACGGGGAAGACGGAGATCGCCGCCGCACTTACGCGCAGTCCCGGGTTCGAGAAGCCCCTGACCACGACTACGCGTCCGCGCGCCGCCGGCGAGTCCGAGTCGGCCTACAGGTTCGTTACGGACGAGGAGTTCATCCTCGAGCGGGACCGCGGCGAGTTCATCGAGACCACGGTGTACAGCACCTTCTCGTTCGGCACGTCAAGGCGCCACATAGATCCCATCGTCGAGGCGGGGCGGATAGCCGTCATTCCGATAGACATCTGCGGGGCCGTGACGCTGAAGAACGTATACCGCTCAAAGGCCCTGCTCGTCTTCACGGACGGCGACAAGCGCGCCATACTTACGAACATCCTGGGCAGGGACATTCCGGACGACGACAAGATAAACCGGATCATGTCGATCGACTTCGAGCTGCGCAACATAGAATTCTGCGATTTCGCGGTCAGGTACGACGAGGGCGCCGACGCCTGCGTCGCAAGGATCCGCGGGGAACTGGGGCTGGACGGCGGCAATGTTTGAAAAGCTTTACGATGCAATAGTGCGGCACGGCACCGTCATCATACACAGGCACACGTCGCCGGACGGCGACGCTCTCGGCAGCCAGCTCGGTCTGGCCGCCCTCATACGCGACAATTTCCCGGACAAGACCGTCTTCACGGTCGGAGATCCGGCGGGCAGATATTCCTTCATGGAGGGCTCCGGGATGGACGAGATCCCGGACTCCGCTTACGCGGTCGCGCTGGCGGTGGTCCTGGACTCGGCCGAGCGGGGCCTTGTCAGCGACGGCAGGTACGCCTCGGCCGCGTTCTCGGTCAGGGTGGACCACCACATCCTCTGCGACACGTTCACCGACGTTGAGATCGTCGACACCTCCTTCGAGAGCTGCGCCGGGATGATAGCCGCCTTCGCGTCCGAGAGCGGACTCGCGCTCGGAAAGGCTTCGGCCGAGGCGCTCTTCACCGGCATGGTCACGGATTCGGGGAGGTTCCGATACGACTCGGTCGGCCCGAGGACCTTTGCCCTCGCGTCCTTCCTTATGTCGGCGGGCGTCGACACCGAAAAGCTGTACAGGAACCTGTACTGCGACTCGCTCGAGAACGTCAGGCTGCGGGCGTCCTTCGCCGGCAGGATCAAAAAATACGGGGACAGCCCCGTGGCGTACATCTATACGACGGCGGAGGAGCTGCGGGCCCTTCGCCGGGATCCGTTCTCCGTGTCCAGGGGGATGGTTGGCGTCATGGCCGACATTCGCGGCATCGACGTCTGGGTCAATTTCACCGAGGCGGACGGCCGCGTGCTGTGCGAGATCCGCTCGTCACGTTTCAACATCAATCCCGTCGCCGTGAAGTACGGCGGAGGCGGCCATAAGAAGGCCAGCGGGGCGGAAGTCCCGGACCGGGAGGCCGCCATGGCCATGCTCGCGGACCTGGCGCGGCTTGCCGCCGAAGACGCGGCCGGTGCGGACCCGGCCGGCAATGGCACGGACGACAAAGGCTCGGCCGATATAGTCACTGACGGCAAAGTCACGGCCGATAACGGCACTGCCGGGGGGAGCGCGTCATGAGCGGCGACGTCAGAGAGAGGATACTGGACAGCATAGCCGGGCACCGTACCGTGATCATCTCCCGCCACACGAGGCCCGACGGGGACGCCGTAGGTTCCACGCTCGGCCTGGCCGCGGCGCTGCGGCTGTCGTTCCCGGACAAGAGGATACTGCTCGACAACGCCGACCGCGCGGACTACCTGGCGTTCCTCGGCGACGAGACCTCCAGCCCGTCCGACGGCGACTACTCCGGGGCGCTGGTCATCGTGCTCGACACAGCCACCGAGGCCAGGATCTCCGGCGACCGCTTCCGCAGGGGGGACATGCTGGTCAAGATCGACCACCATCCTAACCTCGAGCCTTACGGGGATATAAACTGGGTGGAGGACGGACGGTCCTCGACCTGCGAGATGATAGCCGACCTGTGCCTGTCGTTCCCGGGCGTTCTGAAACTCGACCGCAGGGCCGCCTCGTGCCTCTACACGGGCATGGTGACCGATTCGGGCAGATTCCGCTACAGGGAGGTCTCGCCCGGCACGCTTCGTACGGCCGCCGCGCTGCTGGAATTCGGTGTCGACACCGAGCGCCTGTTCGCCGAGCTTTATTCCGAGAGCTTTCAGGTGCTGAGGTTCCGGGCCGAGCTGACCCGCAGGATCAGGCTCACTCCGGCCGGGGTCGCATGGATCAAGATAACGTCGGCCTTCCGAGAAAAGCGCGGGATAAGCCTCGAGGAGGCCAGCAACACGGTCGGCATTATGGACGCCATACGCGGGAGCCTCATATGGCTGGTCTTCGTCGAGAACGGCGACGGCAGCATCCGCGTGAGGCTGCGCTCGCGCTTCGTGGAGGTCGAGCGGCTTGCCGCGGCCTACGGAGGCGGAGGTCACGCCTGCGCCTGCGGGGCGACCGTGCACAGCGTCGGTGAGCAGAAGGCGCTCCTGGCCGACGCGGACGCCCTGCTTGCCGGGTTCAAAAAAGAGCACCCGGAACTGTTCTGAGGTTAGATATGAGGATACTTGTAACAAACGACGACGGGATATCCGCCCCCGGCCTGAGAGTGCTTGCGGCCTTTGCCGCGGGCATCGGAGAGCCTCTCGTGGTGGCCCCCGCGTCAGAGCAGAGCGCCTGCTCGCAGAGCATCACCCTCAGGCGCCCCTTCGAGGTGCGCGGGAGCGACGTGTTCGCAGACCTCGGCATCGAGGCCTATTCGGTGGACTCCACGCCCGCCGACTGCGTCAGGTTTGCCGCCGACCGCTTCGGGGAATTCGACCTTGTGCTCTCCGGCGTGAACAGCGGCTTCAACCTCGGCAGGGACATCGCCTATTCCGGTACCTGCTCCGCCGCCTTCGAGGCGACCTACGCCGGCATCAGGGCCATGGCCTGCTCGACCGATAGGGAAAAGACCGGCATCGCGGCCGGACAGTTGCCGGAGGTCTGGGAGTTCATAAGGGCAAGGCGGCTTTTCGACAGATGCTCCATGCTGAACGTGAACATGCACGAGGACCCGAGGGGGATCCGCGTGGTCGGGCAGGGAGGAACGTTCTACCGCGACCGTTTCAAGGATATGGGAAACGGTCTGTACAAGGCCGGGCTGTACGTCGCCTACGTCCGTGAGGACGAGCCGGACCTGTCCGTTGATACGGGGGCCTGCATGTCGGGCTATACCACCGTGTCCCCGCTGACGGCCGTCAGGACCGACTTTGCCGCTCTGGAGTCGTTTGCGGAATGAGGCCCGGGACTGCGGCACGAAGGTCCGTTTCCGGCTGAGAGTGCCGCCGGCTGTACGCCGGACGAATCCGGTATCCGTTCGGTCCGGATGAGAGCGGTATCCGGACGGTCCGCATAAATGCATAAGATGACCCCGCCGGGCGGTCTTGGCCCGGCGGGGTCGCCTTATGCTTTTTTTGCTTCTCTGTCGGTCGGACCGGGGTCAGCGGACGGCGCTCTTTCTGCGGGAGACCGCGAACGCAGCGGCGGCCGCGCAGATCGCGACGGCGGCAAGGACGGCGTAGACGCCGGCCGGGTCGCCGGTGGAGGGAGCAGTGGTCTGGCCGGACGTCGTTCCGGCAGCGGCGGCCTTTTCATAGGAATCGAGCGAGCAGTTCTGGTCGAACTCGTAGGTCGAATTCCCGGAGCCGTCCTTGTAATGCTTGAGCGAGCCGGTCACTTTGACCGTGTCCCCGACGGCTATGACGTCGGCTCCGTCGCCCTTCATGCGGTAGCAGGTGACGGGCTTCGTCGTATCGTTTCCGACCACGATCTTCACGGTGACGTTCTTGTATTCGGAACTGTATTCGGTGACGATCTCCGTGATCTTTCCCTCGAGCGTGTACGGGCCTCCGGCCAGCGACTTGCCGGCTTCGAGCTTGTAGAGCGCGTCAAGGATCTCCGCGGGAGTGGAATAGGTCGGCGCCTCCGGGGCGGTGGCCTTATAGTCCTCGAGGGTGCAGCCGCTGTCGAACTCGTAGGTGGACACGCCGGCCTTGTTCTGATAGTGCTTGAGCTGGCCCTTGACCGTGACCGTGTCGCCCATCTGGATCGATGCGCACTTGTCGCTGGTGCCGTTGACGAGCCTGTAGCACTGGACGTCCTTTCCTTCGACGGTTATCGTGACGGTGACGTTGCCGTTGCTGCTGTTGTAGGCGGAGTCGATGTTGTTGACCACGCCGGTAAGGGTGTAAGGCCCTCCGGCCAGGGTCGTGTTGGGCTCGAGAGCGTACAGGGCGGTGACGATCTCAGCCGGCGTGGTGTACGAGGGGGTCTCGGGTTCGGTGACGACGGCGGGCTCGCCGCCCAGGGTCACCTCGATCTTCATGATCCTCGCGTGGCCGCTGGACGCGGTGTTGGTGAAGATTACGGACGCCGCGCTGCCGGACCAGGTGCCGGTGGTGCCGCTGACGGCATAGGTCCCGCCGTCGGCGGAAAGCGTGCCGGTGTTGGACGTCGAGGAGAAGGTAAGGACGATTCCGGTGATCTTGTCGCCGGTCGAGGCCACCGTCACGGTGTTGCCGCCGTAGGCCCTTGCCGCGGTGCCGTTGTTGTAGTACTTTGGCGTGGTGGAGCCGGTGCCCTTATCGAAGGTCACGGTGACGGCGCCTGAGGTGACATCGGTGATCTCGGCGGCGTCGGCAAAGCCCTGCGCCGTCATGTCGATGGTGACGGTCGTGCCCTCAGCGGAAACGGCCAGGCAGACGAGCGACGATGCGAGAAGGACGGCCAGAATGACCGAAAGTGTTTTTTTCATCTGATCAGTATATCCTCCGGTTGAATTGATTTAGCCGATCTTTTCGATAGTGCAGCCGGTGGTGAACTCGTAGGTGGGAGTGCCGTTGCTGTTGTAGTTTTTGAGCTGTCCCCTGACGGTGACGGTGTCGCCCACCTTGATGGTGTCGGCGCCGGTCCCCTCGAGACGGAAGCACATGACCGGATAGTCGTTGAGCCCCGCGACGATAATGGTCACGGTGACGTTCTGGTGCTCCGCGCTGTAGGGGGTGTCTACGGTCTTGACCACGCCGGCAAGCGTGTACGGTCCGCCGGCAAGCGAGTCGCCGAGGGGCAGGGCGTACAGAGCCTTGACGATCTCCTCCTGGGTCGTGTACTTCGGAGTCGTGTCCTCGGCGGAGAAGTCGATGCTGTCGAGCGTGCAGCCCGCGTCGAACTCCTTCGTGCCTTTGTAGTTCTTGAGCTTGCCGGAGACTGTGATCCTGTCGCCGACCTTTACCTTGTCGGCGCCGGTGCCGGTCATGCGGAAGCACTGCACAGGTTTGTCGTCGTGGCCGGCGACGGTGATGGTCACGGTGACGTTGTTGTAGCCCGCGTCGAAGGGGGTGTTGACCTTAGTCACGGTCCCGGAGAGGGTGTAGGTGCCTTCCATGGCGGCCCCGGGGGCCAGGGCGTAGAGCTCGTCGAGGATGCGGCCGGCTTCATCGGAGCCGGTGCCGGGTTCGGATCCCCTTTTGAAGCCGCAGCCGGCGTCGAACTCGTAAGTGGAGGCGCCGCTGTTGGAGTTGTAGTAGTGCTTGAGGGTGCCGGTCACGGTGATGACGTCGCCGACGGCGATCGTGTCGGCTCCTTCGCCGGTGAGACGGTAGCACTGGATGGGCTTGTCGGCCATGTCGCCGACCTGGATGGTGACCGTGATGTTGCCGTGCTGAGCGCTGTAGGGCGTGTCGATCTTGGTGACCTTGCCGGTGAGCGTGTAGCTGCCGGGAAGGACGGCGCCCTTGTCGAGCGCGTATACGGCGTTGACTATGTCGGCCTCGGAGAGGTCGGCGGGGATGACGAGGATCGTGAACTCGCGCTGCCGGCTCTCGGATCCGCAGGTCGCGGTGGCGGTGAGGGTGAGCTTCTCGATGGCCTTGCCGACGGTCACGGAGAGCTTGCCTCCGCTGATCGAGGCGCCGGACGAGCCGGACACCGCCCAGGTGACGGCGACGTCTTTATAAGAGGCACCGGCGGAGGGCAGCTCGATCTCGGAGGTCTTGCTGACGGACGCGGGGACCGAGAGCGCGTTGAGCTCGCTGCCGGCCTTGTCCGCGGCGGAGACCTCGGTCGAGGTCACCGTGATGCCGCCCGGGCAGGGATAGAGCTGGACCTCGTTATAGGAGGCGACGGGGGCTTCAACGTTTACCGTGTAGCCGATGTCGATCTTGGCAAGGTCCTCCTTGAGCTGGGCGACGGTGTAGGTGCAGGAGGTGGAGAGGAAGAGCCTTATGCTGGCGCCGTTCTTTTCGATGGTGACATAGACTCTTCCGTCGCCGAGGGCCTCGAAGGTCTCGGGGCTGTTCTTGTTCCACTCGATCTTGGTGATCTTGGCTCCGGTGACGGTCACTACCGTGCCCTGGGCCTTGTCGAGCTCGGCGGTGAAGTCCGTGCCCGCTTTGAACAGCGCATCTATGTTTCTCTTGTTGACGGCCGAGGTCTGGACCTTGCCGTCGTCGCCGTACACGAGCGTGTAGGTGCAGCCGGCCCCCATCTCGCGGAAGGCGTTGTAGATTGAGGTCTTTCCGTTGACGACGATCACGTTGCCGACGGCGAGGTCGGTGTCGTAGGCCTCCTGGGAGTCGCATTTCAGGCGGTAGGCGAAGTAGCCGTGCTCGCCGTCAAGGTCCTGGAGAAAGACGCCGGTGTTCTTGTTCTCGGCGGAGTAGGGATACTTGGCGACCACGACGCCCTTGACGTTCATGGCAGTCCCGGAGGTGTTGGCCTCCCAGTAGTCCCAGTTGGAGATGAGGAACTGCTTGATGACGTAGTTGAAAGCGAACTCGTTCGAACTGAAGCTGCCGCACTTGACGACGCCCTTGACGGAGAAGGGGGTGTCCTGATCGGCGAACGGATCGACCTTGACCAGGATCTGGTTCTCGTCGGAGGCCGGGACGAGCGACACGTACTTATCGCCGCCTTCGACCCGCCAGGTGACGTCCATGTCGTGGCCCTCGTAGTCGATCAGCTTGGAGGGAAGGGTGAAGCTGGCCGCCACCTCGTTGGAGGCGCCCGGCTTGTTGAACGTGTAGACGACGTCGGCGGCGGCGTCGACGAGCTCCTGGCTCAGCGGGGCCGCGTCGTTGCCGGGCTTGTTGTTGCACGAGCCGAGCAGCAGGGCGGCGCACAGGACCAGTACTAAAAAGGTAATCGATGATCTTTTCATGTTGTACAAGCCTTTCTCTTATATATAGCACATTGAAGAGGCGGTTCCGGCTCAGTCGGCGAAATCGCAGTCGGCAAGTGTGAGGAGCTTCAGCTGGGCGCTGCCCTCGTAGTACTCGACGATCCCGGTCACCGAGACGGTCTTTGACGCGAAGCGGGATTCCGTGACGGTCTCACCGGACTCGTCGGTGAGAACCGCAGTCCTTACGGTGACGGCGGAGCCGTCGGGGGCAAGGCAGGTGAGCGTCATGGCTCCCTTGCTGGAGGAGGACTCGTTCACGGTCGTGTAGACGCTGGCCACGCGGATGCCCTCGATACGGACCAGGGTGTTCTCGAGCGTGGCGTCGCCGTTCAGCGTCTGGGCGTCGACGACGCGCGGCTCGGTCACGACGTCCTTCTCGAGGATCTTGACGTCGTCGCCGGTCGGGTTGATCAGCGAGAACGACAGGCCGGACACCTGGAAGCCGAAGGTCTCGTTGTTGTCGGCGGTCCCCGTGACGCTCAGCCTGTAGCCGGGCACGAGAAACTTCGGCGCCAGCGAGGCGTAGCCGCCGTAGACGTAGACACCGTAATACTGCTGGGTGTCGTCGTCGAAGGCCTGCATGTAGATGCCCTCGCCGCTCTTCTTGGTGACGACGCCCTCGAAGCGGACCTTGATGCCGCTGTAGCTCTCGCGGTTGAGGACCAGGGACTTGATGGAGAGCTCGACGGCCTCACCGTAATAGAACAGGGGATCCTGCCTGCCGGAGTAGAGATTGAGCTTCTCGTTGCGGGCGCTGGTCAGGGCCTCGGCGGCCGTAGAGCCGTACCTGTTGGACGAGGCGCTCTTACCCATGGCCAGGCCGTCGGCAAGGATCTCTATGTTGAGGTTCCTCCACACGTCGCTGCCCTTGTTCTTATACCATACCCAGGCGAGGTAGCGCGAGCCGGTCGAGTCGAAGTTCGCGCTGCCCTCGATGTCGCTCTCGAGCACGATCTTGTCGGCGTTCTGAAGCTTCTTCCTGGTGTAGATCGAGGCGGGCTTGCCCCAGGGCTCGACCTTGCCGGTCGACTCGGGCGTGTCTATGGCGATGAAGCGCACCTTGAGCAGTTCGGTGTGGCTGTTGTTCCAGAAGTGGGCCGTGTCTCCGTCGACCGCGTGGTCGAGTTTGACGTAGCCGCGCCCGGTCTCGTTGAAGTCGGAGTCGAGGCCGGCGGTGTTGAGGGTGACCGCCGTCGCGTAGTCCGGCAGGTCCGCAGACCGTTCGTAAGTCCAGGCCTTCTCATCCTCGTTCCCGTTCCTGCAGGCCGCCAGCGGGAGCGCCGCGAACAGCAGGGCCAGGGCGAGGGAGGCCAAGCGGATCGTCTTTTTCATGTCGGAAAGCTTATTTGTTGAGCGAGACGCAGCGGTTGTAGGCGTCCTTGAAGAGCTGCTTCAGGGAGCTCTCGGTGCTGTCGGCCGGGGCGGAGATGAAGGCCACGAGGAGCTCGCCGACCTGGTCGCGGGCGTCGGAAGAGCCGACGAAGGCGGGGCTCGTGAAGTAGGAGTTCTCCTGCTCCATGCAAATCTTGGCGGACAGGGCGGCTATGCCGGTCTTGTCGTAGTTGGCGCCGGAGAGGAACTCCTTATAGGCGTCGAGGGAGAAGGTCGACCTCAGCACGGGGACGTAGCCGGAGGTCATGGAGAACTCGGCCTCGAACTCGGGGGAGGTGAGGAGGTATTTCAGGAAGAGCCAGGCGGCGTCGTTGACCGCCTTGTTCTTCTGCTGGAGCATGCAGACGGACGGGCCCTGCGAGATGACCTTTTTGTTGGAGGCGTCGGCCTGCGGGATCTCCGCTATGCCGACCTCGAAGCTGTACGTGCCGTCGTCGTTGGCGGCGGGGCACTGGTAGGTGGCGCCGGCGGAGGAGCCGATGGAGATGTAGGAGTGGATGACCTTGCCCTCTTCGTTGGGTTTGGTGTTGGTGAACAGGCCGGAGGTGTAGCCCTTATAGATGGCCTGGGTGGTCATCCAGCCTTTCTGGTACCATTCGCGGATCTTCGAGCAGAACTCGTAGTTCTGATCGTTGTCGAAGAGGAAGCGCTCCTCGACGGTGTCGACGGCGGCGGTGTACGGGGTCTTGAGCTGCTCGGTCATGGTGATGAACCAGTTGGCCTCGGAGTCGTAGCCGAGCGGGATGCTGGTGGGTTCGATCTCCTTGATCCTGGAGACCACGTACTCCATGGAGGTGGTGTCGCCGGCGCCGGTGCTGAACCAGTGGTCGGGGACGCTGAGGCCGTTGGCCTCGAAGAAGGTCTTGTTATAATACATGACCTCGGTGGACTTGGAGAAGGGGAGCGTGTACATCTTGGACGTGTCGCCGAACAGCGTGCCCTCTTCGTAGTAGCCGGGGATGAAGTCGGCGATCTGCTCCGCGGTCAGGCCCACGTCGGGATCGTTGATGTACGTGTTGAGGTCGACGACCTTCCTGCTGCGCAGATAGGTGGCGACGTGGTCGGGATAGCAGTAGGCCAGCGCGGGCTGTTTGCCGCTCTGGAGCTCCGTAATGACCTGGTCGCGGACGTCGTCGTAGCCGCCTATGGAGGACTCGACGATGGTGATCTCGGGATGGACCTTGTTGAATTCCGCGATGTACTTCTGCAGCACCGCGCGCAGGTTGGCGCCCATGGTGTGGTAGAACACCACTTCGATGCCTTCCTTCTGCCCGCCGCAGCCGGCAAGAAGCAGGCAGGGAAGCAGGCAGGGAAGCAGGCAGGCGACGGCCAGTACGATTGCAAGGACTTTTTTCATGTGTTTTCTCCTCTTATGCCGAAATGTGATTCAACCTTTGATTCCGCTCCTCGACACCCCGCGCATGATGTATTTGCGCAGGAACACGAAGACGAGGAAGAGGGGGATGGAGACGATGAAGACCGCGGCCATCTGGGCCGGGTAGTTCGTCTCGTTGGTCTCGGTCACGAAGCTTGCGCCCCGCAGACCGTTCGTGATGAGCTTGTGCGCGTCGTCGTTGGCGACCAGGCGCGGCCAGATGTAAGAGTTCCAGGCGCCCATCATCTTGAGGATGGTGATGGTGATGACCGTCGACACCGAGAGGGGGAGCATCACCTTCCAGAGGTACTTGAAATCGCTCGTGCCGTCCACCTTTGCCGCCAGGTACAGCTCGTTGGGGATCTGGAGGAAGGTCTGGCGCAGCAGGTAGATGTAGTACACGCTGACCAGCATGGGCACTATCAGGACGGCGAACGTGTTCGTGATGTCCAGCCAGGAGACCGCCTCGTCGAAGAAGGGGAGCTTGCCGGCCACGGTGAGGTAGTTGGTTATGGTATAGAGCTCGCCCGGCACCATCATGGTGGCCATGAGAAGGCCGAACAGGGCGTTCTTGCCCTTGAACTCGAGCCTCGAAAAGGCGAAGGCCGAGAGGACGGTGACTATGAGCGAGAGCACGGTGGACACGACGCCGACGTAAAGCGTGTGTAGGAAGAGGTCGACGAGGCTGGCCTTCTCGAACGCGGTGCCGAAGTTCTCGAACACGATGGTGCGGGGCCAGAGGGTGGGGACGTTCTCGCGGTACTCGTCGAAGGTCTTCAGCGATGAGATGACCATCCAGTAGAACGGGAAGATCACGATGACCGCCATGACGAACAGGAAGACGTAAGTCACCGTGAGCCGCACCGCGTTGGACGCGGTCTGCGCCCGCCTGGAGGAGGCTATGTCGATAGCCTTGGCGTTTTTAACTGCAGCTGCCATGGCTCACCTCAGTAATGAACTTTCTTCTTGCTCACGTAGCCGTTTATGGCGGTCACGACAAGAATGATGCCGAACAGGATCAGCGAGGCCGCGGAGGCGTTGCCGAGGTTGCTCTTGGGAAGCATGTTGTAAACGTAGCCGACGATGGTGTTCATCTGGCCCGAGGAGCCCGCGGGCCCCATGGATTCGCCGAAGATGCCCACGATGCTGGAGTACTCTTTGAAGCCGCCTATGAAAGAGGTGATGACGACGTAGGCGAGCATCGGGGAGACCAGCGGCACGGTTATCCTGAAGAAGGTGCGGGTCTTGGAGGTGGCGTCGATCTTGGCCGCCTCGTAATACTGCTTGTTGACGTTCTGCAGGCCGCCAAGCAGCACCAGGATCTTGAAGGGAAGGGCGTGCCATACGATGTATGTGCAGACCACGAACATGTTGGCGCCCCAGCTGGATCCGGTGTTGACGAAGTTGATCGGCTCGGCCCCGAACAGACCTATGATGTTGTTGATGATGCCGTAGGTCTGGACGAGGTCGCCCACGCCGACCTGCGTGAACATCGCGTTGAACACCATGCCGATGGCGATGGAGTTCGTCACGTACGGCAGGAAGAATACGGTCTGGAAGACCTTCTGAAGGGGCTTTATGGAGTTGAGGGCGACCGCTATGAGCAGCGCCAGTACCGTCGAGATCGGAACGGTGAGCACGCAGAGCAGCACCGTGTTGCGCAGATAGAGCTTGAAGTCGACGTTGTTGATGACGGTCCTGAAGTTCTCGACGCCGAAGGTGAACTTTTCGCCGCCTATGATGGCCAGTCCGTTGTAGCCGTTCAGGAAGGCCATGCGGAAGGTGTTGATCAGCGGATAGAACGAGAAGATCAGGAGCAGTATCACGGCGGGCAGCAGATACAGCCACGCCTTTGGATTGTTTCTCTTGTCTGTCATGGCGGCCTCAGAACATGATCCTGCGCTCGGTGGTCCTGTCGAAGACGAACACCTTGTTCTTCTTCAGGTTGAAGCGCACCGGGGCGTCGGCGCCCGCGGCGATCCTGACGTCCGAGTCGACGATGGCCCTGACGGTCGGCTTCTGGCAGGCGGGGTTCGAGAACACGACGGAGCAGTCGCGGCCCATGACCTCGATGTTGACGAGTTTTCCTCCGATGACGCCGTCCCCGGCCGGGACGAAGCCCTCGGGCCTGATGCCGACAACGACCTCGCGGTCGGCCTCGCCGGGCATCTCGAAGAGGCGGTCGCCGCCGACGCACAGAAAGCCGCCGGTCACGGACGCGTCAAAGACGTTGATGGGGGGCGTGCCGAGGAACTTGGCCACGAAGAGGTTCTCTGGGTCGTCGTACACGCGCTGGGGCTCGCCGATCTGCTGGACGACGCCCTCCTTCATGACGACGATCATATCGGAGATGCTCATGGCCTCCTCCTGGTCGTGCGTTACGAAGACGGTCGTCACTCCGGTCTCGCGCTGGATCCTCTTGATCTCCTCGCGGGTCTGGAGGCGCAGGCGGGCGTCGAGGTTCGACAGAGGCTCGTCGAGGAGCAGCACGCGGGGGGCCTTTACCAGGGCCCTGGCTATGGCGACGCGCTGCTGCTGGCCGCCGGAGAGCTCGCTGGGCTTTCTCTCCATGAGCTCGTCGATCTGGACCAGCCTTGCGGCCTCGGTGGCGCGCGAGAGCATCTCCTCCTTGGAAAGCTTGTCCGGGCCCTTCAGGTTCTGAAGGGGGAAGAGGATGTTCTGCCTGACGGTAAGATGCGGATAGAGGGCGTAGTTCTGGAACACGAGACCTACGCCGCGGTGCTCGGGCTCGAGCCCGGTCACGTCGCTGTCTCCGAAGAAGATCTTTCCGGACGTGGGCTTCTGAAGGCCGCAGATCATGTAGAGGGTGGTGCTCTTTCCGCAGCCGGAGGGGCCGAGCAGGCCGATCAGCTTGCCGTCCGGGATCTCGAAGTCGAGATCGCTGACCGCGACCACGGTCTCCCCCTTCTTGTTTCTGCTGGGGAAGGTCTTCGTAAGGTTCTGCAATACGATTTTCATAGAGCCTCCTGCACTGAGTGCTTTTATGTCAGATTTGAATCATTCCGTCCTGCAGGCGCCGTCCCCGTCCGCCCTGTGTGAGGCTATGTACGCGTCGCGCGCCTCCGCGTCGGGGAAGATGAGCTGGCTGTCCCAGTCGACCACGGCCGTTCCCGCCAGCACGTCGTGGAGCGGCCTCCTCTCGTAAGTGACGGCTATGCTCACGGCCTCGGCGGCGAGAAACAGGCCGAGGGCGGCAAGGCCGAAGACGCCGGTGACGCCCGTGACCGCAGAGAAGAGCAGCATTGCGGGCAGCAGCAGTTCCATGACGCCCTTGCCGACCACGTTGCGGGCGATCAGTACGGCTGGAGTTACGCGGGTGAAGCCGAGCCTCATGACCCCGAGGCCGAACAGGCGCTTGCCCAGCGTGCGGCCGTCGCCGAGGGCGAGGGGCACCGCAAAGCCGAGCACCGCTGCCGAGATGATGATGCCGCCGGCAAAGATCGCGAAGACGGACTTGTAGTACGACATGGCGGCGGCGTTTGCGTCGGGGTCGGCGTTGGCGGCGTCGACCGCGGCCCGGTAGTGGTCTTTCTCCTCCTGCCCGAGGGCCGCGTACTGCTCCTCCGTGAGGTCGAAGGTCACGCCGTATTCAGCCTCGTAGCCGGCAATTATCCGCCCGTACTCCTCCATGAACCGGTCCGTGTTGAACACCGCGGACAGCAGAAGGTAGACCCCCGCCGTCAGTATGGAGGCCGCGATGAGGTCGGCCAGGAAGGCGAAGAGGCGCTTCGCGTACGAGGCCTTCTGAAGGTCAATCATGTCTCACCCGAAGAAAAAGCGCCCGTGCGGGGAAACGGCGGGAGAGGAAGAGGAATAGCGGCTTATGCGCTTCAAAAAAAGCACCTCCGTCCCGTGTTCCGCGCTCGGAGCGCAGAGAAATCCGGCTCTGCCGGCATCTAACTTATTATACTATCCGCATGTTTGTTTGTCAATGGATTTCAACACGGACAATAATAGCGAAAGTGTTGTTTTTTTATAAATAAAATGTGTATGAAACGGCCTCCGAGCGGGCATGAAACAGCCTCCGCGGCGGATCCCCCGGGCGGAAAAAAAGAATGCCGGGGGATCCTCTGCGGATCCCCCGGGACCGGAAAAGCTGCCGGGATTCAGGCCTCGGCCGGAGCCTCGTCGCCTTCGACCTCGACTTCGACTTCCTCGTCTTTTGCGCCGTCAAGTTCGTCGTCGCAGCAGGAGTCGTCAAAATCCTCGCTCTTGCAGATGCAGCAGCAGATGCCTTTCTTCTTGCAGTAGAGATAAGCGGCATATCCTGCAGCGGCTACTGCCGCGATAATGGAAAGGGTGATGGCTACGATCTTCACGTAGTTGGGCTTTTCGGGCTCTTTTCTGAACAGAAACATCTGATTGTACCTCCTTGTCTTTGTCGTTGCATATCTAGTATACCATATTTTTCCGTTTTTTCAACAACATTTTCGAAAAAGCCCCTTTTTTTGTTGAAAATTGCTCCGAAATAAGATACAATTATACAAAATTCGGAGGCGGGGATCGGGCGGCGCGTGCCTGCCGCGGAACGGGGGAAGGCGTGACTTACAGCGAGATCGTCAGAAGGCTCGGAGCGGCCGGCGCCGAAAGCCCCCGCTACGAGGCCTCCGTCCTTGTCGAAAGGTTTGCAGGCATCCCGCCGCACGAGCTGCTCTACAGGCCGGACGACGACATCCCGTCGCCCGAGCTCGAGGCCGCCGTTTCGCGACGCGTCTCGCGCGAGCCGCTGCAGTACATCACCGGCACGGCCGGCTTTTACGGGCTCGAGTTCTCCGTGAGTCCGGACTGCCTGTGCCCGAGGCCCGACACCGAGACGCTGGTCTCGGCCGCCGTCGCCGAGCTCCCCGCGGGCTGCCGCTTCGCGGACATAGGAACGGGCAGCGGCTGCGTTGCCGTGTCGGTGCTCAAGGCCAGGCCGGATCTGCGCGCGGTGTGCGCCGACATAAGCGCCGGGGCGCTCGCCGTCGCGGGTGAGAACGCCCGGAGGCTCGGCGTGGCCGAAAGGGCGGAGTTCGTCGCCGCCGACGCGCTGAGCCCGGATCTGTTCCGGATCACCGGACCTGTCGGGGCGGTCGTCTCGAACCCGCCTTACATTCCGTCCGGGGACATCGGCGGGCTGCAGCCCGAGGTGCTCCGCGAGCCGAGGATCGCCCTCGACGGCGGGGAGGACGGACTCCTGTTCTACAGGGCCGTCGCCGCTTCGGCCGCCGGGGCCGGCACGGAGCTGCTGCTGTTCGAGACCGGATGCGGCATGGCGGGGGACGTTGCCGCCGTCGCCGCGGAACACGGATATTCGGCCGAGACGCGCACGGACCTTTCCGGCAGGGAGAGGGTCGTGCTGCTGAGACTACGGAGGTGAAGAGATGAAGATCGAGATATACGACGCGACTCTCAGGGAGGGCTCTCAGACGGCCGGAGTCGTCTTTTCGGAGTATGAAAAACTGAAGGTGATAGCCGACCTTCGCGCCCTGGGCATAGCCTGCATCGAGGCGGGTTATTACGCCGCCAACACCTGCGCGGCTCTCGAGGAGCTCGCCGCCAAGGCCGGCGCTGGGGAGGGAGATGAGGCTCCGCTGTCTGTGCTCGTGCGGACCAGGCGCCCGGGGATCCGGGCCTGCGACGACCCCGTCCTCGTCTCGCTGGCCGGGGGGAGATACTCCCGCGTGGCCGTAGTGGGCAAGGCCCTGCTGTCCCAGGTGACGGAGGTCCTCGGCACCGACGCCGCCGAGAATCTGGCCATGATAAGAGACACTGTCGGCTACCTCAAGGCCGCCGGAAAGAGCGTCATCTTCGACGCCGAGCACTTCTTCGACGGGCTGGCCGAGGATCCCGATTACGCGCTGGCGACCGTCCGGGCCGCCGCCGAGGCCGGAGCAGAGACGGCCGTCCTGTGCGACACGAACGGCGGCATGCTTCCCGAAGCGCTTGCCGGGGCCGTCGCCCAGACCGCAAAGGCCTTTCCGGGCCTGAGGATCGGCATCCATACGCACAACGACATAGGCATGGCCGACGCCTGCGCCGTCGCCGCCGTCGGAGCGGGGGCGGAGCACGTCCAGTGCACCGTCGCCGGCATCGGCGAGCGCTGCGGAAACGCCGACCTCTTCACGGTCATACCCGTGCTTCAGGTCAAACTCGAACACGACTGCATACCGGCCGGCAGGGTGGCCATGCTCACCCGCACGGCCAGGCACATCTGCCAGACCGCCAACCTCGGCTTCGACGAGAGCGAGCCCTTCGTCGGAGGCCACGCCTTCCTTCACAAGGCCGGTCTGCACATAGACGCCGTCCGCAAGAATCCGTCCTCTTTCGAGCATATGGATCCCGCCGTGACCGGCAACCGGCGAAGCATCGTAGTCAGCGAGCTGTCCGGCCGCGCCGCCGTGGCCGACCTGCTCGAAAAGAACGGGTACGAGATAGGCAAGGACTCGCCCGAGACCAGGAAGATCATGGAGGCCCTTATGAAGGCCGAGGCCGGGGGCTGTCAGTACGACAACTCGGAGGCGTCGCTGCGGCTGTTAGCCGGCTATGCCCTCGGGCTGTACGAGAAGCCCTTCCGCATCCTGGACTACAAGCTGAGCTTCAGCGCCGAGGCCGCCCCGGAGCGCCGCTGGACGGCTATCGTAAAGGCCGAGGCGGGCGGGGAGGAGCAGCTTCGCGTCGGCGAGGGAGACGGCCCCGTGAACGCGCTTGACATCGCGGCCCATCTGGCTCTCAAGCACCGCTTCCCCTGCATCGCACCCGTGAAGATGATAGACATAAAGGCAAGGATCGACTCGAACGACGCGGCGGCCTCTGCGTCCATCGTCCGCGTTTATGTCGAGTACGGAGACGGCACTGACGTATGGCGCACCATGGGGGCCTCGACGGACATTATCGCCGCCAGCTGGCAGGCGCTCGTAGACGCGTACGAGTACTGCATCCTCCTGCGGGAGGGCCGGGTGCGCGACTAGTCCCGTCCTTCCGCGAATGCTTTTTTCTCCGATTCCTATTGAAATCCGGCCGGATATGTGATATAATACCGGCTGTGAAAGCCTGTGTAGCTCAGCAGGATAGAGCGACCGCCTCCTAAGCGGTAGGCCAGCGGTTCGAATCCGCTCACGGGTGCCATGAAAGAAACCTGATTTGTCTACCAAATCAGGTTTCTTTCAACTAAGTGTTCCGCTGACGCGGAACGTGAAGTGAGGCTGCGCCTCGTGAAGCGCGCTACGCGCGTGAAGTGTGCCTTCGGCACGATGCGGAACACTTAACTTCACTTTGCGGCAACGCCGCAATACTTCACTGTGAGCGAAGCGAACTACTTCACTTGCCCGCAAGGGCAAACTTCACTGAAAGGGAACGACTATGCAGGAATGGTATTCAATATGAATAACGCAGAAAGGGTCATGCCGACTCACATTTTTGGCGTTCTTTCTATGGTCTATGTATCATTATGGCGCTCTTAGACAGCAAAAGGAGCAGCATGACGGCCGCTCCTTTTGCAACCGGAAACTCAAAAACTCTTCCTCGGGCCGGTCCTGACAGGAACGGACCGGCCGGGAGAGGTCATAAGGGATCGGACGGACAGAAATTGCCCGTCCTTTTCTTTGTCTGCTTTCATTTCTGTCTGCTTTTTTTCGCAGCCCGGCAGGTCACACGCCGCCGTGCCGTCTCCCGATTCCCCGTTCCGGGTCCCGGACTGCCCGACAGCGCGGTCCGCTCGTCATTCGCCGGCACCCTATGTACACGAAATGTGTACATAGGGTGCGAAAAACGAACAATATACACCGTCTGTGTACACGATAAATGGATATCCCGAAAACAAAAAGAACTATATAATTGTATCAGGGACCGGATCGGCGAAGTATAATAATAGTAGCTTCTGGAAAATGAAGCGCGAAAACAGCGGATAAAGGACGGGAGGAGGCCGAAATGTTTCACGTCGAAAACAACAGCGCCGTTCTCGGTGCTTACCTGCGCTCGTTGATCAAGAGTAGATTCGCTTCGATCCGCAAGTTCTGCCGCGCGTATCTCGAACTCAGGGACAACACGGCGGACGTCAGCGACGAAGAGATCCGCAAGCTGCTCAACCGCTTCTCGCAGATCCTGAAAGGCGACAAACGCATCCAGATCGACGATCTTCCATATGTTACCGAGCTTCTGGGCGTGTCCTGCGAGGAGGTCCTTTCCGCGGGGAAGGATTCCGTCAAAGCCGCCGGGAGCGTGGAAGACCGTTCCGCCGAATTCTCGAACGATCCGAGCACCTGGCAGGAATACATAGGAAGGGACTGCTGACAGCCGGTCTCGGGCCGGCCGGAGGCAATTATCTATCACGGAAAGGAAAAAGATAATGAAAAAAGCATGGCAGGCAGGCGCCTTTTTGCTGGCGTGCGTTCTGGCCCTATCGTCGCTGACTCTCATTTCCTGCTCCGACGTCGGCGGCGAGACGTCGACCGCCGTTTCGACCGACCCCGAAGGGCCGGAGGACACCACTCCCGCCTTTCCGGAGGCGGATTACAACGGAGACGGCTTTACGGTCTATATCGCCAAGGGCGGAAACTACGTCGCGAACTATATCGACGGCGAGGAGAACGACGCGGACGTCGTCAGCGCCGAGGCCTGGATCCGCAATTCCAGGGTGGAGGACAAGTACAACTTGGTCTTCAACTGGAGATATGCCGTGAACCCCAGCCTGACGCTGAAGACCGACATCTCCACGGGCTCGTGCGGGTACGATATGCTCATCGACAGCCGCAAGACCCTGGCCACCAACTGCACCGCCGGTCTGCTCATGGACTGGAACAGCCTTGACGTCGACTTCTCGAACAAATGGTGGGACGAGAGGTGCATCGAGGACCTCACGATCCACGGCAAGGCCTACATGATGATGAACGACATCTGCACGGCCAGGTTCGAGGGCATACGTTTCTATTACTTCAACAAGCAGATAGTCGAGGACTACCATCTGACAAGCCCCTACGATTATCTCGAGAGGAACGAGTGGACGCTCGACAACTTCCTCTCCAGCGTCAGGTCGGTCAGGACGTCTCAGGACGGCGAGTCGACTGAGTTCGGCGTCTACGGCCTGCTGCTGGAGGTCGACACCAACAACAGCATCCCGATCCACATGCTCACAGGCTGCGGGATCACGTATTCGGGAGTCGACTCCGACGGCAACATGTACTGCAACCTCGGAGAGAAGCTGGACAGCATCGATCTCATCCTCACGAAGCTCAGAACGACGTTCGACGACAAGGCGAGCGTGATCACGTACGCGCAGGCCGTGGCGCAGGACACGAGGCAGATAAGCGGCGATTCTTCGGTCGGAATGTATCCCCGCGGAAGGACGCTGTTCAAGCTCGGCAAGTTCCTCTTCGCCCACTGCTCCGTCGCGGCGGCCTCGTTCATCGCCGACGGAATGGAGGACGATTTCGGCTGCGTCCCGAATCCCAAGGTCGATTCCTCCCAGAAGGAATACAAGCATCTGTGCGACCCTCTCACCGTGATCTTCGGCATACCTAACGACACCACGGTGGATACCGACAGGCTGGCCGTCATAACCGATTACTGGTCCTACGTGTCCAACGGCACCGTAGTGCCCAGGTATTACGACATCACGATCAAATCCAAGAAGGTATCCGAGGAGACCGCCGCAAGGACCATCGACATCGTGAGAGACACGGTGAAGTACGAGGTCCTCGGCTCGTTCGGCATCACGTTCCCCGCGAACATCATCAACGCGGCGTTCACCAGCGGCACCCTGTCGTCCGAATACAACAAATACGCGGTCGTGCTGACCAACAACATAAACAAGCTCAACAGCCAGTTCGAGAAGAACTGACCGCCGGACCCCCCCGCTCCCGAGGGCGGAACATAACGCCTGCAACAGTATTATTATCTGGCAATCATTTATCATTTGGCAATCATTATCCGTCACCGCTACTTTCACATCCCGGAGGTGTCTCGAGAACGTATCACGGGCGGCTACATTTCCCGGCCTTTCGGGCTTCTCACCCGCAAAGGCTGAGGTGACCGGCATCCGGAAGCGGACCGGAGCCGGGCATCGACCCGATCATCCGCAAAAACAAATACTGGAACGGCAAACAAGCCTTCCACGGAAAAAAGTGAGGCAGCTATGAAAAAGATTCTTGCTATCGTTTTATCTGTCGTCATGGCCGCGGTTCTTGCGCTTCCGGCGTTTGCGGCCGACATCCCCTCGTATTTCCATGTCGTGGATACCGGCGACAAGACCGACGTGCTAAACGGCCTTTCCTGCACCTTCGCGAGATCGAAATACACCGGCGCCACCGATATCAACACGGCGGTCGACAACAAGACGCTCGCGCTGACTGACGGCATCTTCGCCATGGACCTCAAAGACTCCGCCGGCGCGGCCCTTGACGGGAAGTACGGCGAATACGGAAAGACCTACTCAGCCGATCTCAGCGGAAGCTATGTCCATGTCAACACCGCGTGGGCCAACGCCAACAACACGACGTACCCCAACAACGTCGAGACTCTCACCGGCTATGAGGCCGGCAAGGGCTTCACGGTCGGCACCGGCGCCCTCATCGCCTTCGGCGGCGTCGCCACCAAGTATTACTACTCATACCAGTTCGACGGACTTGCCAACGTTACCGTCGGCAGCTTCGCCCTTTATTTCACCAACGCCGGACAGAACAACTTCAACAGCACCGCGACGGCGACCGTCGACTGCGCGTACGACATCCTCGTCTCCACTGACGGCGGCAACACCTGGTCCGTCGCCTGGAAGTCCGTCGACCTCGTATACGGCGCCGACGGAAAGGTCAGCTCCTCCGCCGCCATGACGGTCGAGCAGGGCGGAAACGTCGTGCTCCACAACGACAACGAGCTGTACCAGTACATGACCGTGACCGGCGACTTCGACAAGGTCTACAAGAACGTGACCAATGTCGCCTACGCCTGCCGCGCTCCCAGAGTCTCCTCCAACGCCCCGTTCTACTATGTCGCCAGGATCTCCGAGTTCGACGTCTACACCGCCGTCGAGACCGCGGCCGGCACAGAGGCGGCGACCGGCTCCTCCTCGGGCAGCGGCCAGAGCGGCACGACCAGCCCGGCCACCGGAGACGGATACGCGGCCGTGATCTGGCTCTTTGCCGGAGCGGCGGCGATCGCTGTCGGTTCCGCCGTCGTCCTGCGCAGGAAAAAAGAAAACTGATAACGGCGGCTCTTCCGGACAAACGGCTCCGCCGTGACGCGGTCAGGCCGCACAGCGCCTTCTGACTGCCCGGTCCGGAACTACGGACGCCTCCAATCTTTACGATCTGTATCTGCTACAGCCGGCATATTGTGATCATTGGAGGCGTCCTTTTGCGTCCAAACCGAACAGCGGATCCCGGCCGCCGCGGGCGCGGGGCGGGATCCGTCATCTGAACTGGTGGTCTTTATCATGAAAATTTGCATGACATATGCGGTCTGCATACTTCTTCTCGCGGCCCTGATCGCCCCGTTCGGCGCCGGAGCGCTGACCGACGGCCAGAAGGAGACGCTCGTCTCGTACACGGACCGGTTCATAGAGGACGGCAACGCGCCGATCTCCGATAAGAACAGGACCGGCTACCTGCAGTACGGCGTGAAAGAGGTGTGGCGGACTTATCAGCTCTTCCTGAGCTTTAACTACGAGGTGTACACCACGACACCGTCCGGATCAAGGCAGAAGATACTGTTCATGATGAACCCGGACGGCTATACGTCGTACGACCTGTACGCCGACGAGATCTCGCGCTCTCCCGGAGGATATCTCAAGCCGGGGAACTATCTCTGCCTCGACTGCTCCGCCTTCGTCGCCTGGATCTACAAGGCGGTGTTCGGCCTGCGCTTCGATTATGCAGAGACGGGCAACAACTCGATCAGGAACTGGTCCACCCTCCACTACCTCGGAAGCTCTTTCGCCTATCTGCGCAAAGTCACGACCGACCGCGGGGTGACGGCTCTGTTCCGCGACGTCTGGTCCAAGATCGACCCCAAGGGGGGCATCGCCTTCTCCGATCTGTGCGAGATCCAGAACAAGCTCGAGGTCGGAGACATCCTCGTCGGGCGCAACAGCTCGTCCGACTGGGGGCACATCATGTTCTACGGCGGCGACGGATACATCTATCAGTCCTCGTCCACTCCCCAGGTCATGCCCGACGGCTCGCTCAACACCCACCTGATACGCAGGCAGCTCCTGAGCGAGCTCACCAACGCAGTCTATACCGAGATCCATGTGCTGCGCATAAGCGACGGAGTCATTCCGGAGGATTTCGACGGCTGGAACGTGCCGGTCGATTTCGCCTCGCTTTCGACGTCCCGCTCGCAGTTCGACAGCACGGCTCCCGCGTTCATATACATTGATATCGAAGGAACCTACAATCCCAACGGCACGAAGACCGTCACGCTGCGCGCCACCGACGAGTTCGGCGACATGAAGCCGCTGTACCTTGCCGACGGAACGACGGTGATCCGCGGCTCCGCCTACGGCGAGAGCGGCGTGCTGGGGATATACATAAACGAGACCGGAACGCTTCCGGAGGACCTGTACGAATTCTCAGCCACGAGAAACACCTATTCGGTGCGCAAGCTGGCCGACGGCGTCCACTATATCTGGGCGCGCGACGCGGCCGAGAACGTCTCACAGCGCCTTACGGTGACCATCGGCGAGACCTCCACCGTCACCCGGCGCGAGGCCGACGGCAGCGAGACGCTCATAGCAAGATTCTCGGAAAACGGGAAGGAGATAGTGACGCCTCTTGTAAAGGCAAAAGAGGCGGCCACCTCCGCGGCGCAGACCGGGCAGACGGAGGATCCCGGGGACGACGTGACGGAGACGGAGAAGGTCCGCTCCTCCTGCCGCGCCTCGGCTTCGGTCTTCGTCCTGGGCGTCTGCGCGCTTGCAGCCCCGGCGGCGCTCGCAAGGAAAGAGCGCGGCGCGGGCGGCTGAAGAACAACCGATTGCAGGCGGACGGGGTCCGCTGACAAAATAAAGCGGCAGGCCGGTGAACTGAGCCGGGCCGCGAGTTTCTGAGGGAAAAATGAGAATCCTTTCGCCTGGAGACAGACCGAAGATCGGTATCTTCGGCCTCGGAAGAGGGCAGAATTTTCTGAGGAACGCTATCAACAACGGTTTCGACGTCGTCGCTCTGTGCGATACCGACCAGAAAAAACTGACACTTGCAAAGACGAGAGCGCCGAGCGCCGCGGAGTATACCTCTTTCGACGAGTTCATCAAGCACGACATGGACGCCGTCGTCCTCGTCAACTATTTCCACGAGCACGCCCCGTACGCCATAAGGGCCATGGAGGCGGGGAAGCACGTCATAAGCGAGGTCTGCGCCGCGTCAACGATGGCGGAGTGCGTCAGGCTGGTGCGTGCGGTGGAGCGCACGGGCATGAAATACATGCTCGGGGAGAATTATCCGTATATGTCCGTCAACATCGAGATGAAGAAGCTCTACGAGAGCGGCTCTCTCGGGCGCGTGCTCTACTCGCACGGCGAGTACATACATCCGTCGAACGTCGAGTCGACGAACCAGTTCACCCAGGGCGAATTCCACTGGAGGGGATGGACTCCCCGGACCTATTATCTGTCCCATTCGCTCGGCCCGCTTATGTTCATAACGGGTTCAGCTCCCGTTACGGTCACGGCGGCCTCGGCGTACGCGCCGGAGCTGTGCCGCGGCACCGAGAAGCACGTCGCCGACGGCATCGCGCTCATGCTCTGCAACATGGCCGACGGTTCCGTCTCGACGTTCAGCGGGGCAGGAGCGGTCGCCGGGCGCGGCAACTGGTACAGGATCGCCTGCCTGAACGGATCGGCCGAATCGGTCCGCGGCGACAACGAGAAGCTGGTCGTTCAGTACAACGACTGGACCTGCCCCGAGGGGAGCCCGCGCCTCTCGCAGTACGTGCCTCCTTACGAGAAGGCCGACGTCTCGGAGGCGGTCATCAAGGACGCAGGGCACTTCGGCGGCGACTACTGGGTGATGAACCACTTCAAGAAGGTCCTCTGGGGCGAGGAGCAGCCTTATTTCGACGTCTACAGGGCGGTGACCATAGCCTCCGTAGGGATCCTGGGCTGGCGCTCCGTGCTCGAGGGAGGAAAGACCTTCGCCATCCCCGACTTCCGCACCGAGGAGGCCAGGGCGATGTACGAGAACGACACCGCGTCACCGTACCCAGGAGCGGACGGCAAGGCGGACATCCCGTGCTGCAAGAAGGAGTACATCCCCACGCCCGAGGACCGCGCGACTGCCGAGAGGATATGGAAGAAGTTCGGCGTCGAGGGGAACCTCGCGGAGACTGACAGGGCTGCCCGGCACTGAGAAGGGGGCGGGTTCCGGAATGTCGGACGAACGTTACAGATACGCGCTTTTTTCCGATGAAAAGATGCGGAAGGCGCGGGATTCGTTCTTCTGGGTCGACAGCGATCCCGAGAGCGGAGAGAGGATATTCTTCGAGAATTCGGGCGGCTCGTTCCGCCTGAAGAAGGCCGTCGAGGCCAAGGCCCGCTACGAGGAGCTCCCGGACTGCCCCGAGCGCACGCACGAGAGGGCGCTGGAGCTGCAGGCGGTGCAGAGAAGGGCGGAGGACGACATCCTGCGTGTCATATGCGGATCGTCCTGCGCCGTGCTCGACTGCGCCCTTACGGCCTCCCAGCTCAACTTCAAGCTGGCGGAGGTCCTGGCGGAGAACGTGCCGGGCACCAACATCGTCACCACGGTGCTGGAGCATCCCTCCGCGTTCGACGCGGCCGCGTACGCCGCCGGGAAGACGGGCATGGAGCTTCGCGTCGCCCGCGCGGATCCGGCCACCGGCCGCATCGAAGCGGACGAGATCGTCCGCCTCGTGGACGGGGACACCTGCTTCCTGTCGGTCATGTACGCTTCAAACATCACGGGCTCGGTCATGGACATAGGGGCCGCCGTCCGCGGCGCCCGGGAGAAAAAGCCCGGCCTGTACTGCATCTGCGACGCGGTCCAGCACGCCATGCACGGCGTGATGGATATGGACGCTCTGGGCCTGGACGCCCTGGTCTTCGCCCCGTACAAGTTCTTCAGCACGCGCGGGGCCGGATACGCGGCGCTCAGTCCGCGCATGTCGCTGCTGCGCCACCACAAGCTGGCCGGGAAGCCGGCGGGCGTGTGGGAGCTCGGCTCGCCCACCCCGTCGAACTTTGCCGCGGTGTCCGCGGTCGTGGACTACGTGTGCTCGATGGGCGACGAGCCCGAGACCTCGGAGCGGCGCATCCGCTTCGTCTCCGGCATGAAAGCCATCAGGGAGCACGAGACTGCCCTCTACGAGCGCATGATGGACGGCACCGGCGCTCAGAAGGGGCTGCGCGGCATACCCGGCGTCAGGGTGTTCTGCGACGACCGGGACCTCAGCCGCAAGGATCTTATAATCGCATTTGCCGTCGAAGGCGTCGGCTGCGCAGAGCTGGTGTCGCGCTACGCGGCGGAGCGCATAACCGTGTACGAGCGGGTGCGCACGAGCATATACTCGGCCAGGATGCTCGAGGCGCTGGGCATAGACGGCTGCGTCCGCGTGTCCCCGCTCCACTGCAACACGGAGGCCGAGGTCGGGAGGTTCCTGGCCGTGACGGAGAAGCTCGCGAAGGACGCCGCTGCCGGCGCCTCGTCCGGGAGGGACCGCTGACATGTTCGACGCAAAGGCGGAAGCCAAGAAGATCGAAGGCGAGATAATCGGCATGAGGCGGGCCTTCCACCGCTGCCCGGAGCTGCGGATGGAGATGGACGAGACCGAGAAGCTGATACTCTCGTATCTTTCAGACATAGGCATTACCGAGGTGAGGAGCGGCATCGGCGGCAAGGGCATCGCCGCGGTGATACGCGGGAGGGACTCATCCCGGTGTCTCGGCATCCGCGCCGACTGCGACGGACTGCCCATCGCCGAGCAGACCGGCCTGCCGTTCGCCTCTGAGAACGGCAACATGCACGCCTGCGGCCACGACGCACACACCGCCATGGCTCTCGGCGCGGCCAAGATGCTCTTTCGGCACCGCGGCGAGCTCCCCTTCACGGTAAAGTTCATCTTCCAGCCGTACGAAGAGGGCGGGGGCGGCGCGAAGGCGATGATCGCCGACGGCGTCCTCGCGGATCCTAAGGTGGACGCCGTCGTCGCCCTCCACACGGGCAATCTGTACTCGGGCGACTTCAAAGGCGGGGATATCTGCACGAACAGCCGTTTCATGTCCTTCAACATCACCGGCTTCCGCGTGACCTTCAAGGGGAAGGGGGCCCACGTCTCGACGCCGGAGCTCGCGCAGGACACCGTGTTTGCCGCCGCCTCTTTCATAATGCAGGCGCAGCAGATCGTCAGCCGCAACCGCAGGCCCGCAAGTTCCGCCGTATGCGCGGTGACCGTGGTACACGCGGGGACCCGCAACAACATCATTCCCGGGGAGGCGGTGCTCGAGGGCAGTCTGCGCTCGCCGGATATGGCCGAGGAGAATGAGTTCTATGCCCGCCTCGGGGAGATCGTCCGCGGAGTGTCGGTCGCGTGCGGCGTCGAAGGGACCCTGGAAAAGACGTTCTTCGTCCCGGGGACGGTCATCGACAGCGGCCTGTGCGAGAAGTTCCGCAGGACCGTCGCCGAGACCCTCGGCCCGGAGAAGGACAGGCGCATCACGGAGCTGACGCCGGCCGGAGAGGACTTTGCCTTCTTCGCGCAGAAGTGCCCGGCCGTGTACGCCTTCCACTGTTCGAAGTTCGCCGACAGGGAGAACTATCCGCATCATCATCCGAAATTCGATATCGACGAAGCCCAGCTGTGGACGGGGAGCGCGGTGCTTGCCGCCTTCGCGATGAAGTGGGCGGACGACTGAGGCCGCCCCGGCCCCGGCCTGCGAGCGGGCGGATGAGAGGCCCCCGGCAGAGCGAAGGCGGCGGAGGAAGACCGGCGGCGGAAAAGCCGGCTCCCGGACCGGCTCCGGGACCGGAGAAAACAGAGAAGCAAGAGGACAGTAAGCATACGATCTTCAGATACAAACGATTATTTTGATAAAAAGGCAAGCTGAAAGGAGAAAAACTCATGAAAAAAGCGCTTTGCATCGCACTGGCGGTCATTATGACGCTGACCGTTCTTCCGTTCGTCGCGGCGGCTTTCACGGTCCCGGACAACAACCCCGTGGCCATAGGAAACCTCAACGACGAAGATCAGACCGACGGCGATTATCTGCCCGAAAGAGTCGCGGAAGGCATCGTCGACGTGCTCTCGGGCCGCGAGGGGCAGCTCTACTGCGCACCCACCTCTACCAGGAATAACATCAACATCGGCAACCTTCTTACCGACGGCCTGATCTCCGCGCGCCAGGCGGTAGCGGGCGAGGCCGAACTCACCAACTGCTATCTCAACTGCAAGGCCGCGGACGCGGGCGCGGCGTCGACCGTCGAGGTCCCCGGCGTCGACGAGAAGTACGTCTATCTCGTTCACTTCGGCGGCCTCAACAACGTGACGGCCGACAGCGCGGCCGTCTACTACGCGAGCCAGGCCGGAGCAGATTCCGCCCGCTCGGGCGTCGAGCCCGTCATCGGCATCACCGACACCAATCTCGTGATACTCATCTCGGTCGACGGCGGCGTGACGTACGAGGTCGCGTACAGGACGAGCGACTCCTCCGCCTTCAACGACGAGGTCAACCAGATGGTCACTTATGCCGATCCCGAGACCTTCAACGTCTACTGGTACAGAACGGCCGCCTTCAAGTTCGCGAAGACCTATGCCGGAGTCACCGACATAATCTACGCCGCTCCCGTCGCCAGGCGCTCTGACAACGGCTACACCGCAAGGATCTCCGAGTTCAGCGTGTACGGAGCCTCCGCGGCCAACCCGGAACTCACTAACTACGCCGTTGCGACCCGCCCCGAGCCCACGACCGCCGAGGTGACGACCGCGGCTCCCGCGCCCGATACCCAGGCTCCGGATACCCAGGCTCCCGAGACCCAGACCCCCGAGACCAAGGCTCCCGATACTCAGGCTCCGACCAGCCAGGCTCCGGCCACCGAGGCTCCCAAGGAGGAGAAGAAGGGCTGCGGCAACTTTGCCGCCGGAACGTGGATCTGCGTTGCCGCCATCCTCGGAACGGCCGCAGTGATCAGGAAGAAAGACTGACCCGCGCTCACCCGGCAGGCGGTTTTTTAGAAACCGCGGACGTTTGAAGAACCGACGGTAACAGCCAACCCCGGCAAAGACGTTCCCCGGACGCGCCGGCACGGCCGTCCGGGAGAACGCCGGCAAACGGTTTCCCCCTTCGATCCTCCGGTCGGAGGGGAAGGAGTTTATAATGAAACGTTTTCTTTCGCTTCTTCTGCCGGCGCTGATCCTGTTTGCGCTCTGTCTGCCCTCCTGCGACGGAGCCGGGCCTTCGGGCGACGGCACTTCGGACAAATTCAATGAAACGGAGCCCGATCCGACGATGACGACCGACTGCAGCGGCGGAACGAACACCGCCGAAGCCGTGACGACGGCCGAGACCGACAAGAGGGAAAAGTACGCTCTGTTCATCATAGCCGGCCAGAGCAACGCCCAGGGCGGCTACGACGCCGCCGACGTCGACGCCGGCAGCAGCGCGGCCGAGGCGACCCCGGTCGATCCGGGCGTGGGCGTGTACATCGACGCCCGCACCGTCGCCGAGGCGAAGGCCTCGGTCGCCGTGGACCTCTCGAACGGAAGGACCGGCTTCGCGTGCGCTCTCGCCAGGCGCTGGAACGAGCTCACCGGAGAGAAGGTCATCATTATCGTGGGCGCCTCGAACGGCGCTCCCATGGCTGCCTGGCTCCCCGGCGGCGACTATGCCGGAAGCAGCGCCGTCGGCAACTGCTACGACAACACTCTTACGGCATACAGAAACGTGATGAGCGTCTACGGCGCCGACCCGGGCATCAGCATCGTCCGCACCGGCATGTTCTGGTGCCACGGCGAGACCGAGATGAACAACGAGTGGCGCAACGGGACCTGGGTCAGCGCGAATCCCGATCTTCTGACGGCCGACCGGTATGTCGAGATGTTCACGGAGATGTACCGGAGCATGGAGCGGGACATGAAGGTGGAGTTCGGCGCGATCAATCTCGTCCGCACAAATCCTAACCGCATATCTCAGCTCAGCCGGGAGACGGGCATATACACGGACCTCGTCCCCATAAGAGCCGCTCAGTACGCGCTTCACAACAGCTCCGAGCTGAGCAACGTATTCATCGCCTCTCGTATCAGCGACATCGCGGTCTCCGTCTCCCGCACGGATCTCAGCGACAGGCCCGGCTACGGATACATGGGCACGATCAACGTCCACTACCGTCAGCAGGGCTACAACGCCGTCGGAGCCGATCTCGCCGAGAACACCTATGCACGCATCTGCGGAACTCCGGCCGCTCCGACCGGTCTCGAGGTCCTTGCCGAGGACGGACAGACGCGTCTGTCGGACGGCGATACGGTGAAGGTGACCTGCGGGGACGGCTGTCAGATCGCCGGCTTCGTGCTACCGATCGGCAGCAGGGACACGGGCGTGAGCTACGAGGTCACTGCGGGGAGCGAGTATTACTCCGTCGACAGGAACGGCTTCATATCGACCTCCGCCGACGCCAGGCCGGGATCCGCAGGCGAGATAGTCGTCAGAGCCGAGTCGGGTCATTCCGTGACGCTGAAGCTCATAGGTCAGGACGCGCTCGGCAATACGGAGGAAAAAACGTATTCTCAGACCGTCTGGCGCTGGGACTTCGACGGAAACATCGCGGAGATGAACCAGTACAACAACCTCACGGACACCGCGGAATCGACCCTCAGCTACAGCTTCGGAGAAGGCCGCGTGTTCCTGGCCGACGCGAACACCGATTTCACGCTCGCCGTACCGTTTACGCTCTCAAGCGAACGCGACTGGGCGCTCGAGTGGAAGGCGGAGATGACGCAGGTCGGTACGCTCTTCGGGAACGAGATATCCTCGTACGACTTCATTTATCTCGCCTACACGGTGGATCTTTGGGACAAGCCATTCAGACTCGTGCCCACCGCGGGCTCGGCGATGATGATCCCCTACGGGGACTACGCTCAGAAGAACACCGAGATGAACTCCTGGCGCGTCGAGTACGAGTCGGAGACCGGGACCATGACCCTGTTCTTCCTCGGAAGCGGCGGCTGGGAAAAGGTAGGCAGCACCGTCACCGGACAGTTCTCGGCACATTTCACGCGCATGTTCGGGAGGTATTCGAGGAACAACTTCGGCATGCGGGGCTCGGTGGACTATGTCCAGGTCGAGCTGTACTGAGACCGCCGCAGCGGGTACTGACCGGCCTGCGGCGGCAGGCCCGTGCCGCAGAGGCTGAGATCATAATTTATGCCCCGGGGCGGCCGCGCGGCCGTCCCGGCTTTTTTTCTGATGCTTCTCCGGATCCGGCAAAAAACAGTTGATTTGCCGTTAGAAATATGATACCATTAAAGGCGATGTGAAGAGGCGGCGGGTCCGCCGCCGCGTCAGAAGCGTATGCGGCGGAGGCCCGGGTCCGCGCACTGTCCGGGCGTTCTTCAGCCGCCGCCCGGAGTCACTGTTATTTCTGCGGAGGTTCATTATGACCGTATCGGAGTTCTACCGTTTCATGTGTGAGAAGATCCCGCTCGACTACCGCCTCGACAACGATTTCGACGGTATGTCGTGCTGCCCCGATCCCGGCAGGGAGGTCACGCGGGTGCTGTGCTGCCTCGACGCGACGCCGGAGATGGTCGCGGAGGCCGAGGAGGAGGACTGCCAGGTCATCCTGACCCACCACCCTATGCTCTACGGCGGCATAAGGGACGTCCTGGCGGGCGACTACCGCGGCGAGCGCCTCGTGCGGCTCATAAAGAGCGGCATATCGGTCATGAGCTTCCACACGAGGCTCGACGGAGTGCCCGGGGGCGTCAGCGACACCCTGGCCGGCCTCATCGGGGTCGGGAACACGAGGCCCATATGCGAGAAGGGGATAGCCAGGCTCGGGGTGCTCGACCGGGAGACCGACGCCCGTGAGTTTGCCGGGAGGATAAAGGAGGTCCTGGGGGCCCCGTTCGTGGAGTATGCCGACGCCGGCCGGCCGATCAGGACCGTGGCCGTCGGAGGCGGCTCGGTAAACTCCTTCCTGCGCGACGCCCTGGCCGAGGGCGCCGACGCCTTCGTGGGAGGGGAGATCGGCTTCCATAACATGACGGATCTCCCGGCCTGCGGCCTCAGCGTGTTTGCCGCCGGTCATTTCTACACGGAGAACCCCGTCTGCGCAAGGCTGTTCGAACTGACGGCCGAGGCGGGACTGCTGCCCGTCGTTGCGTTCTCAAACTCGGTAGGAGCGGTCTGACGGGCCGGTCCGGGGGCCGCCGGGTCTGCGCAGCCTGAAAACGGCCCGGTCTGCAGGGGCGGAGAACGGTCCGCACCCGACGGGGCTGCCGCTCAACAACAAAAAAACGTTCCCGGCGCGATGGGTTCGCGCCGGGAACGGCTGTTTTTTCTGTCCCGCCGCGCCTCAGTTCGGCGCGAGGCGGTTCACGAGAGGCGCATCCATGGTAACTCCCAGGACGTCTGAGCCCCCGCACCGGACCGTGTAAGAGGCGCCGGGGACAAGGCCCGGGGCCGATACCGTGCAGGACGAGTATGCGCGGGACGGATGGAACGATATAACGCTGTTCCCCGAGGCGTCTGTCACGGAGAAGTCCGTGCCGGGGCCCTGGCCGGGAAACGACACCGCAAACGAGGCCTGGTTCGAGCAGGCGGTGAGCCCGAGGCCGGCCTCAGAGGAGCCGAGCGCGGCAAAGGTGCCGCCGCTGACCTCGGCCGAATTGCTGTAGGCCAGGGGATATTTGCCGTTCGACGACAAAGAGCAGACAAGGACGCTGCCGCCGGTCTGAAGATAGTCGGCGCCGCAGCGCAGACCGCTTCCTCCGGCCTCGGCGTTTACGGAGCCGCCGTCGATCCTTATGCATGTCTCGGCCTGGAAGGCCTCCTTGCCCGATCTGACAGAAACGGCGCCGCCCTTGACGTAGACGTAGCCCTTGGAGGGCTCGAGGGCGTTGGTCGCGCGGATGCCGTTGCTCCCGGCCTCCACGGACAGACTGCCTCCGGCTATGCGGACCGAATCCTTGCCGGAGACGCCGGTCTTGACGGAGCTTACGCGAAGCGTGCCTGAGCCGACGACCAGATCGTCCCTTGACACTATGCCGTGGGCGAGGTTGCCGCGGACCTCGAGCGTGCCGGAGCCGTTGAACGCGAGGTCCGAGCGGCTGTAAACGGCGGCGTCGAGCTCGGTCTCGCCGTCGAAGGCCTTATACGAGGGGCCGTCGGCAAGGGTGCTGGAGGTGCCCGCCGAAGTCGTCAGGAAGACCTTGTCGGCGGACTTTACGAACACGGCGGGGCCCTTGGGATTTACGAGGGAGAGGCCGTCCAGGACGAGGCTGACCTTGTCGCCCGGGCCGGCGGCTACGGTGACGCTCCCGGCGGCGCAGGAGCCCGACAGCACGTACACGCCCGCGGCGGTCACCGTAACGGCGCTACCGGAGGCTGAGGCGCCGCGGCCC
>JAEEJM010000039.1 GCA_016281895.1 Clostridiales bacterium
ACCAACCGCAAGTACCTGCCTCCGCTGTCCGACTGCTACGACGGGATCGGCATCGCGCCGGACGTCGCCGTCGAGCCCGACCCGGCTCTGGCGGACCGCAACTACTACGACATCGGCGACGCTGAAGACAACCAGCTTCAGGAAGCGGTGGCGACGCTGAAGAAGTGACTGGTTCCACGTCCGGTGCGGCGCGCACAGGGCGCGCCGCGGCGCATCACCCCGCGCTTTTGCGCCCATCATCGCACAAGACCGCGCGCAAGGCCGGAACATAAGGCCGAATAATATGAATCATATGTTTTGAAAGGATAAACAGCAATGGCATCGAGGATCGTTACCTACACCCAGGAAGGCTTCAACGCGCTCAAAGAGGAGCTCGAGTACCTGAAGAACACCCGCAGGGGCGAGATCGTCCACGACATCGAGGTAGCCAGAGGCTTCGGCGACCTCTCCGAGAACGCCGAATATGACGAGGCCCGCAACGAGCAGGCCAAGGTCGAGGCCCGGATCAAGGAACTCGACGAGCTCATCCGCAACGCAGAGATCGTCGACGAGACGACTGTCGACACCTCCGCGGTATCCGTTGGCTCCACCGTATCCGTCAGGGATCCCGAGGCGGACGAGGACGTGACCTTTATCATCGCCGGCTCGAACGAGGTCAACCCCTCCGAGAACGTCATCTCCGACATGTCCCCCATCGGCAAGGCCCTGCTCGGCCACCACGCGGGCGACACCGTCACCGTCGAGGCGCCCCGCGCGAGCTTCAAGCTGAAGATAATCAGCGTCGAGCGCACCAAAAAGCACATCTGAACGGTGACCGCAATGGCAGAGAACGGTTCCGTTGATATCAACGGCGGCTCCGCGGCCAGCCCCGCGGGCGAGATCGAGGTCCGGCGCGATAAGCTTGCCGGGCTCAAGGCCGCCGGCTGCGATCCTTTCGCGCTCACCTCTTACGACGTCAACGCTTACAGCGCGGACATAAAAGCAAGCTTCACCGACCCGCCCGAGGACGGCAGGGCCCCGCGCACCGAGGTCAGGATAGCCGGCCGCATCATGAGCCGACGCATCATGGGCAAGGCCTCCTTTGCCCACCTGGCCGACCGACAGGGTGAGATCCAGCTCTATCTCTCGAGGGACGACCTCGGGGAGGAGAAATACAACCTCGGCTTCAAAAAGTGGGACGTCGGCGACATCGTCGGCGCGGAGGGCTACGTGTTCAGGACCAGGAGCGGCGAGATCTCCGTTCACGTGACTGACATCGTCCTGCTGGCCAAGGCCCTTCTGCCCCTGCCCGAGAAGTTTCACGGCTTCACCGACCAGGAGCAGCGCTACCGCCAGAGATACGTCGATCTCATCGTCAATCCCGAGGTCAAAGAGACCTTCGTGAAGCGCTCCGCCATCCTGCGCGAGCTTCGCGCCTTCCTTGACGCGCGCGGCTTCCTCGAGGTCGACACCCCCATACTAACCCCGTTCGAGATAGGTGCGGCGGCCAGGCCCTTCTACACGCATCACAACACGCTCGACATGGACATGGTGCTGCGCATCGAGACCGAGCTCTATCTCAAGCGCCTCATAGTCGGAGGAATGGACCGCGTCTACGAGGTCGGCCGAATCTTCCGGAACGAGGGCATGGACCAGAAGCACAACCCTGAGTTCACGTCGGTCGAGCTCTACCAGGCCTATACCGACTTCCGCGGCATGATGGACCTTGTCGAGGACATGATGCGCACGCTGGCAAAGAAGGTCTGCGGCTCCGAGAAGATCACCTACCAGGGCACCGAGGTCGATCTCGGGCACTGGGAGAGGCTCACCATGGCCGAGGCCGTGAAAAAGTACTCCGGGGTCGACTTCCGCGACTGGAATAGCGATGAGGAGGCCGTCGCCTGCGCCGTCGCGCACGGCGTCGAGCTGCCCGAGCTCCGCACCCGCGGCGCCATCCTTGCCGCCTTCTTCGACGCCTTTGCCGAGGACAGACTCATCCAGCCGACCTTTATCTACGACTATCCGGTGGAGATCAGTCCTCTTGCCAAGCGCAAGCCCGACGATCCCGCCTTCACCGAGCGCTTCGAGTACTTCATCTGCACCACCGAGTACGGGAACGCGTTCTCGGAGCTCAACGATCCCATCGACCAGCGCGAGCGCTTCGAGAAGCAGGTCGCCGACCGCAGGGCCGCCGATCCCTCCACTGGCGCCAGGGTCGATTACGACTATATCAACGCCCTCAGCTACGGCATGCCGCCCACCGGCGGGCTCGGTTTCGGCGTCGACCGCCTGGTCATGCTGCTTACCGACAGCGCCTCCATACGCGACGTCCTTCTGTTCCCCACGATGAAGAACGCCGACGGCAGACAGCAGTAATATCCGGGAAAGAGGCGAGGTCATGTTCTCGACGGAGCATTTCATCTGGCTCGGTCTCAGCGCGGCGTTCATCGTCCTGCTGACCGTCATAGCCAGGGTCTTCAGATTCAAACTCAAACAGGCAGGCTACCTTATAACCGGCATATGCGTCCTCAGCGAGACAAGCAAGATCCTCAGCGACATGGTCGACAGCCCCGGCGGAGGCATGCACCTGGATCCCCAGAGCCTGCCCTTCCACCTGTGCAGCCTCATGCTGTTCGCCCTCTTCTTCATAACCTTCGCGAAAGAGAGCAGGGTCAGGGGCCTCGTAATCAACTTCGTCGCCGTTATGGGGACGCTCGGCAGCCTGCTGGCCCTCCTTATCCCCACGAACGGCACCGACTTCACATCGATCAGCCCCTACCAGGGCTTCCTTTATCACGCGGCGCTCATGTGGTTCTCCATGTTCCTCATCGCCGCCGGCGAGGCGAAACTCGGCCTGCGCAGCCTGTTCGAGGACACCGGCATCCTGCTCGCGCTCGCCTTCCTCACGCTCTACGTGAACGGAGCCTTCTCGGTCTACGAGACGAACTTCTTCTTTCTCTCGAGGCCCCCGCTCGAGGGGCTGCCCTACCTCAACCTCAACCACGGCTGGTACGCGTATTTCCTGCGCATAGTCCTGCTCGGCGCGGTGCTGATAACGCTGTTCCACCTGCCTTTCATCATAAGAGAGAGAAGGAGGAAAGGAGAGAAGGAAAAAGCCGGGACGGAGGAGCTGCCGGAAAACGACACCCGAACACACACCTGAACATACACCACTATTTTTTTGAAAGAGGTACCATTATGAAAAAGTACGAATGCCTGCTCTGCGGCGAGATCTTCGAAGTCGAGGACGGCGCCGAACCCGTCTGCCCCGTCTGCGGAGTCTCCGGTGAAAACGTTCGCCCGGTAGCCGAGAAAAAGGCCAGTCCTTATGCCGGCACACAGACCGAAAAGAATCTCCAGGCCGCCTTCGCCGGCGAGTCCCAGGCGAGAAACAAGTACACCTATTTCGCCTCCAAGGCCAAGAAGGAGGGCTATGAGCAGATCGCCGAGCTCTTCCTCAAGACCGCGGACAACGAGAAGGAGCACGCCAAGATCTGGTTCAAGGAACTGAACGGCATCGGCGACACCGCCGCCAATCTCGCGGCCGCCGCCGACGGCGAGAACTTCGAGTGGACCGACATGTACGAGAACTTCGCCAAGACCGCCGAGGAGGAGGGCTTTGCCGATCTGGCCGTCAAGTTCAGACTTGTGGCCGCCATAGAGAAGCGCCACGAGGAGCGCTACCGCGCGCTGCTCAAAAACGTTCAGACCTCCAAAGTGTTCGAGAAGAGCTCCGTAAAGGTCTGGGAGTGCCGCAACTGCGGTCACATCGTGGTCGGCGAGAAGGCCCCCGAGATCTGCCCGACCTGCGCGCATCCGCAGTCCTATTTCGAGGTCAGCGCGGAGAACTACTGAGCCGCCGGGACCCGATCCGACGGACCGAAGAAAGGATCGACAATGACCGTTACCAGGGATATCTTTTACGTCGGCGTCAACGACCGTGAGATCGACCTGTTCGAGGGCCAGTACGAGGTCCCGAACGGCATGGCGTACAACTCTTATCTCATAAAGGATGAGAAGATCGCCGTGATGGATTCCGTCGACCGCAGGTTCACCCACGAATGGCTGGACGGGATCGAGAAG
>JAEEJM010000040.1 GCA_016281895.1 Clostridiales bacterium
GAGAAGAAGCCGATGGCCTCGAGCAGGTTCGTCTTTCCCTGGGCGTTTGCGCCGAAGAGGAGGTTGACGCCCTCGGTGAAAGGCACCTCGCATTTGCCGATGTTGCGGAAGCCGCCGGCTCTGACGGCCTTGCAGATCATAGCGCCTCAGTTCTTGGTGCGGACGGGCATCATGAAGAACAGGTCTTCGTTGCCCTCGCCGGGATCGAGGGGAACTATGTTGATGCTGTACAGCGGCGTGGAGAGCTCGATGCGTATCATGTCGCCGGAGCAGGAGCGGACGGAGTCGATCAGGTTGCGGTTGTTGAACGAGATCACTATGTCCTCGCCCTCGTGGGCGCATTCGACCTCGTCGTACGATACGCCCACGCTGGACTGGGCGTTGAGTTTCAGCAGGTCGCCCTCCACGGTGAAGCGGAGCGGGGTCCTGGTGCTGCCGGCGACCTTTTCCTCGGTCACTATGGCGGCGCGCTCGAGGGCCGCCAGCAGGCGGTTCCTGTCCACGGTAACACTGATCTTATGGTTCTTTATGATTATGCGGTCGAAATCGATGTATTCGCCCTCTATCAGCCTCGAGAAGAAGGTCAGCCCCTCGAAGGAGCAGATCATGTTCTTGCGGCTGAGATGGATCACCGCGCGGTCGTCCTCGCCGTCGGGCAGCATGCGGAGCAGCTCGCTGACGGTCTTCTGGGGGACGATGTACTGGTATTTGACCTCGCCCTCGGACTCGGGCAGGCTGCGGACCTCGGTGGCGCAGGAGCAGCGGGCGAGCTTGAAGCTGTCGCAGGCCACTACGAGCAGCCGGTCGGCGGTCACGCGGAAGAAGGCGCCGTTCAGCACCTGGCGCTGGTCGTTCACGCCCATGGCGTAGGTGACCTTGGAGATCATGGCGCGGAGCCTGGCCGAGCTGACCTCGAAGCCGTTCCCGCCGGACACCGACGGAAGGACGGGGAAGTCCTCTGCGCGGAGGGCGGACATCTTGTAGAACGACTTTCCGGACGTTATGGCGGCCTCGAGGCTCTCGGACACGGAGAGCACGACCTCCTCGCCCTCCATGACCTTCAGGGTCTGGAAGAACTTGTTCGCGTTGATGCAGTAACGGCCGGACTCAATGATCTGTCCCTCGGCCTCGCAGCGGACGCCCTTCTCGAGGTCGTACGTGGTGAGCGTGATGCCGGATCCGGAGTCGGCCTCGATGAGAATGCACTCGATGGCGGGATTGGTCGCCTTGTTCCCCACGGCACAGAGCAGGGGAGCGACGGTGTTTATGATCTGCTGCCTGTTGAATACGATCTTCATGTTCGGTTTCCTTTCTTGTTAGGCCCCGGCGGGTCAGCCTTCTACTTCTTTTCTCATTGCCTCGAGCTCGCGGCGGAACGCGGGATCGGTGCGGAGCTTCTTTTCAATGGCGGTTACGGACGAGAGCACTGTGGAATGGTCGCGGCTGAATATCTTTCCTATGTTGGGCAGGGACATGTCTGTTATGCTGCGGATGAGGAACAGGGCGACGTGCCGTGCGAAGGCGATCTCCTTTGTTCGCTTCTGGCCGACCAGATCCTCGCGCCGCACGCCGTACTTGGAGCAAACCGCGGCAAAGATCTTGTCGACCGTGACGCTCACCGGCGTCTCCCCGTCCAGCAGGTCGTTTATGCAGCCCTGGGCGACCTCGAGCGTCACGGGCGTGCCGGTCAGGAAGGCGGTCGCGCCGAGCTTCTTTATGGCGCCCTCGATCTGCCTTATGTTGGAGCGGAGGTTCTCGGCCAGGAACGTCAGCACGTCGTCCCCGAGGGTTATGCCTACCTGTTCCGCCTTTTTGCGTATTATGGCGATGCGGAGCTCGAGGTCGGGCGGCTGGATGTCCGCCAGGAGGCCCCACTCGAAGCGGGTCTTGAGGCGCTCCTCGAGGGTCTTGATCTCTCGCGGCGGGCGGTCCGAGGTCAGTATGATCTGCTTGTGGTCCTCATACAGGGCGTTGAAGGTGTTGAAGAACTCCTCCTGGGTCGAGTTCTTACCGGCGATGAACTGGATGTCGTCGATGAGGAGCAGGTCGCAGGAGCGGTACTTGTTGCGGAACTCAGCGGTCATGGCCGAGCCCATGGCCTCTATCAGCTGGTTCGTGAAGTCCTCGGCCTTTATGTAGATCACGCTGAGGTCGGCCTTGGTCTTTTTGACCTCGTTGACGATGGCGTAGAGCAGGTGGGTCTTTCCGAGGCCCGACGGGCCGTAGATGAACAGCGGATTGTAGTTGGTGGCCGGCGCCGCCGCCACGGCCGTGCAGGCCGCGTGGGCGAAGCGGTTGGAGTTGCCCACTATGAAGTTGTCGAAGGTGTACTCGAAGTTGAAGGTCGGCCTTGTGGAGCCCCACTGCGCAGATGGCTGGGGGGCCGCTTCACGCCCGGTCTGAGCCTCGGCATTCCCGCCCGCTGCGGTTCCCGCGCCTTCGGGCCCGCGGTCCTTCTCCGTGCAGACGAGCTTCACGTCTATGTCGAAGCCCAGGAGCCTTGAGAACTCGCCGCGGATCCTGTCCAGATATTTGGTCGTGATGATGTCGTATTTGAACGGCGAGTCGGTGGACATGGTGAGCGTGTTTTCGGCAAAGCCGACCAGTTTGAGCTTGCCGAACCAGAGTTCGATAGTGTCGGCCGAGAGCGAGTCGGAGAAGCTTCCCTTAACCGTCTCCCACAGTTCCTTTATGTCGTCGAGGTATGCCATGGCGTCGGTCTCCGTGAAAAGAGCAAATTTTGACAGTATAATTTATAATATTATATCATACCCGCGTGCGGAAATCAATAAAAGATTAAATAAATCTAAAATAATATTAGTGTTATGGTATGTTACCTTTTTATCTTTTTTCTCCGGGCGGTTTTCGGGCCGATTTTCGGTTGACAAACCGCCGCTTCGGGGGTATAATCATACTAGATGACTATACGGAAGGAGAAGAGGACCATGAAGAAAACCGCGTTTTTCCTGTCATGCCTGCTGGCCGCCGTTATGATCGCGGCCTCGCTTGCCGCCTGCGCCGGACCTTCCGGA
>JAEEJM010000041.1 GCA_016281895.1 Clostridiales bacterium
CCCGTCACCGTCATGCTGTACGACCATCTGTTCACCCTCGTCAACGTCGACGAGATGCCAGAGGACAAGACATACAACGATTACCTGAACCCGGATTCCGTAATAAAGCTCGGGAGCGCCGCCGTCGAGCCCTCGCTCGCCGGAGTCGGCCCGGGCGAGCGCTTCCAGTTCGTCCGCAGCGGCTATTACGTCAGCGACACGAAAAACCCGGGCACGTTCAACCGCATCGTGGGGCTGAAGGACTCCTACCCCGTAAAAAGCTGAACATGGAGGCCTTTGCTGAGGGTCCCGCCGCCCTTCCCTTCGAGGCCGTATCCGCCTCCGTCGGTCAGACCCGCGAGGCGGGCGCACGGCTTGCCCGGATCCTGCTCCGCGACCCGTCGTTGCCGCGCTTCGTGGCGCTGGACGGCGACCTTGGTGCCGGCAAGACAGAGTTCGTGCGCGGCTTTGTATCGGTGGCGTCTCCGGGCTCGTCCGTCAAGTCCCCGACCTACACGCTGGTCAACGAGTACTCCAGGGGCGGCCTTCGGATCTGCCACGTCGACGCCTACCGCATCAAGGACGCCGACGATCTCTACTCGACCGGCTTCTACGACTATCCCGAGGACTGCCTGTTCCTCGTCGAGTGGGCCTCTCTCATTCCTTACGCCCTGCCCGTCCCGAGGATCGGCGTCTCAATATCGGCCGCTCCCGGCGGCGACGTCCGCACCGTGAGGTGCGCCGTTGTGGGCCCGTCCGGCGGCCTCACTCCAGGCGAGGTACCGTCATGATCATATACGCCTGCGACGCCTCGGCGCGCACAGCGTCCGCGGCGCTCTGCGAAGACGGCCGCCTGCTGTCGGAATTCACCGTCAACGGCGGCAACACCCATACCGAGAACCTGGTGCCCATGACTTCCGCCATGTTCAGGTCCCTCGGCCTCACGGCCGCCGACATAGACCTGTTCGCCTGCTCCGCCGGGCCCGGCTCCTTCACGGGAGTCAGGATCGCCGTGGCGACGGTCAAGGGCCTCGCCTTCGGCACCGGTAAGCCCTGCATAGGCGTCTCGACGCTCGAGGCGCTCGCTCTCAACCTCGCGGACGGAAGCGGCGGCCTCATATGTCCCGTCATGGACGCAAGGCGGGGGCAGTTCTACACGGCATTTTTCCGCGAGGAGGACGGCGCCATGCGCCGCCTGACGCCCGACGGCGTCATGTCCTGCGGCTCCCTTGCGGAGGCCTGCGCCGCCTACGGGGAGAAGGTCCGCCTCTGCGGCGACGGCTATCGCATCGCAGCCGGGCTGCTGCCGCGGGATACGCTCGTCCCCACGCCAGAGAGGCTGATGTACCAGTCCGCCTTCTCCGTGGCCCTTGTCGCCCTGAGCATGTACCGCGAAGGCGTGCGCACGGCCGACCGCGACCTTCGCCCCTCGTATCTGCGCCTGCCCCAGGCCGAACGCGACAGGCTCGAGCGCCTCGGGATCGCCCCGGGGAACGAAAAAGACCCCACCATTACGGAGGAACGCAACGATGGATAAGACCAAAAAGAATCTGAAAGTTATAATCGGCAGCGACCACGCCGGCTTCGAGGCAAAGGCGGCCCTTGCTGCCCATCTGGCCGGACAGGGCTGGAAGGTCACGGACTCCGGGACTTACTCGTCCGCCAGCTGCGACTATCCGGCCGAGGCCCACAAGCTCTGCGTAAGGATCCAGAGCGGCGAGTTCGCCCTCGGCATCCTGCTCTGCGGCACCGGCGTAGGGATCTCCATCGCCGCCAACAAGCACGCCGGCATACGCGCGGCGCTCTGCTCCGACCCCGTTACGGCGGAGCTCGCCCGCCAGCACAACGATTCCAACGTGCTGTGCATGGGCGCCCGCATACTGCCCGAAGAGAAGCTCTTCGAGATAGCAGACAGGTTTCTCTCCACCGACGCGCTCGATGAGGAGCGCCACAGGCGCCGCCAGCGCATGCTTACGGACCTCGAGAACAGCAGCTTCGCCGTTCCGGGGCCCTCCGGCGCGGCGGAAGGAAAATGAGCGGCGGGCTGAAAGAAGCCGCCGAAGCCCTGAGAGCAGCGGCCGGAGGCCTTAAGAACCGGAACACCTGCGCCGTCATAGTCGCTGCGGGCTCCGGCTCTCGCATGGGCTCCGCCGTGCCGAAGCAGTTTCTCGAACTCGGCGGGATGCCCGTCGTCGCAAGGACGCTGAGGGCCTACCAGAATTCCGACTACATCACGGACATCGTGGTGGTTCGCCGCCCCGAGGACGCCGGGATCTACGAGGAATACGCCGCGAGATTTGGTCTGCGGAAGCTCAGGGCCTCTGTCGAGGGCGGCGCCACGCGCCAGGAATCCGTCCTGCGGGGCGTCGAGGCCGTCCCCGCGAAGACGGCGTACGTAGCCATCGCCGACGCGGCCCGGCCCCTCGTCGGGACCCGCGAGATCGACCTCGTATGCCTTGCCGCCTACCGCTACGGTGCGGCCACCGCCGCCTATCCCTCGGCAGACACGGTCAAGACTGCCGACAAGGGCTTCATTGAAGAGACAGTGGACCGCTCCAGAGTCTGGCTCGCGGCCACCCCTCAGGTCTTCTCCCTGCCCGTCTACCGCGCAGCCGCCTATTCCTGCCTCGAGGAGGGCTTTGCCGGCACCGACGACAACTCCCTGGCGGAACACATCGGCGTCCGGGTGAGGATCGTCGAATGCTCCCGCCGCAACTTCAAGATAACCGAGCCCGCGGATCTCATCGCGGCCGAGGCCCTGCTGAGGGACACGGCCGGAGACGCCTCCGCAGGCTCCGAGGAGGCCACATGAGGATCGGTCACGGATACGACGTGCACAGGCTCGTGCCCGGGCGCAGGCTGATACTCGGAGGGGTCGCCATAGACCACCCGAAAGGGCTGCTTGGCCACTCCGACGCCGACGTCCTGGTCCACGCGGTCATGGACGCGCTGCTGGGCGCCGCGGCGCTCGGCGACATAGG
>JAEEJM010000042.1 GCA_016281895.1 Clostridiales bacterium
CCGGAGAGGCCGGTCCGCCGGCCGTGCCGTCCGGGCCCGCCGGGCGAATGGCTCCGTCCGGCTGCGAGCCGCCGCTTTCCGCGGCGGAACCGGGCCGGTCGCCCGTTCCGGGCCGGACGGTATCTGACATGAGGGCGTCCCTCACCGCCGCGTAAACGGCGTCGAAGACCGGCCTCTCGTCAGAAAACTTGACCTCGAGCTTCGAGGGATGGACGTTGACGTCCACGGCCGACGGCTGGAGCTCCAGCCGCAGTACGCAGCCCGGGAATCTGTCGGGCGGTATATAGGAGACATAGGCCTGCTCCAGCGCGGCCGAAGCGGTCCTGGTCCTTACAAAGCGTCCGTTGATGAAAAAGTTCTGGTAGCTGCGGGTCGCCCTGGGCGCCTCGGGAGCGGTCACGAAGCCGCTCACCCTGACCGGCCCCGAGCCGTATTCGACCGGTATCAGCTTCGAGGCGAAGTCCCTGCCGTACACGGCCCTGACGGCCGTCGACAGCCTTCCGTCCCCGGGCGTCTCGAGTCTGACCGTCCCGTCTGTTATGATGCGGAACGCTATCTCGGGGTGCGACATAGCTATCTTCTCCGCCGCGCTGACGGCGGCCGCGCCCTCGGTCTGGTCGCGCTTGAGGAACTTGAGCCTTGCCGGTACGTTCGCGAACAGGTTCTCGACGATGACCGTGGTCCCCTCGGATGCCCCGCGCTCTGAAACGGGTCCAACCCTTCCGGAGTTGACCTCGATCTGCGCCCCGTATTCGGCTCCCCTGACCTTGGATATTATGCGCACGTCGGCGACAGCGCAAATGGCCGCCAGGGCCTCGCCTCGGAAGCCCAGCGTCATTATGGCTGCCAGGTCGTCCGCGCTGCGGATCTTGCTCGTGGCGTGGCGCCGGACGGCCAGCGGGAGGTCGTCCTTTTCTATGCCGCAGCCGTTGTCGGACACGCGCATGTACAGCACGCCCCCGCGCTGAAGTTCGACGGTTATGCGCGTGGCCCCCGAGTCTATTGAGTTCTCGACCAGCTCCTTTATGCAGGAGGCGGGCCTGTCCACGACCTCGCCGGCCGCGATGAGGTTGGCGACCTCGAAGCTCAGAACGTTGATCTTTCCCATGGAAAGGTCTCCTTAGGTTATTTCAGCCTCTTTTGCAGATCGCTCAGCAGGTTGAGCGCCTCGAGCGGCGACATCGAGTTCAGATCGGCGGCCCTTATGTCGTCTATGACCCCGCCGTTTATGCAGTCGTCGATGTCCATGGCCGACGGACCGTCGTCGGGCGCGCCTCCGGACAGCTCCGCCGCCCTGGATTTGGCCTCGACCTCGGCCAGTATCTGCCTGGCCCGGGCTATGACCTCCGCAGGTATCCCTGCAAGTTTTGCCACCTCTATGCCGTAGCTGTCGTCGGTGGATCCCGGCACGATCTTGCGCAGGAAGATGATGTCCCCGCCCTTCTTACGGGCGGCTATGTTGTAGTTCACGACCCCGTCCAGCTCGTCGGCAAGCGATGTGAGCTCGTGGTAGTGTGTGGCGAACATCGTCTTGGCGCCGACCTTCTTCGACTGGGTGTACTCGAGCACGGCGCGGGCAATGGACATGCCGTCGAACGTAGATGTCCCCCGGCCTACCTCGTCGTACAGTATGAGGCTGTTTCTGGTGGCCGACCTGAGGATGGTCGCGACCTCGTTCATCTCCAGCATGAAGGTGGACTGCCCCGACGCCAGGTCGTCAGAGGCGCCGATGCGGGTGAAGATGCGGTCCACGACGCACATGTCCGCGCTTGCCGCGGGGACGAACGAGCCCAGCTGCGTCATTACCGCCATGAGGGCGACCTGCCGCATGTACGTGGACTTTCCGGCCATATTGGGGCCTGTTATGATCATGACGCGGTTGCCGGTCATGTCGAGGTGCGTGTCGTTTGGCACGAAGCCGGTGTTCTTGATGAAACGCTCGATGACCGGGTGCCGGCCGTCGCGTATGTCGATGCGCCTGTCGCCGTTGAGCGACGGGCAGGTGTAGCCGTACGACCTTGCCACCGACGACAGCGAACAGTAGACGTCGAGCCTTGCAAGCTGCGCCGCCGCCCGCTGTATCCTCGCGGCGCAGGCGGCGACCTTTTCCCTGACGTCCGAGAACACCTCGTACTCGAGGGCGGCAAGGCGGTCTCCGGCGCCGAGGACCTCGGACTCGGTCTTCTTCAGCTCCTCTGTTATGTATCGTTCGCAGTTCGACAGGGTCTGCTTGCGTATGTATCTGTCGGGCACGAGGCCTGTCAGGGACTTTGTGACCTCCAGATAGTAGCCGAACACGCGGTTGTAGCCGAGCCTCATGGTCTTGATCCCGGTGGCCTCGCGCTCCTTCTCGACCTCTGACTCTATCCAGTCCTTCCCGTTTGAGACTATGTCCCTTAGGCGGTCTATTTCGGGATCGAAGCCTCCGGCTATCATGCCGCCCTCGCGCACGGTGAAGGGCGGGTTTTCCACTATGGACCGCTCGATGAGCTCGCGGACGTCGTCCAGCTGATCGAGACCACCGTAAAGCCCTCTCAGCTCCTCACCGGCAAAGCCCGAGAGGCACTCCCTTATGCCGGGGATCTCGGCGGCAGTCGAGGCGACCGCCCGCAGGTCCCTGGCGTTGGCGGTGCCGTAGACTATCCTCGTAACGAGGCGCTCCAGGTCCATCACCCTGCCGAGGCGCTCGGCGGTCTCGTCGGCGCGCACGGGGTCGTCGGTCAGTTCTGCGACGGCGCTCTGGCGGCGCGTAATGCGGGAGACGTTCAGCAGCGGATGCTCGATCCACTGCCGCAGCAGCCTCGCGCCCGCCGCGGTCTTCGTGCGGTCAAGCACCCACAGCAGCGTCCCCTTCTTCTCCTTGGTGCGGAGCGTCTCGGTGAGCTCCAGGTTGCGCCTCGTGGCTATGTCGAGCTGCATGTAGCGGCCGTTCTCGTATATGTTGAGGTCCCTTATGTTGGACAGTTCCGTCTTCTGGGTCTCCCTGAGGTACAGGAGCAGCGCCCCGAGGGCGGCGATGAGCGAAGGGTGCGATCTGTCCTCGGCCGTGATGACGGCGCCGAACTGGCGCTCGACCGCCTCGCCGGCCTCGCCGGGGGCGAAGTAACTCTGCCTCGTGTCGGTGAGCATGGCTCCGAGGCGCTCGGTCACGAACGAGGCGAGCTCCCGGTCCGACGAGGCCGGGACGTTGATCAGCACCTCGCTGGGTCCGTACGTTCCAAGCTCGTTGCGCAGCTCCTGAGCCGCCGATCTTCCCGTGAAGAAGGTGGCAAAGACCTGGCCCGTGGAGACGTCGGCAAAGCCGGCCGCGCACTCGGCGTCGGACACGAAGGCGGCGCACAGGTAGTTGTTGCGGTTGTCCTCGAGCATGGAGGCCTCGGTGACCGTGCCGGGCGTGATGATCCTGATGACCTCGCGCCGGACCAGCCCCTTGGCAAGGGACGGATCTTCCATCTGCTCGCAGACCGCCACCCTGTAGCCCTTTTCTATGAGCCTGGCTATGTAAGAGTCGGCGCTGTGGAACGGGACGCCGCACATCGGCGCGCGCTCCGCCTCCCCGCAGTCCCGCCCGGTCAGTGTGAGCTCGAGCTCCCTGGAGGCCGTCTTCGCGTCGTCGAAGAACAGCTCGTAGAAATCCCCGAGCCGGTAGAACAGCAGGTAGTCCTTATACTGGTTCTTTATCACGAAATACTGATCCATCATGGGGGTCATGACTCAGTACCGTCCTTTGATGATTTGCTTCCGGGAACGCGGTCCCGGACCTCCGGCCCGGCGCTCGCCGGCCCGGCGCGGGTCTCAGCCGTGGCGGCAGCCGGAGCAGCGGGAGCAGTCCCCGGAGCAGCCCTCCGCCCCGCCGGAGCCGTAAGCGGCTTCCGAGACCGCGCGGAATACGGCGTCCATGAGCTCGCGGAGTGCCTCCCCGGCCTTGGAATACCGCTCGAAGACCTCGCTGTGCGCAATGTCCGACTCGAGCTCGGCTATGCGGTCGCCCAGCGCCTTCGTAATGAGCTCGTCCGCCTGTCCGTCTGCCGAGGCCATGGCCAGGGCCTCCCTGTCGGTGTTGTATTCGCGTATCATCTCCATGAGCTCCCCGTCGGCGCCGTATGCCGCCGAGGCCTGCTCATACTCTTTCATCTCATCGCTGGCGGCCACGGCCTCTCCGACCGACGCGGCCAGCGC
>JAEEJM010000043.1 GCA_016281895.1 Clostridiales bacterium
AACGCAAACAAATACACCTGGGTATGGAAGAAATCGTGCCAGACGAGCCGTGCGAAGGTCTTCGTTCGCATCAGCGAGATAATAGAAGAAATAAACAGCGGAGTGCTGCGGATGCTCGGGCTTCGGATAGAGCCGCGCGAAGAGTATGCAATTGAGTATCTTGAGCAGATAATTGAAAGATTTGCATCAGCTACCGGCACAGCAACAGCCGCAAAATACGGCAGAGGGCACCACAAAACGGCGGAACAGCGCCAGTATGACAAGCTTTGCGAATATCTTGAGCGACTGAAGAAATACGCCGAGAGGATCGAGATCTGCGGTGAGCACCGTAACAGTTTCAGCAAAACGGATCACGATGCCACGTTTATGCGGGTGAAAAGGGACTATATGGGCAACGATCAGCTGCTGCCGGCATACAATATGCAGATCGGCGTTTGCGACGAATATATCGCTGTTGTCGATGCTCAGCAGTACGCATCGGATATGGACTGTTTCGTTCCGTTGCTTGAAAAGTTCAGAAACGCGTACGGCGAATACCCGTTATACCCCGTCGGGGATGCGGGATACGGTTCATACAACAACTATCTGTTTTGTGAGCAGAACGGCATCGGCAAGTATATGAAGTTTACGATGTACGACCAGGAGTCGAAGGATCCGAAATTCAGAGACGATCCGTACAGAGCGGTAAACTTCGAACGGGACGAAGACGGGAACCTGGTCTGCCCTGAGGGAAGGCCGTTTAAGTTTCTGGGAAACAGACCGGTTCACGGGAATCATTACGGCAGAACCGAAGAAATATACAAATGTTCATCATGCGACGGATGTCCGAGCAGAGAAAAATGCTGCAGGGGCGACAGCGACAGAACCATACGCATGAACCGGGAACTGACCGCCATACATCATGAGGTCCTTGAGAATCTGCAGACGGAGCTCGGAGCGAGATTGAGGACTAACAGAGCGGTTCAGGCCGAGGGAGCATTCGGATCGATCAAGTGGAACAGGGCTTACAAAAGAGCTCGCCGAAGGGGCATAGAATCCGTAATTTTAGAGTTCACGCTTATTGCCATCGGATTTAACCTTTATAAATACCACAACAAAAAGCAACGCGCTGCTGCCGCGGCATAGTATCGCTTTTTCAAAGCAATATTTTTTTCAATGACATCCTTCGCTGGGGGGGATGTCTGGTGATGCACACCTGGATAACTATTTATTCTGCACTTTTTTACCATTTGTGTTGACAAATCCTAAAAGAAAAGCACTCAAGCGCTAATCTAACGATCATAGCTTGAGTGCTTCTGTTTTTTAGGACTTTTTTTACAGCCCCTTGCTTCATTCCCTCATTGCCGCCCCGCAGGGCGGCACTTCATTTGCGCGCGCAGCGCGCAACCTCGTTCCTTCATTGCCGCCCCGATGGGCGGCACTTCATTTGCCGGCTCCGCCGGCAACCTCATTTGCGCGCGCAGCGCGCAACTTCATTTGCCGCCGCAGGCGGCAACTTCATTCCTTCAGCTCGAACCTTTCCGGCAGCCCGCCGCGCATCGGCACCGCGACCTCGCCCTCGATCATTGGGGCTATGAGCCTCAGAAGTTCGTCGGTGACGTTGTTGCCGGCCGCGTTGATGAAGGCGCGGTCGACCTTTTTTATTTTGTTGGCGACGAGCGACACCGGCACGGCGTCCGGAACTATCGCGTAATCCAGGCCCGGCACGCGCTTCAGCACGGCAAACTCGCCGGTCCTGCCGGCGGCCGCGAATCCCGCGGCGGCCTTGCCTATCATGACGCTCTCCCTTATGTCGGCGGCAGACAGGCAGTGTCCGGCGCACCTCTGCGGGAGGCTCAGCTCGATGGATCTGACCTTGCAGCCTATGCGGGCGCGGACGGTCTCCTCGAGCACCTTCCCGGTCCCGGCCAGATACCTGTGTCCGAATATGTCCCTGACACCGCTCTGAGAGCCCTCGCCCACGTAGCGGCCCTCGGCGTCGCGTATGCCCTCGGACACGGCGACGACGATGTTCGGCTTGATCTCGAACAGCGCCAGCACGGAGTTTATGAACTCGTCGTAGTCGAAGCTGACCTCCGGCAGGTAAACGAGGTCGGGACAGACCTGGCCGTACAGCCTGGGCAGCGCGGCGGCGGCGGTGAGCCAGCCCGCGTCGCGGCCCATGATCTCGACTATGGTGCAGGCCTTGGTGGTGTAGACGGCGCAGTCGCCGGCGATCTCCTCGCACACGGTCGCTATGAACTTGGCCGCGGAGCCGTAGCCCGGGGTGTGGTCGGTGATCTCGAGGTCGTTGTCTATGGTCTTGGGCACGCCTATGATCCTTACTGGCGAGCCCGCCGAGGCGGCAAACCTGCTGAGCTTGTCCACGGTGTCCATGGAATCGTTCCCGCCGATGAGGAAGAACATCCCGATCCCGTACTCCGCGAAGCGGTCGAAGATCTTTCCGTAGAACTCCGTGTCGGACACGTCGGGCAGCTTGCGCCTGCACGAGCCGAGTGCGGCGGACGGGGTGCACTCGAGGGCGTTCAGCTCCTCTTCGGTGCGCAGCCTCGAACCGATGTCCCTTATGTTGCCGGCTATGACGCCGTCGATGCCGTTCATGGCGCCGTAGATCTCGCCGCATCCGGGGAGAGCCCTGAGGCCCCTGACGACGCCTGCGAGCGTGGCGTTGATGGCCGCCGTCGGTCCGCCCGACTGGCCGATGAGCGCGTTGATCTTCTTTTCTGACATTTGGATCTCCTCCGGTGGATCTTATTGGATCATTGTTTTTTGTCCGAACCGATCAGTGATCGGACCGATCGGTATTTTTTCTGGCCGGTCACTGCTTTTTGTCCGAAAGCGCCGAGACGAAGGCTGCCGCGGCGGCGGTAACGCCGTCCCAGTCCTCCTCCTGGAGGGCCCTGCGGCTGACTATTCCGCCCGACACCCCTATTCCCTTTGCTCCCGCGTCGATAAAGGCGCGGGCGTTATCGGCGGTGACGCCGCCGAAGGCCAGGAACCTGAGGTCGGAGAGCGGCACGGCGACGGTTCGCAGATAGCCCGGGCCGGCGGCCCCGGCCGGGAACAGCTTGACGAAGTCCGCCCCGCAGCGGGCGGCAAAGGCGGCCTCGGTGGGGGTGAAGGCCCCGGGCACAGAGACGAGTCCGAGGCGCCTGGACGCCCTTATGACGTCCTCGAACGAGTCGGGAGACATTGCCATCACGGCTCCGGAGTCGGCGGCGATCCTGGCCTGCTCGACCGTGGATACCGTCCCGGCGCCGACGACGAGGCGGCCGTCGAACTCGCGCGCGAGCGAATAGATGCTCCCCGCGGTCACGGTGTCGGGGATCCTGCCGGAACGGTCGAAGGCGACCTCGACGCACCTGACGCCCCCGGCCAGCAGCGCGGCCGCACAGGGGATGAGCCTGTCGCGGTCGACGTTCCTGAGCACGACTATCAGTTTCGATCTTTCTATCTCGCCGATAACGGCGCTCCTGGCGTTCTTCAATCCGTCGTCCTCCCGCGGCCGTCCCGCATTCCCGTACTGCCGATATTATTGTATTACACCGGCGTTTTTTTGTCAAGCCGGCCGTTGACGGAGGAACGGGTTTATGCTATAATTTTATAGAAAAAAAGCCGGAGGAATGGCATGTACAGAAAGATCGGGATCAACAGCAACGCATACGGGAGACTGGACGTCGCCCGCCAGACGGAGCTGTTTCGCGAAAACGGCTTCGAGGCCTTCTTCACCGGGTCCGAGGACCCTCTGCTCGACGATTGGATGACCGCCCTGCGCGGGGCCGGCATCGTCTGCGAGACTCTCCACGCTCCGTTCAACGCCATAAACGACATGTGGCGCGAGGGCGAGGCCGGTGAGCGCATGCTCGCCAGGCTGACTGACGGCGTGACCAAATGCGAAAAGTACGGCATCCCGGCCCTCATCGTACACCTCTCTTCGGGACTCCGTCCGCCCAGGGTAAACGACCTGGGCCTCGACCGCTTCGGCCGGCTCATGGACGCGGCCGCCGCCGCGGGCGTAAAGATCTGCTACGAGAACCAGCGTATGATAGGCAACATAGGCTGCGCCTTCGACTGTTTCCCGGAGGCCCGCTTCTGCTGGGACACCGGCCACGAGGCATGCTTCACCCCCGGCAGGAGATACATGAACTTCTTCGGGAACAGGCTCTTCGCCCTGCACGTTCAGGACAACCACGGCGAGTTCGACCGCGACGAGCACCTCATCCCCGGAGACGGCACCCTCGATCTCGGCCGCGTCGCCCGCAGCATCTGCGAGGCCGGCTTCACGGGCTCCATAATGCTCGAGATCATCCGCGCCAACTCGAAGTTCTACGAGGACGTTTCACCCGAGGAATACTACCGGCGCGCCGGCCGGGCGGCCGCCGAGCTTCGCGACCTCTGCGACAGGCTGGACCGCTTCGTGGTCTGACCGCGGGCCGGATCTCTGCGACAGGCCGGCAGCCCCGGGCAGAGCCGAAGACGATATCTTGCGGGATACGCAAACAATTATAAAAGGAGACGGCACATATGGCAGCATTTGACGCGAACCAGCTCAAGGAAAAAGCCGAGGAACTTGTCGGAAAGATCTCGGCCGACAGCTCTCTTCTTGCCAAATTCAAGAAGAACCCCAAGGGGACCGTAAAGTCCCTCATCAAGGAAAAACTCTCCTCCGAACTGCTCGAGAAGCTCACCGAGCTCGTGAAGGCAAAGCTTAAGATCGACGACGCTCAGGGCATTCTCTCGTCCATCAAAGGCATATTCGGCGGAAAGTGATCTTCTGCAGAATAACTCGGCGCCGGGATCCGCATCGGATCCCGGCGCCGTCTGTTTTCTGCGCCTTATATGATCGCCAGCCGGTCCAGCGCGTCCTGCAGTATGATCTCCGCCGACAGCGCGTCGATGACGCCCTTGCGCCTGCGCCCTCTCACGTCCGTCTCGTTCAGGTAGCGCGAGGCGGCCGCGGTGCTGAGCCTCTCATCCGCCATGGCGACGGGTATTCCTGCAGCCTCCGACAGCATACCGGCGAACTCCCGGCACCGCCCGGCCCGGAATCCCTCCGACCCGTCCATGTTGCGCGGCAGGCCGACGACGGCCGCGACGGCTCCGCGCTCGACGGCTATCCTTGCCACTTCCGCGGCGGTCCGCGCTATGCCCCCGGGGCGTATCGTGCCTATCCCGGACGACAGTCTCCGCCCGGCGTCCGATATCGCCAGCCCGGTCCTTACGTCTCCGAAATCCACGCCAAGGATCCGCCCCTCGAGGGCGGCAAGCGCCTCAAGTCCGTCAACGCCCATATCTCTCCTCCGTCCCTCAGAACTCGTTGATGCCGCGGTCGATCTTCACCACGGCCCTGTAGTCCGGATCCTCGGCCCTCAGCGCGGCGGCCACCTTCTCCTTCAGCTCGGCGTCGGTGAGTCCTAGTTCGAACGGCGCGGCCACGTCGAAGATCAGATTCGTGTGAGTCTCTCCGCGCACGAAGCGGAAATCGTGGATCCTGAGCCTGTCGTCGATCTCCCTCACGCGCGACGCCGCGATCTCCCTGACCCGTGCGACCTCGGCGTCGTCGGTCACTATAGGGTCCATATGGATGGTGCAGACCGCTCCGAAGCGGTCGAAGATCTCGTTCTCGATATTGTCTATGATGTCGTGCGTCACGAAAATGTCTGCGGATCCGTCGACCTCGGCGTGCAGCGACACTATGCGCGCGCCGGGCCCGTAACCGTGCACCATTACGTCATGGACGCCGCAGACGCCCTCGTGCGAGAGCACGAAGCCGGTGAGCTCCCTGACGAATTCGGGATCGGGGGCCTCGCCGAGCAGCAGGCCGGACATCTCGCGCATGATCCGGAAGCCCGCCCACATTATGAGCAGGGACACGGCAATGCCGAGGTATGCGTCCGGATCGAAGCCGGTGAACCTGAGGACGAGCTGCGAGACGAGGACTGCTCCGGTCGCCGCCACGTCGGAGAGGCTGTCGGCGGCGGTCGCCTCCATTACGGACGACGATATGCGCCGCCCGACACGGCGGTTGAGCAGCCCCAGCCAGAGCTTGACGAGTATGGAGCCCGAGAGCACGGCTACGGATATCCAGGAAAACTCCGAGGTTCCCCGTCCGATGAGCTTCTCAGCGGACTCGCGTAGCGTGGTGAAGCCGATGATTATGATGATGACCGACACCACCATAGAGGCCACGTACTCCATCCTGGCGTGGCCGAAGGGGTGCTCGCGGTCGGCAGGTCTGGCCGCCACGCGGACCGAGACCAGCGAAATGAGCTGCGAACCGGCGTCGGACAGGTTGTTGACGGCATCCGCAGTGACCGAGATGGCCCCGAAGAGCAGACCGGCCGCGAACTTGCACGCGGACAGCAGCAGATTGGCGACTATTCCCGCCACGGCGACGGCGGTGCCCCAGGCGGTCCGGACGCCGCGGTCCGAAACGTCGTTATAGTTTTTGACGAAAAGCCTGCCGAATAACGTATCCATGCGGTTTCTCCGCTGAACGCCGTGCCAGTCGTTCCTGCACGGCCGGAAGAGTGGACTGTTATTGTATCATATTTCAGCGGAGAAATCAACGCCCAAAACCGCTTCCCGGCCGGATCCGGCCGTCCGGCGATCCGCCGGGCGCACTTGACCGCCCGCGGTTTTCGTGGTACTATTATCGGGGAAGGATCTTTCCCGGACAAAAAACGGCCCGTTCCGCTCAAAAAAGAAACTTTTTCGAAAAAAAAATAATTTTTTCGCACGATCAGAAACTTTTCCGGACGAAAATCCGTCTTATTTTATGAGAGGCAGCGCGCGAGCGCAGAAAGGACCCGATCTGATGCAAGACACCGGAACACTTGCCGACAGGGACATAGTGGAGCGGCTGTTGTCGCGCGACGAGACCGCCCTCGAGGCTCTCGGCGCAAAATACGGCCGGCTGTACCGGTCTCTGGCGGTACGGCTCACGGGCAGCGACGCCGACGCCGAGGAGTGCCTCAACGAGGCTCTGCTGCGGATATGGGACTCGGTCCCGCCGGAGCGGCCCGGCGATCTGCGCGCCTATGGAGCAAGGATCGTCCGCAATCTGGCCGTCGACGCCGTCCGCCGGCGCTGCGCGGACAGGCGCGGAGGCTCGGAACTCGTCGACGAGCTCCGCGACGCCGTCCCAGCCGGAGGCGGTGCAGACGTCGTGTCGGACTCGGCCCTCTCGGATCTCATCGACCGCTTCCTGCGGAGCTGCGACAGCCGGACCAGGACCGTCTTCGTTCTGCGGTACTGGCACGGCCTCGGCGAGGATGAGATCGCCGGACGAACCGGCCTGCGACGGCCGGGCGTCCACACGAGCCTCGCCAGGACGAAAAAGAGACTCAGGGATTATCTGGAAAAGGAAGGTGTTTCACTGTGAAAGACGACCGTAAGACCGGAAAAAGCGAAAGGATCCTGTCCGCTGTGGGCGGGATAGGCGACGACCTCGTAAGGGAGGCCGAAAGCGTCACACCGGCCGGACTTGCCGCGGGCGGTACCGGACGGAAGGCCGGCGGCCGCGCGGCCGCGGGATCCGGCGGCAACGGAACGTCCGGCCGCGGAACGCTTAAGAAGATATTTATCATTGCCGCCGCGGCCGTGCTTCTCGGCGCCCTCGCCGCGGGCGGGTTCCTTATCGCGGACCGACTTCGCGGAAAGGGTCCCGACGTGCCGCAGGGGCTGTCGCTGGACGGCAGAGCCTACTATACCGGCGGCGTCACGGAACTGCCCGAAGCCCTGCAGGGCCTCAGCATAACCGCCGAGGGCACCGACAGCCGCGTCATACCGGCCACGGGGTGCTTCCTCGTCAGGACGTCGGCGCCGACCGACGTCGAAACGCTGACGTCCTATCTGACCCTCTCGCCGTCCGCGACGGTGTCCGTCTCCGGGAGGAGCGACACCGAGTTCGTGATATCCCCCGCGGGAGGTTCGTTCGCGCCCGGGACCGTATATCGCCTGTCCGTAGGCGACCCGGAAAACCCGGAGATAAGCTACGCCTTCCAGACCGCGTCCGAGATGACCGTCAAGAGCCTGCTGCCGGCCGACAGGGCCGTGGGCTTCCCGGTCGACAACGGCATCGAGATCACCTTCTCCGAGACGCTGGCGTCGCTGTCCGAGGTAACGGGCAGAGTCAGCTTCACGCCCTCGGTCAAGGGGACCTGGAGCCTTTATCCCGACGGCCGCACCGTCGCGTTCGTGCCTTCGTTCGACCTCAAGTACGACACCGTTTACTCGTTCACCGTAGGGGCCGGCGTCGCCTCCGTCTCCGGAAAGAAGCTGGCGGAGGACGTGACCGTCAGGTTCAGGACGGCGGCCGAATTCTCGTCCGAAGAAACGGCGTACGTCAGGCTCACGCCGGACGACGTCTTCACGAACCTGTCGTTCTGCTGCTCGCCGGGCGACTCCCCATTCGTGCATTACACCGTCCAGGCGCTGGCGGCGGATTCGCTCACCGGACTAAAGGCGGAACTGTACGCGTATCCGGACTTCCTGTCCGCCTACGAGGCGGTGCGCCTCCACGAGAGCCGGCTCGGTTCGGACGGCAACGGATACTCCGTCGACGGCCTGGCGCGCGTCTTCGAGACCGACATACCCCTCACGTCCGTCAAGGTAAACCAGAAACGCTATTACGATACGACCTCCGGATCGCAGAGCGCGCTCGTGCCCGTCGAGCTTCCCTCGAACCTCGGGCGCGGAGTATATCTGCTCAGGATGGAGATAAGCGGCATATCGGGAAAGAAAACGCTGTCCGACGTCGCCTACGCCTTCGTCCAGATCACCGGCCTGCGCTGCGCGACCGTCTGCTCCGACGGCAAAACGCTGTTTCTGGCGGCCGACGCCTCGGGCAGCCCCGTCTCCGGAGCCTCCGTCACAGGCATCTCCTACACTCCGACCTACGGCTGGGACCTTGACAGCGGGGAGGCCGTTCAGTTCCCGGCCGTATACACGGAATCGGGCACGGCTCTTGCCGAGACCGGCGGCGGAACGGCAGTGCTGGCGCTGGTCACCCGCGGGGACGACTCGGTCCTGATCTGCGCCAACGCGGCCAGGACGGACGGTTCGCTGTACTCGATGAAATACCTGTACACCGACCGCGAGGTCTACTTCGGCGACGACACGGTGAACGTATGGGGCTTCATAGCGCCGCTGTACGGCGGGACCCTCCCCGACTGCATCTATCTCCAGACCGGAAACTCGGTCCTGAAGACCCGGATCGACGTATCGGATGACGGCACGTTCACCGCCTCGTTCCCGATCGAGAACATGAAGCGCTCCTCCCTGTACGTCAAGATCACCGACGGCGAGGGGCTGGTCATCGCTTCGAAATACATAAGGATCACGGACGAGGAAAAGCCCGTGTACACGGCCTCCGTGACCTTCGACAAACTCTTCTACCGCAACGGGGATTACGCGGAGATAACCGTGAGCGCCGCCTTCTTCGACGGGACGCCGGCCCCGGGCCTGACCTTCGACGTCTACGGATACCTCAACGGCGCAAGAGTGTATTTCGAACAGTCCGGGGACTCCTCCACCGGCAGCGACGGGACGCTCCGCGCCAGGGCAAGGCTCGCCGTTCAGGCCGGGTCGACTGACCCGCTCTACGTCACCGTAAGCGCAAGGCTCTCGGGCTTCGAGACCCAGACGCTCACCGTCAGCGCTTCGGCGCCGTTCTTCCCCTCCGACCAGGCCTTCTCGTGCCTGTACGGCGAAGATACCGTCGGCTTCTCGCTGTACCGCCGCGACTACTCGGCCCTGCGCGAAGCCTCCGACCTTCAGTATCCCGACTTCCCGGACAACACTCTCGGGGCGCCCGCCAACGGCTCGGTGAAGTACACGCTCATAAAGAGGGTCATAACCTCGACGCCCGCCCGCGGATACAACACCTACACCAAAAAAGCGTATACGTACTACAATTATTCTCACACCGACACGACGGTTCAGACCGGCACGGCATATTTCAAAGACGGCAAGGTCGAGCTGCCGAAATACGAAGTCTCGGGCTTCAAAGGCTATTACCGTTACGAATACACGTTTTACGACGGAGGGTATGTGACCGTCTCCGGGAGCGTGTACGCGACGAAGTCGTCGGATCGGATCCGCTCCGTCGAATCCGCCGAGTATTCGTCTTCGCGCCCCGTCGTCTCGGGCGCCGCCGACAGCTACGCCGTCGGCGATCCCGTATCGCTCACCGCCTCCATCCCCGAAGGCTTCAGCGGCTGCTGCTTCTGGGTGATCTGCGGCAACGGCCTGGAGGACTTCTCCTCCGGCCAGTCTTACACGGGCAGCTTCAGGGAATCCATGATCCCCGGCGCCAGCGCCTGGCTCGTCTGTTACGACGCGAACAAAGACGGGTTCAATAACAGGTCCGTCCCGCTCGTGTACGACTGGGAGAGCCGGGGCAGGCTCGGCATCGAGATAACGGCCTCATCCGCGACTTACAGACCGGGCGACACCGCTTCCGTCACCGTGCGGGCGACGGATCCCTCCGGCCGTCCGGTGAGCGGGGCCGGGATCATACTCAGCGTCGTCGACGAGGCCTGCTTCGCCCTCGGCGATCAGACGGCGGACCCCGCCGGCGGCTTCTTCGAAAGCTGCGGCCCCGCCTCAAAGGCGCAGAGCTCCTCCTATTATTACCGCGCCTACCTGTATTATTTGAGTTATTACGGATACGGCAGGAGCACCTCCGCTCTCAAATCCGTAGTCATTGACTCCAGGCGCAACGTTTTCTCCTCCGGCCAATCGCTCGGCGATGATTGGCGTTATTTCTCCGAAAAGGGCGGGGGCGGCGCTCCGGAAGCGGAGCCGGCCGCAGACGTGCCGTCCAACGCCGAAGACGGCGAAGCGGCCGGCGGAGAATACTACGTCCGAAAATACTTCGCCGACAACCCGGTGTTCGCCGTCCTGACCACCGGCGCCGACGGCACCGCGACGCTGACATTCACCGTACCGGACAACATCACGACCTGGAGGCTTTCGGCCTGCGGAGCGTTCCGCGGAAAAGGCCTTTCCTCGACGCTGGCCGGCGGCGCGGTATCGGGCGCGGTCTGCACGCAGCCCTTCTTCGTCAGCTGCGGCGCGTGCGGCACTTACATTGCCGGCGACGAAGTGTCCGTCTCCGCCAGGGCCTTCGGGTCCGCGGCCTCCGGCGGAAAGGTCTCCTATACCGCCGTGCTGTACGGCGAGAACGGAGAAAAGCTCGCCACCAGGACCGCCCGCTCCGAGGCCTCCGTGCACGCCTGGTTCAATTTCGGGAAGCTCTCCGAAGGCTCTTACCGCGTGACCGTTTACGGAGAGCTCGGCGGCTCCACCGACGCCGTCGAGACCGCCTTCAGAGTGATCGCGAGCGCCGCGACGGCCGAAACGAAGCGCGAGATGACCGCCGCGGAGATCGGCGGCATAACTCCGGCCGCTTACCCCGTAAACCTGTCGTTCTACGCGGGCACCGGCACGTATCCGCTCTACAGCCGCGTGCTGAACGCCCTGAGCCGCGCCGACGGCAGCGGAAGGACGGACGCCCTTGCGGCCCGTTACGCCGCCCTGACCGCGTCGGACGGTCTCTTCGGGACCGACAGCGGCGACGTTCTGAAACTTCTCTCCGACCGCTTCGCCGAGACCGGCAACGGCTACGCTAAGCTGTTCTCCTACGGCTCCGAAGACGTCCGCCTCACCTCGGTGATGCTGTCGGTGTGCCCCGAGCTGTTCGACCGAGTCAGGAAGGAGAACATAGCCTCCCTGCTGTACGGCGACGTGCTCTCCGGCAGTCCGGCCGACGAGACCGACCTCTGCGCCGGCCTGCTCGGCCTGGCCGCCCTCGGCGAGCCCGTGCTCGACCGTCTGTACCTCGTGGCCTCCGCCGCCGCCAACTATCCGACCGAGGCCAAGCTTTATCTGGCCGCGGCGTTCGCGGTCATCGGCGACTACGTCCCGGCATCCGGCATCTGGAATCAGATCCGCGCCGAACTTGCCTCGGCCGACGCCGAGTACGGCACGCTCTTCGTCAGGGCGGACACGCTGCAGGAGCGGGTGAGACTCTCCTCGCTGGCGCTGCTGGCCGTATCCAGGATCAGCAAGGACGACGCCGCGGGCCTCGCGACGTATCTGCTGGAAAACCGGACGTCCGACGAGTCCCCCGCGCTGGCGCTGGCCGCTTATCTGCGCTTCTTCGTCCCCTCGGCCGCCGAGCTTGCCGACCGCGAGCTCGTCTACACCGTTAAAGGCGAGCGCAGGACCGCGACCGTGGGCCGCGGCAAGGTGCTCACCCTCTCGCTCACCAAGTCCGAATTCGAAAGCTTCTCGGTCGATCCCTCCTCCGCCGACATCCGCGTACTGGCCTGCTACCGCACCTCCGCCGAAGAGGCCTACGGCGACCTGTCCGCGTCGAAGCGCGTAACGGTCTCCAAATCGTTCTCGAGCGACGGACCCGGCCGGACGAAGGTCACGCTTACGGTCAGGGGCACCTCGACCCGCGTCAGCGAATACTTCGAGCTCTCCGACTGGATCCCATCCGGAGCCAGGTTCGTATCGACCGACGGATGGGCGTCGAACAACGACTCCGACGTCCGTGTCACCGCGAGCATCCGCAACAACGGCGGGCAGGAGATGGCCGGATACGTCTCGGTGTACAACAAAGGCTACGCCTATGCTTCTAAGAATGGTTCCCTCGGCCGGTCCTACGAGAGCACCTGCCCGGAATACTCGTTCCGTATCAAGATAACGTACACGGTCCGCGGCGCCGTGGCCGGCACCTTCGTGGCCGAGCCCGCCGTGGTCAGCTGCCCGGAGGCCGGGATATTCAGCATATCCGAGCGCCTGACCGTGACCATCCCCGCCGACTTCGGCAACTGGAAGGAAAAGGCTGCCGGATAAGCTGCCTCTCCGCCGCCGGCCCGGATCACGTCCTTCCGCCGGCCGGGCACCCGTTTCTCTGCCTTTTGCGCTTGACCTTTTCGCCGAAATGTTGTATTATTAAAGCGAAGACCGAAAGGCCGGGGCCGCCCGAAGCGGCCCCGGCCGTCGAAACGCGCTGAGCGCGGGGCAGGTGCAGAGATAATGGACATAGTACTCACACTGTTTACAATGGCGGGGGGCCTCGGGTTCTTCCTGTTCGGAATGAACCTCATGGGCACGAACCTGAAAAAAGCCGCGGGCGCGAAGCTCGAGGGCGTCCTGGAGCGGGTCTCGTCGACCCCTCTCAAGGGCGCCGCTCTGGGCACGGTCACGACCGCGGCGATGCAGTCGTCGTCGGCCACCACTGTCATGGTGGTCGGCTTCGTGAACTCGGGCCTCATGACGCTCACCCAGGCCATGGGAGTCGTTGCCGGGGCGAACCTCGGCACCACTGTAACGGCGTGGCTGCTCTCGCTGGCCGGGATCGGCGGCGGCAGCTCCCTGCTCTCGCTTCTGAAGCCCTCCTCCTTTGCGCCGCTGGTCGTCTTTGCCGGCGCGCTGTTCTACGTCTTCTCCTCGCGCGGCAGACGCAAGGATCTGGCCGCCATCCTCCTCGGCTTCGGCACGCTGCTGGTTGGCATGACCACCATGAGCGACGCCACCCGCCCCTTTGCCGAATCGCAGGCCTTCCTGGACGTCCTCACCGTGTTCTCCAACCCCTTCCTCGGCGTGCTGATAGGCGCCGCTCTGACCGCGGTGATACAGTCGTCGTCGGCAACCATAGGCATACTCCAGGCGCTGTCGCTGACCGGCGCGGTGCCGTTCGGAACGGCCATACCTCTGATCATAGGCATGGACATCGGCGCCTGCGTGCCGGTGCTGCTGTCCGGCATCGGGGCCACTGCTGACGGGCGCAGGACTACGGTGTTCTATCTTTACTTCAACCTCTTCACCGGCGCCGCCTTCATGATACCGTTCTATATCATAAACATCTTCAGGCCGTTCGCCTTCCTCTCCGCCGCCGCGTCGCCGGTCGGCATAGCCGCGTTCAACACGCTGCTCAAAGCCGCCGCTCTCGTCATAGTGCTGCTCCTGCTGCCGCTGTTCCGCAGACTGCTCACGCTCACCGTGCGCGAGAAGGAGGCGGACCGCAGGACCGACGTAGCCGCCCTGCTCGACGAGCGCTTCCTCAACCTGCCCGAGATCGCCCTCGAGCAGTGCCGCAAAGGCGTCAACATAATGAGGGAGCTCACCCGCGACAGCATCGTCAGGGCGATCGCCCTGCGGACGGCGTACAGCGCCGACGGCGCGCGCGCCATAGAGGAGGCCGAGGACAAGGTCGACGAGTGCGAGGACAAGCTCGGCTCCTATCTTGTCCGCCTCTCCAGCTTCAACCTCTCCGAGAAGGAGAGCCGCGAGGCCGGCGCGCTGCTGCACACGATCGGCGACTTCGAGCGCATCTCCGACCACGCCCTCAACCTGTCCGAGGCCGCGCGAGAGATACGGGAGAAGAAGGTCACCTTCTCCCCCGATGCGGAAAAGGAGCTCGTTACGGTGTCCCAGGCCATACTGGAGATACTCAACGTCACCTGCGACGCCTTCGCTTACAACGACACCGTTATGGCCGCCGAGGTCGAGCCGCTGGAGCAGGTCATAGACCTGATCTGCGACACGCTGAAGAACCGCCACGTGGAGCGTCTGCAGCGGGGCGTGTGCGGGATAAACCAGGGCTTCGTCTTCAACGACATCATCTCGAACTACTCCAGGATCTCGGACCACTGCTCCAACATAGCCGTTACGCTCATACGCTCCGGGGCCGGGTCGTTCGACCCGCACGAGTACCTCGGGCGGATCAAAAAGGAAAACGCCGGCGACTTCCGCGCCTCGTTCGAGAATTACAAAAAGATCTACTACGATACCCTCTGAGCCGGCGTGGCGGCCTTCCGCGGGCGGCGCTCCCGCGGGAGCCCGTCCGCCCCGCCGCCGCGGGCGGCGCGCCCGCGGAAGGCAATTTTATTTTTCAAACTCCTTGACAAGACAAAAAGGATGTGCTACAATATACAGGCTTCGAAAGAAGCCGCGTCCCGAATGCGCCGTTAGCTCAGCTGGATAGAGTGTTTGGCTACGAACCAAAAGGCCGGGGGTTCGAGTCCCTTACGGCGCGCCACGCGGGAGGACATACGTCCCCGAGCAAATGGGGCTGTAGTAACAGTCCCGGTCAAAAAACGTCCGGAAGTGAAAAGCTTCCGGACGTTTTTTGTTTGTTGTTTCCGGCACGGGCAGCGGCGCGGCTCAGCCTGCCGTGGCGTTTCCGTCACCGTCTATAGGGATCTGATCGCCGAGGAAGGTCGGCTCGGGTCTGAAAACGCACTTGCAGAGGTCCTTGCATCTGGCAAGCACCTCGCGGACGTCCCTCGCCGTCTGGCCGCTGTAGGTCTGCAGACAGGCGTCGACGCCGACCGCGTCGAGGCCCAGCCTCCGGGCTATGTAGAGCGCCCTGTAAAGGTGGTAGCGCTGCGTGACGATTATCGCCCGCTCCACGCAGAAGACCGCCTGGGCGCGGTATACGGAATCGTACGTCGAGAAGCCGGCGTGATCCAGGAAGATGTCCTCGGCCGGGACGCCCTGCCCGATGGCGAAATTCTTCATTGCGTTGACCTCGTCGTAGTCGTCGCGGCCGTGGTCTCCGCTCATGAGCAGCTTCGGCGCGGCTCCGGCCTCATAGAGGGCTATGGCGGTCAGCAGGCGGTCCCGCAGCATGGGGCTCGGGGTGCCGTCGTCGCGGACTCCGCAGCCGAGCACGAGAATGCAGTCGAAGTCTCCGTCCGCGGCGGCCGAGTCGGCGTCAACTATCATCGACTTCCCCACCGACCTGACGCGCAGATCGGCCGCAAGGCCAAGCAGTGCCCCGGCGGCCGCTATGCAGATCAGGACGATGACGGCCCGGCGGGCCCTGCGCTTCTTAGTCTTCATGAGCCGAACACCAGGATCAGCACCTGGGATGCCAGCACCACGCAGATGAGAGCGATAGGATAGGTCGACGCGTAAGAGGATGCGACGTCGTCCGTTCCCGCCGCGCGGATGAGCGTCCCGAGCGCCGGCGTCGAGGTCATCCCTCCGGTCACGGAGCCGAGGGAGTTGAGCAGCGACAGCCGCAGCAGGCGGCGAGCCGCGAAATAGCCTACGAACAGCGGCACGACCGTGATCACGACGCCGTAGAGGAAGTATACGGGCTGGAAGTATTTGACGAACGAGCTGCCGCCCGGCACGCCGGCGCCGATGAGGAAGAGCATCAGGCCGAACTCCCTGAAGGCCTCGAGCACCTGCCGGCTGACCCTGAGGCTGACGGGACCGATGTGGCCGAAATGAGAGAATACAAGGCCGGATATGAGCACCCCGCCCGTGGTCGTAAGGCTGAACGTTACGCCCGACAGCCCTCTGCCCGACAGCGGCACGCGTATCGCGCCGAGGATGATGCCGGCTATGACGACAAGGCCGAAGGCGGCAAAGCCGAACGGATCGATCTCGAGCCGCTTCTTTGCGCCGGCGGTCTCGCCCTCTCCGGTGTCGACAGCCGTTATGAACTCCCTCTCCCTGTCCATGTCGGCCTTTGCGAACTTCGGCACGAGCTGAACGAACAGCACCACGCCAATTACCCCGAACAGGTAGGCTATGGCGTGGCCTACCGTGACGACGTCCTGTATGGCGTCCGCGGCCTCTGCCGACGCGACGACGGTGGCCGCCGTCGCCTTGGCCGCCGAGAATGCCGGGGTCGAGGTCAGCGAGCCGGACATTATGCCGACCGTCATGGCCATCATGTACTGGTTTTTCTCTATGCCGAGTTCCGCCGCCTCTTCAGGGACCTTGACAATGGTCATCCCTGCGAAGTAGCAGGCCAGCGAGGCCAGCGCCCCTCCCAGGATGATCAGAAAGCCCACGAAGATGTAGGACTTGAAATTCTTTTTCAGGTTCTTGAAGAAATTCGGGCCGGCTATCATCCCGACCGCTCCTACGAACAGTATGAGGCCCAGCGTCTCGACGATCTTGAAAGCGTTCGACGAAATGTCCGCGCCTCCCACGGTCATCGCGGAGCCGAGCGACCGGCCGAACAGCGCCCCGAACAGCAGCGCGGTTATAAACACCCCGGCGGTGCCGAGGCTGACCCCCTTCACCGATACGCGCCCCAGCAGATAGCCGGAGAGCGCGACGGCGAACAGGGAGAACATAAGGAAGGTTATCCCCTTTACGGGTATCACTCCTCCGAACAGGTCCATTGCGATCCTCTTTCCGAGACCCGGCGTCTGTCCGGGCTCAGTTTTTTGCGCCTCGGCGCCGCAGAAGCACCTCGGCCATAGTCTTGCGAAGCGCGGCCGGCGTGACCGGCTTTGCTATGTGAGCGTCCATCCCGGCGTCCATGGCCGCGGCGATGTCCTCGCTGAAGGCCTTTGCCGTGAGGGCGACCACGGGTATCCCCGCGAGTTCGGGATTCCTGAGCGAGCGTATCAGCCTTGCCGTCTCGTATCCGTCGCGCCCGGGCATCTCGATGTCCGTGACGACGGCGTCGTACGTGCCGACCGGCGACGACGCGACCGCTTCGACGGCCTCGTCGCCGTCTGTCGCGGTATCCACTTCGAAGCCGAGCCCCCCGAACATGCTCTTTGCGAGCTCGAGGTTGTCGGGCTTGTCGTCGACGAGCAGTATCCTCTTGCCGCCAAAGTCTCCGGCCCCTTCGGGAAGGGACTCGTCGCCGGCGCAGTTCCGGTAGTCGGGGTCGACCGGGAAGGCCGCCCTGACGACGAACTCGGAGCCCTTCCCCTGCTCGGTGAAGACCTCGATCGTCCCGCCCATGAGGTCGACTATTCTCTTGGTTATGGCGGTCCCGAGGCCGGTCCCCTGTATGTTCTCGACCGTGGCCGTGCGCTCGCGCTCGTAGGCCTCGAAGACCTTTGCCGCGAATTCGGGACTCATGCCGATGCCGGTGTCTTTTACGGAGATCCGGAAGGACGCCGTATCGCCGGACCTCCCGGTCTCGGCCACCGTCACGGATACGGATCCGCCCCCGGGCGTGTATTTGTAAGCGTTGCTGATAAGGTTGAACATGACCCTGTTGAGGCGGCTGGCGTCGCAGAGCACGCACGGGTCGGCAAGGTCGCGGCACTCGACCGTGTACGCCAGCCCCTTGCCCTCCATCTGCGCGGAGAACATGTCGCGGACGTCGCCGGCCAGCCTGCGCAGGTCGGTCGGGACGGGCATGAGTTCCATCCTGCCGCTCTCGATCCGGCTCATCTCGAGCACGTCGTTGATCAGGGACAGCAGGTGGTCGCCGGACGCCTCGATCTTGCCGAGGTAGCCGTCGACCGCGGGCGGGAGATCCTTCTCGTTCCTGGCGAGCGACGCGTAGCCGATTATCGCGTTGAGCGGGGTGCGTATGTCGTGGCTCATGTTGGACAGGAAGACTGACTTGGCGTTGCTGCTCCGCTCGGCCACCAGCTTGTCCTCGACGGCGGTCTGCTGGCTCTTGCGGACGCGGCTGTATATCCTGAAGATGACCAGCAGCGACAGAATGGTTATCAGGATCATAAGCAGAGTGTTCCTGGTTATGTGCCCCGTGACGTCCTCGAATTCCGCGTACAGCCCGTCTCTGATGACCCGCTCCTCGTCCGCGCTGACCCGGACGCCCTGGTTGGAGAGCTCCTTCTCCTCCATGACATAAATGTCGTTGACGGCCTTGACGGTCTCGGCCTCGATGGTCTCCTCGAGCCATATGAAGGCGGTCGAGAAGATGAGCAGCATCATGACGAACCACACGACTGTGCTCCGGCCTATGCGGCGGGCCTTGTCGCGGCGGAAGATGAAGCTGAAGGCGACGAAGCCGATAAGGATCCACACGAGAAGCATGAAGTACGACTCGGTGGAGAGCTTGGACGCGGACCAGGTGTTGGGGATGAGGAAGTACAGCAGGAAGAAGAGGGACGTCGCCATGCCGAAAGCGCCGCAGACGCAGACGGACTTCTTGGCTTCGCTCCTGGCAAGCTTGAACGCGGCCGCGGAGGTGTAGGCGTAGGCGATGGTCACGCCTATGGTGTTGATGTCTACGACCCAGCCCGTGGCCGAGCGGCCGAAGAACGGGATGGGTATCGAGATCAGAAGCAGGATCAGCACGGCACGCCCGGGCACTCCGCCGCGGTTGAGGCGCCCCGTCTCCTCGCCGATGAGGCCGTCTCTGGCTACGGAGCACAGCAGCCTCGAGGCCGCAACGGTGTTGCCCAGCAGCCCGGTGACGATGGCCGCGCCCGCGGCCAGGGCGATGACCGCGACTCCCAAGCCGCCGGCCGACGTCGATATCGCGTTGAAGACCGGCATGCCGGCGACTCCGGAAAGGCCCGGATCGCCGAGCGCCGACACATAAGAGAACCAGTCGGAATAGCCCTCGGGAGCCGCCGACGCGGCGACAAGGGCAAGCACGACATAGGACACGGCGGACGTCGCCAGCGATACCGCCATAACGGTCAGCGCCTTGCCGACCGGGAATCTGAACTCCTCGGCCGAGTGCGACACAGACTCGAAGCCGGCGAAGGCCCACGGGGCCAGAAACACTATGAACAGGGCCCCGGATGCGGGCGAGTTGCCCGGAGAGAAGGCCGGCGAACTAACGGCCTTTGCCGACTCGCCGGGCCGGAGCAGGAAGAGGCATACGAAAGCCGTAACGATGCCGGCGGCAAGGATAAGCGCCAGTACGGTCTGGATCGCCGCGGTAACGCGCCCGTTCAGCATGCAGACCGCGCCGAACAGGGCGAGGGTGCAGAGCGAGAGCAGGACCTCGCCGGCGTAGACTTCGTACCCGGCCACGGTATACATGTAGCCGAAGCGGAGCACGTCTCCGAACACAGTCCGGAAGATGAGCGGAAGGGCGGTGCAGTTGGCCCAGATTATGGCAAGGTAAACAAGGCCCATGAACCACGTTGAAAGGAAGGCGTGGTCGTAGCCGAAGACGTTCTTAGTGAAGCTGAACGTGCCCCCCGCGTCCGGGAAACGGTTCATGAGATACGCGTAGTTCACGCCTATGACGAACATGACGAGCGCCCCGGCGGTCATGCCGATCGCGGTGCCGACGGGTCCGGCTATGGGAAGGAAGACCGTCCCGGGCATGACGAACGCGCCCCAGCCGACGCTGCACCCGAAGGACAGCGCCCAGACCGCGAGCGGCGACAGATATCTCCGGAAACGCGTCTGTCCGGCCTGAGCGCCGGGATTGCCGTTATTCATCAGCTTGTTCCTCCGAAAAGATCATGATCGGTCCCGCCGGCCGGCCGCTGCCGGACCGCGCCCATACGCCGTCACCTTCCGATGATGCCGCGCACGGCGTCGCATATCTCCTTGGGATTTATCGGTTTGGTCACGTATCCGTTCATTCCGGCGGCCAGCGCGGAGGCCCTGTCCTCCTGATAGGCGTTGGCCGTCATGGCTATGACCGGCACCGACGAAACCACGCCGCCGGGCAGCGCTCTTATGGCCGCGGTGGTCTCGTAGCCGTTCATGCCGGGCATCTGGACGTCCATAAGGACGGCGTCGTACGGGACCTCCCCCCCGCCGAGGATCCTCAGCGCCTCGGCGCCGTCGGCCGCAAGATCGACCTTGTGGCCCTCGCCCTCCAGCACGAGCTGGGCTATCTCGCGGTTCATATCGTTGTCGTCGACCACAAGGAGCCTGTAAGGACCGCCGGAGGACATCTCCCCGCCGCCTTCCCCTGCGGACTCGGCCGTAGTTACCGGCTCGAAGGGCACGCGGACCTCCAGCACTATCCTGCTGTCCTCGTTCGAGGCGACGGAGACGGTCCCGCCCATGAGGTCGACGAGGGACTTGGCGACCGCCATCCCGAGGCCCGAGCCCGGGATGTCCGGGAGATCCATGCCGTAGTTCCAGGTGTCCGCGCTGAACAGCGACGACACCACGCCGTCGGGCATCTTAACTCCCCTGTTGGCGATGTCAAAGACGTACTCGCTCCCGCCGGACTGCAGCGGCGTCTCCGCCGCGGTGAACGTCACCTCGCTGCCCTCGGGCGCGAACGATACGGAGTTGTCAAGCAGGCGCCCCAGCACCTGGTCGAGGCGCTGCGCGTCGCAGAGGAACCGGGTATGCTCCACGCCCGACAGGTCGGCGCGGAAGACGAGCTTTTTCTCGGGGAGCAGCAGGCCGAAGCGCGTGCGAAGCGAGTCTGCGACGGACGACAGCTCGACCGGGGCCGCGGACAGCCTGAGCGTCCCGCTGTCGATGAGGCTCATCGCGAACAGGTCGTTCATCATGGCAAGCAGCCTGCGCGAGGAGGCGCCGATCTTGGAGACGTGCGAGCGGAGCTTTTCCGGATCGCTCTCCCTGGCGGCCAGGTCGGCAAAGCCGGTGATGCCGGTCAGGGGCGTGCGCAGGTCGTGCGATATGTTCCTGAAGAAGCGCACCCTGGATTCGTTGGAGCGGACCGCCTCGGCCAGGGCCTCGGACAGCTCCGCGTTGCGCCGCTCCTGGTCCTCCCTGAGCTTGGTCGAGTCGGAGAGGAGCATGAGATAGAAGCCGGAGGTCTCGTCGATCCTGTAGAACACGAAGCGCTTGTAGATGGGATCGCCGTCCACGGTGAAGGGCGCGTCGACCTCGTAACAGGCGCGGCTGCGCAGCTCCTTCTCGATAACGGAGAGCCTGAGGGGATTCGGCCGGCCGGCGTTGGCCGCGCGGTCGTAGTTCATGGCCGGCAGAATGCAGTTGAGATAGACGGATTCGTAGCTCTCGCCCTCGCTCTCCGGGAGCGGCAGGCCGTGCCGCCTGTCCGGGTTGCTTACAAGGACGCTGAACTGTCCGTTTATTATGTACGCTATCCTGTCGTACTGGTCCATCAGGACCTTCTCGAGCAGGGTCTTTTTTACGATCTCCTCGTTGTACGGCCGCTCGACGATGAAGGCCACGACGTCTCCGGACACCGGCTTCTTTGTCATGGTCGCCTCGAGCTTCACGAAAGACGTCCTGCCGTCGCGGTCCCTGACCAGCAGCACCTCCTCGGCGCCGGTGACGCCGGAGCGGTACTGGGCAAGCAGCCCGTCGCGGCTGAACAGGCCGCGGTTGCCGGCGGCCGTCCCGCCGAGGACGTTCCCTCCCCTGGCCTCGAGCAGGTCGGAATACCTGTCGTGGGCGTAGTCGCTGTCATAGAGGGCTCCGCCGCGCTCCTCGACCTCGTCTTTGGTGAGATTCACGCGCAGGAAGGACACGGAGTCGCGGGTGAGCTCGCCGATCTCCTCCCTCATCTCCTCGTACTGGGCGGCAAGCTGCTGCTCTGTGTCGCGGACCCTTCCGACTATAAGATACATGACCATAAGGAGCAGGAAGACGAAGATGCTCCCGCCGAGAAGGATTGCCGCGGTCAGGAGGTCGGCAAGGCCCCCGAGGCCGACGATGAGATAACCGACGAGAAAGAATATAAGCAGAAAAAGCGGGACTGTCAGAACACCGTTTTTAAGCAGTTGACGGTCCAGCTTTATGCTGCTGTTGACGAACATCGCGTATCTGATGATGTTGTACACCATCAGCGCGCAGCCCGTCAGTATCATTGCCAGTATTATAGTATCCACAAGCTCGCCCCTTTCGCGGACCCGCGCGGGCCCGTGCGGACCGGCCGCGGCTTCAGCCGAGGAGTCCTTTTACGAAGATTTCGATCCCGATGCAGATAAGGATGCAGCCTCCCAGCACGGATGCCCCCCAGGACAGACGCGTCCCCACCTTCCTGCCGAGGCAGAGTCCCGCGACGCAGACGGCAAAGGTCACCGCCCCTATCACCAGGGCGGCAGCGTTTGCCTCGATGGCATTGCGGTCGGCGAGGGTGAAGCCCACCGACAGGGCGTCGATCGACGTGGCCACGCCCTGCAGGACAAGGACGCGGCCGGTTAGCCCCGACCCGGAGGGAGGCTCGGCGCCGGCGCGCAGCGCGCGCCTGGCGGCGAGCCCCTCGATAAGCATCTTCCCGCCTATGAACAGCAGCAGGAAGAGCGCGATCCACGGCACGAGCGCCCCGAACCGGGAAAAGGCGTTCTCCGCCGTCCGGACGAACACCCAGCCGATCACGGGCATGGCGTACTGGAACAGAGCGAAGACCCCGGCTATAAGACACATGCGCCTTCCGGACATGCCGGGCTCGCCGAGGCCGTCGGCCAGCGAGACGGAAAACGCGTCCATCGCCAGCCCGACGCCGAGCAGGGCGGCATTCAGAAAAAACAGAACGTCCATGATTCAGGTGACCGGCCGGCGCCCGGCCCGGCTCAGAGCAGCCCCTTCTCCCTGTCCTTTTCTATCGTTCTAAGACACCTGTCCCTGCAGTACTGCAGGAAGGGGATCCAGTCGTTGGTCTCGGGGCTTACGAAATCGTTCACCCCGGTCTCGAGCAGCTTTCTGCCCTTTCCGTCGGTGTCGTTGTTCCAGGTGTGGTTCGCGATGAAGACGTCGAGCGGGATCTTCATGAGCTTGTCGACGGACGCGAGGTAGTCGTCGGTGCAGCCCTCGTAATAGTCGCCGCAGGACCTGGTCAGAGTGTTGGCCCCGGCTCCGCCGAACGAGCCGACCAGGAGCGTCTTCCCCTGATACGTGTCCTCGAAGAAGGTGGACATGCAGCCGATGGTGTGGCCCGGGGTGTGGATGAAGCGGAAGGTCTTGGCTCCGACCTTGAGCTCGTCGCCGTCGGCGACGGTGATGTCGGGCGCGCCGTACTTCTCGGTGATGGCCTCGGCGTCCTTCTCGCCGATGACCACCTTTGCGCCGGTCAGGCCGCGCAGCGGGGCGTTGGCCTCGACGTGGTCGTAATGGCCGTGCGTGCTGATGATGTATCTGATGTCGAACGGATCGAAGCCCATGCGGTGTATGGAGTCGATGACCATGTACAGGCATTTCTGGTAGCCGGCGTCGATGATGACGAGGCCGTCGCCGGTGTCGACGAGGTGAGTGCACACCTGATAGGCGCCTACGTAATAAACGTTGTCGGTGATCCTGAACGGCTTGATGTAGCCGTCCCAGGCGTTCGGGGTCCTTCTGGTCGCAGAGAACATGATTTCCTCCTTTTTCATCCGGCCGCGCAGGCGGCATCGTTTTTACAGGTCGACGGCAGCTGTGAAGGCGGCCAGCTTCTTTCTGGCGGCGGCTATCTGCGCCTCGACGGACGCGACCGAGGTCCCTCCGTCGCTGACGCGCCTGGACACGCAGGCGTCGAGGTCCACCGCGGCGTAAACGTCGCCGTCCGCGAGCGGGCAGAGCGAGCGGTACTTCTCGAGCGGCAGGGTCTCGAGGACAAAGCCCTCCTTCATGCACAGGGCGACCGTCTGACCGGCCAGCTTGTAGGCCGTGCGGAAGGGCAGGCCCTTGCCGACAAGGTAGTCCGCGTAATCGGTCGCGTTTATGAAGCCGCGGCCGGCGGCCTCCCTCATGTTCCCGGGGAGGGGCGTGAGCGTCCTCACCATGCCGGTGAAGATGCCGAGGCAGGCCCTGACCGTGTCGCAGGCGTCGAAAACGGCCTCCTTGTCCTCCTGCATGTCCTTGTTGTAGGCAAGAGGCAGGCCCTTCATGACGGTCAGCAGGGCCATAAGATCGCCGTACACGCGGCCGGTCTTTCCGCGGCACAGCTCGGCCATGTCGGGGTTCTTCTTCTGAGGCATGATGGAGGAGCCGGTGGTGTAGGCGTCGGACAGCTTTATGAAGCGGAATTCCCAGCTCGACCAGAGGATAAGCTCCTCGGAGAAGCGGGACAGGTGCATCATCACGATGGACAGAGCGGCGGCAAGCTCGACGCAGAAATCGCGGTCCGAGACGCCGTCTATGGAGTTCTCGCAGACGCCGTCGAAGCCGAGCCCGGCGGCCTCGGAGCGGCGGTCGGTGCCGTAAGTGGTCCCGGCCAGGGCGCACGAACCTATCGGCGACACGTTGGTCCTGGCCCGGCACCCGGCAAGCCTGTCCATATCCCTGAGGAACATGAAGGCGTAGGCCATGAGGCTGTGTCCGAAGGTGACCGGCTGGGCGCGCTGCAGATGCGTGTAGCCGGGCATTATGTCGGCCTTGTGCTCCTCCGCCCTGTCGGTGACTGCCGCGACGAGCTCGCCGAGCAGCCCCGAGACCGAGTCGATCTCCCCGATAAGGTAGAGGCGCAGGTCCTGGGCGACCTGGTCGTTGCGGCTGCGGGCGGTGTGCAGTTTGCGGCCGACGTCGCCGGTGCGGGCGGTTAGCTCGCGCTCGACGAACGAGTGGATGTCCTCGCACGAGGTGTCGACGGCAAGGGCGCCGGACTCGAGCTCGGCCAGGATCTCCGTAAGGCCCGACTCGAGGATCTCCGCCTCGCCGGCGGTTATTATGCCGCGGTCGCCCAGCATGCGGGCGTGGGCGACCGACCCCAGTATGTCCTGGCGGTACATGCGGCGGTCGAAGGCCGCGGACGAGTTGAAGCTGTCGGCGGCGCTGTCCGTCTGACCCGACGTCACTCCTGCCCAGATCTTTTCCATTTCTTATCCTCCGACTCCCGGTCCGGTCCGCGGACGGCCGCCCGCGGACCGCCGGAGTCTTACTTCTTTTCGGCTTCGAGCCTCTGCTTCACCTGGGCGGCGACCTTGATGGGAAGGCCGTAAAGGTTGATGAAGCCGGCGGCGTCCGCCTGGTTGTAGACCTCGTCGCGGCCGAAGGTGGCAAGCTCCTCGCTGTAGAGCGCGTAGTCGGACCACACGCCGGCCTTTATGATGTTGCCCTTGTAGAGCTTCAGCCTCACCTTGCCGGTGACGGTCTCCTGGGTGGAGGTCACGAATGCGGACATGGCGCGGCGCAGGGGCGTGAACCACTGGCCGTTGTAGACCAGCTCCGCGAAGGTCACGGAGAGCCTCTCCTTTTCGTGGGCTGTCATCTTGTCGAGGGTGAGAGTCTCGAGATAGTTGTGAGCGAAGTAAAGGATGGTCCCGCCGGGGGTCTCGTACACGCCGCGGCACTTCATGCCGACCAGGCGGTTCTCGACGATGTCGAGCAGGCCGATGCCGTTCTTTCCGCCGACCTCGTTCAGCGCGTAGATGATGTCCTTGGGGCTCATCTTCTTTCCGTTGAAGGCCGAGGGCACGCCCTTTTCGAACTCGAGCGTGATGTACTCGGGCTCGTCGGGGGCGTCGACGGGAGACACGCCCATCTCGAGGAAGCCGGGCTTCTCATACAGGGGCTCGTTTCCGGCGTCCTCGAGGTCGAGGCCCTCGTGCGACAGGTGCCAGAGGTTCTTGTCCTTCGAGTAGTTGGTCTCGCGGGTTATGCGCAACGGGACGTTGTGCGCCTCGGCGTATTCGATCTCCTCGTCGCGGGACTTTATGGACCACTCTCTCCACGGGGCGATGATGTGCATGTCCGGGGCGAAGGCCTTTATGGCCAGCTCGAACCTCACCTGGTCGTTGCCCTTTCCGGTGCAGCCGTGGGCGATGGCGTCCGCGCCCTCCGCGAGGGCGATCTCCGCCAGCCTCTTCGCGATGACCGGGCGGGCGAACGAGGTCCCGAGCATGTACTGCTCGTACATGGCTCCGGCCTGGACGGTGGGTATGATGAAGTCGTTGACGAATTCGTCGGTCAGATCCTCGATGTAGAGTTTTGAGGCTCCGGTCTTGAGCGCCTTCTCCTCGAGGCCTTCGAGCTCGTCGGCCTGGCCGACGTTGCCGGATACGGCTATGACCTCGCAATCGTTATAATTTTCCTTGAGCCACGGAATGATGACGGATGTGTCGAGGCCGCCGGAGTAGGCGAGCACGACTTTTTTGATGTCTTCTTTTTTCATCTTATGTCTCCCAATCAAAGAATTGTCCGGCTGCCGGCGGAGCCGGCGCGGCGTGAAACACGCATATTATATAACCGGGGAGCCGTTTTGTCAAGTGACTTCTGAAAAAATATTCAGTATTTCTTGATTAAAATTCATATTTGCATTTCAAAATGAGTTTTCAGCCGGATTATTCTTATTTTTATTCACCGCCCGTGCCTCCCCGCTCTTCGGGCTCGCGCGCGCCCTCCGGCGCGCAGTTCCGTGTCTCTTTCATCTGTATCTCGTGTATGTCTCGCTGTCGTTGAGGCGGACCTTTCCGTCCTCGAGCAGGGTGATGAGGCCGTCGGCCTCGAGCTCCGACAGGATCCTGTCGTTCAGGAAGCCGTAGGGCAGGCCTCCCTCGTAATACTTGCGGCCGACCGTGTCGGTCTCGTAGACCTTGCAGCGGTTGCAGAGATATTCGTAATAATGCTTCTTGAGCGTGTATAGCGTGATGCCGCCGAGGGGCATCTCGAGGCCGGTCCTTCGGCAGAAATCCCAGACCATGTAGAGCTGCACCCTGCGCTCGGGCTGGCCCCAGACGCCGACAAGGCAGTTGAAGTCCGGCACCGGCTTCCAGATCCTCTTCAGCTCGGCCGTGAGGACGTCGGCTCCGGCCCCGGACTCGCGGAGCTTTTCCAGCTCCTCGAAATCCGCGCGGAAGCGCATGTAGCGCCGCAGCTGGTCGATGTGGGCCTGCATGAGCATGGCCAGTTTCGCCGGGGTGACGGGCAGGGGCTGCGAGGTCGTGAGATCCCTGTCTGCGGCCACCTCGGATATGTATTCGAAGGCCTTCTCGGCCCTCTCGGCCATGGCTGCAAAGTCGTCGATGACGACGCCCGGCTCGTGGGGGTTGTTCCACCAGTAGGTCTCCCATTTGTCGCCGGCCCTGGCGTCCTCGGCGAAGCGTAGCACGTACAGGACCTTGTCGCCGTAGCGGTCTCCGTATATCTTATGGGCGATCTCCGAGAGGAGCTCCTCGGGGTCGCGTTCCGGGTCTATCAGCAGCCGGCCGGCGCAGTAGAGCGAGAACAGGTTCAGTATGTGATACGAGTCCATCTCGGACCAGTAGCTCGGGACCATGACGTGGTCGCCCTGCTCGCGCACCCTCGTGTAGACGTCCTTTATGACCCTGGGGTTGACGATCCAGCGGGCGCTCTGGTCGACCTCGATGTCCGCGGTATACCAGCTCCACACGCCGAGCTCGCAGCCGAGGGCCTTGACCCCGCGGCGGAACTCCTCGCGCCTGCCCGGCCGCCCCCAGTTGGGGAGGAAGGGCAGCTCCATGAGCATGTAATCCCCGAAGCCGGCCTCGACGAGCTTCGTCGGGAAGTCGGACGGGCAGCCCCAGGTGTCGACGCCCATGCGGATGTCCGGGTTCTTTGCCCTGAACTTGTCCTCGATGAGGCGGCAGAACCTGAATATGTCGTCGTAGCGGGACAGGTGGCCGGGATCGAAGAAGTGAAGTATCAGCCGGTCGTAATAAGGGGCCAGCTCGGCATAGATATCGTAGTAGCGGGAGAAGCAGGCAAAGACGTCGGGGTCGTCGTAGGCGCTGCCCCCGTCCTTTGCCTCGTAGACGACGTCGGGATCGCTCCAGCCGTTGCCGCGGAAGTTGGCCGCCCAGACCCACAGAGAGGTCTTCAGCCCTTCGGCGTGGCAGGCCTTGCAGAACTCGATCTTCCTGTCGTGGTCCGGCTCGTAGCTGTCGAACCAGCGCCAGTGCGTGCAGGCGTCGGTCATCTGGACCCCGGTGTAGCCGAACGATCTGATCATCCTCGCATAATCACGGAGCATGCGGTCGGACATGGAATAGAAGTCCACGGTGAGATTGACGAACATGTTGTTGATGTAGCCGCGGATGTAGTCGGGCTTCCACGCGTCCATTATGATCTCGCGCTCGGCGATCCACGGGCTGTTCTCGGAAAAGCTCATTGTCGTTCTCCTTTCGTATCCGGCGACCTGCTTCGGCGGCCGGGCCGCGACCCGGCGCGGCTATGCGCGCACCCGGCGCGGCTATGCGCGCACCCGGCACGGCATTCCGGCGCCCCGGAGCGGCCGTTCGCCCCGGAACGGCTCCGCACTACAACAGTATACCATAAACCGGCCGTCTTTTCAATTGACAAAACGATAAAGTCAATATATAATATTGGTATTCGGCCCGCGCCGGCCGCCGACCCGGCGGCGCGCGGAAAGATCGGAGTTGCGCCATGAAGAGAAGCTTGCTGATACCGGTCATAATGCTGGGCTGCGCCGCGGCTCTTCTTTGCGCTTGCGATCCGACGCACGGAACGGGCGACCAAACCTCCGCGGCGGTCACCACCCCGCCCGTCTCGTCCGAGCCCCCGGTGACCACGGAGAAGCCCGAAGACAAAACGACGATCTCCGCGGGCGGCGCGGAGGTGTTCAGCACCGACGCGTGGCTGACCGGTCCCTTCACCGTCGCCGAGGGCGACGAGCTCTCATACGTCAGGAGCGGCGACGGCCCCGCCATGCGCTCGATAAGAGTGGATTACGGCGACGGCTCCGGCCAGACCTTCGCCATCCCGGAGGGCTCCGCCTGCGAGAGCTTCAGACTGCTCAGATCGGGCGAGTGCCGCCTCTCCTTCGTCCTCGGGGAGGAGGACGGGGAGACCTATCTCGTATCGACGGCGGCGGCCTTTGCCGACGCGGCCCGCGACCCCGGCTTTGCCGGAGGCAGGCTCGAGCAGCTCTGCGACATCTTCACCGACGCCGACGTGACCGTTACCGTGCCCTTCACCTGGATCACGGGGGGCTTTTATTTCTCGTGCGGCGAGCTTCGCTTCGAGTCGGCCGAAGCCGGCTCTATGACGATCGACGATTCCGGCGGCTCCGGCATCGCCTGCCGCTCCCTTCTATGCCTGACGCCGGAGTGGGACTACACGCTTGATCGGGCGTTCTCAGACTTCTCGGAGCAGGCCTTCTGCAGAGTCGACGCCCGCTCGGTGAACGGCCGGACCGTCGACCGCTCCTACGTTCGCATAGGCTCGGCGGACGACCTCGCCAGGTTTTTCGGCGGACCTTTCTCCGCCTATGCCGACGGCATCCGCTTCATAGAGTTCTCCGGCGACTTCGAGTTGCCGGACCTCGAGCTCCGCGACGCCGAGTCCCTGGTCTTCTTCGGCTCGGTATCGGCCGCGGGCTCGGTCAGGGTGACGTCGTCGCTCGGCAGCCTGACCGTCGACACCTCGTCCAACGCCTGCGACGTCTCCGGCGCCTTATCGGTCGACGCGCCCGCCGCCGATATGATCTGGACCGGGACCGGCGCGCCCGGGTTTTCCTTCGCGGAGCGTTATTACAACGTCAGATCGTACAACGGCGAGGCCGTCGATCCCGCCCTCGGCGGAAACGGCTCCGGCGGGCTGATCTCCATAAAGGCGGACGCGACCGAGGGCTCGCTCGAGGGCAGATACGTCGTCTTCCGCATACCCTACAGCTCCGCCACTGCGCTTGGCAGCGCCGCTCTGACTCCCGTCCTCGGCGAGGGCTGCACCGGCAGGGTGACCGCGTCGCCCGACGGCAGATACTACTACACCGTCACCGATCCCGCCTCCGGGACCTTCACCTACCGCCTCCTCGTCGAATACTCCATGCTGTCCCTGCCGGTCGTCTATCTTACGACGGACGGCGGCGCCGCGGTGACGTCCACAACGAAATGGATCGGCGGGACTTTCTCCATCGACTACAACGGCTTCGAGGGCACGTCCGACCGGGACGACATTAACGCCGCGGCCGTCTCCGTAAGGGGGCGCGGCCACTCGAGCTGGGAGCTGGCCAAGAAGCCGTACTCGCTCAAGTTCGAGTCGAAGGTGTCCCTCTTCGGCCTGCCGAAGGCCAA
>JAEEJM010000044.1 GCA_016281895.1 Clostridiales bacterium
TACATCGGGCGCCCCCGCCTCCGGGGGCGGCAGGGTCCTCGGCGAGGATCCGGTCCTCGGGATCGATGTGGACTCTGACCTCGAAATATACGCCAATTACAGGAGGGCGCGGGCCGCGGTGAGCTTCGCCCCGGCCGAAGGAATCTCTCTGGAACCTCCGGACAGCCGCGTCGTCGTCCGCCTCGGAGGCGGCGTTACGGTCGCGGTGAGCGTCGCCGGGGGCTTCCGCATAGACGGTGTCTCGGCGGGCGTGCTGAGGGAGGACGGGACGCTGATCCTCGACCACGTGTCCGCGGACACCGAGGTCGCCTTCGCTGTGACGCGCCTGAAGAGCTTCTCCGTAAGGGCGGTCAGTTCCGACCCGTCGGCCGGCACCGTGTCCGTCGAAGGCGGCGAGCGCACAGACTGGGAGGGGACCGAGATCGTGGCGGTCGCTTCGGCCTCCGGCCCCGAATACGAGTTTGCCGGCTTTTCCGTCGGCGCCCCGCTGTCCTCAGGAGGGACGGCCGTCTGCGACTCTGCCGTGTATTCGTTCGCCCTGTCGGCCGACACCGTGTTATACGCGAACTTCGCGCGGTCGACGCCCGCCGCCCCGGATCCCGGCGATCCGGCCGCAGCCGCCACGGTGCCCAAAAACAAGTGGCTGATCTTCTATCATCCTAACGGCGGCGTCAACGTAAAGACCGGCGACGGCTCTTATCTGCGCACGACCTTCTCCAGCACCGACTATTACTGCCCGAACGCCCGGTGGGGCAACTCGGCATTCAGGCGCGACGGCTTCGTCCTTATGGGCTACAACACCTCCCCCGACGGCTCCGGCACATACTACGCCCCGGGGTGGAACATATTGATGCCCGAAAGCGGGGCTGTCAGCCTCTACTGCCAGTGGGCCGAGGCGTCCGCGGCCTCGGATTTCAAGTACAAGTCGAACTCCTCCGGAGTCACCCTGACATCTTATACGGGCGGCGACTCGTTCCTGGTCATCCCGGAGACGCTGAACGGGAAAAAGGTCACGGCCCTGGCCGCCGGCTTCCTGTCCGGGAACGCGACCGTGCGGGCGCTGTTCATTTCCGCTAACATACGCACCCTGCCCTCCGGGGCGGTGCGCGACTGTCCCTGTCTCAAAGAGCTGTACTTCAGCGACAGCGTCACCTCGGTGAAGGACGACTGGTACACCGGCTGTCCCGAGCTGTCGACGCTGTACGTCCTGGCGTACCACGCGCCCCGCTACTGCGGCGTCTATCAGGGCAGCGTCGCCATCAAGGCCGAGGCCCTGGAGGCGGTGAAGGGGCCGAAGCTCATCCTGACCGGCGGCTCCAACGTCATACTCGGCGTCGATTCGCCCTCGCTCGAGAAAAAGCTGGCCGCGGCCGGCCGGAACTATACCGTCATAAACCTCGGCATCAACGCGATAGACGCGGCGAGCTTCTATATCGAGCTCGCGTCGAACTACGTCGGCCCCGGCGACGTCATAGTGCACTGCCCCGAGGTCCACGCGGCCACCCAGTACGGACAGACCGACTTCGTCACCAACCACTGGTCGTACTTCGAGGCGGCGTACGAGGTCTTCAGCAAGGTCGACATCAGGCACTATACCAAGGTCTTCAGCACCTTCGAGAGCTTCAACAAGGCTCGCACCTCGACGGCCTCTTACGAGAGCATCTCGCCGAATGTCAACGACCGTGGCGACTACACTGTCTCGCGGCCCGGCGTGGCGTCAAGGTTCGCCTCGTCCGTGAAGCAGTACGACGCCGCCGGATACGGCCCGTATTCGTACACGGAGGCCCTGGGCTTCGTCACGAACGAAGAGTACCGCGGCGAGCTCAACCGCGCCTTCGATCTTTGCTCGTCAAAGGGCGCTGACGTGCTGCTGTCCTTCGGCGTGGTGTACGGCAGCATGCTGGACAGGGCAAGCCAGATCCCGGGCGGCGAGGCCCAGACCGCCTACGAGGCCGCCTGCGACGCGGCATACCGGGCGACCCGGATCTCATCCGTTAACGACTATATATTCACCTCGGCGTACATGTATGATTCGGCCTTCCATCTGAACGAGAAAGGCCTGCCCGTCCGCACGCAGCGGCTGGCAGACGACCTGCTTGCATACTTCGAAGGCCGGAATGAAACCCGATAGGAGCACACAATGGACTTACTGCTGAAACACATCGTTCCGACATGCCTGCTGCTGGGCGGCGCGGCGATCCTGCTCGTCCTCGAATTCCTTCTGCGAAAAGGGGTATTCCGGCTGAAGGCCGGCACGTCCGCCGTGCTGGCCCGCGTCTGCGTGCTGCTGCTGTTCCTTCTGGGCGGCGCGGCGTTCGTGTTCCTCACGGCGATCGGCGCGGGCGTGGAGCTCATGCTCCCGTTCATGCTGCTCATACTTCTGGGCACGCTCATATAAGGAGGCAGCGGCATGGTATTCAATTCGATCGAGTTCCTGATCTTCTACCCGATAGTTCTGCTGCTGTACTTCCTCCTGCCCGACAAGCTGAGATGGATAATGCTGCTGGCGGCAAGCTATTATTTCTACCTCTCCTGGAACGCCAGCCTCATCTTTCTTATAGTCTTCACGACCGTCGTGTCGTGGGTCAGCTCCCTGCTGATCGAGAAGGGTCACGAGAAGCATCCGGACATCCCGAACGGGCCAATGGAGAAGTTCTGGCTGATCATAACGCTCGTGGCGTCGCTCGGGGTGCTGTTCTTCTTCAAGTACTTCAACTTCCTGTCGTCCTCGGTCAACGACCTGTTCAACCTGTTCAGGCCAGAGGCGTCCGACCCGCTGATCCTCGATCTCATACTCCCGGTCGGCATCTCCTTCTACACCTTCCAGACCCTGTCGTACGTAATTGACGTCTACCGGGGCAGCGTGAAGACGGAGAAGCACTTCGGATATTACGCCCTGTACGTGTCGTTCTTCCCGCAGCTGGTAGCCGGCCCGATCGAGCGGCCCGAGAACCTTATCCCCCAGCTCCACCTGAGCGACCCGAAGCCCACCTGGACCAACACGGTAAACGGCCTGCGAAAGATGCTGATAGGCTTCTTCAAGAAGGTCGTCGTCGCCGACCTGCTCGCGTCGTACGTCACGCCGACGTTCAACGCGCCCGGCGAGGCGACCGGCCTCGGGGTGCTCATATCCACGCTGCTGTTCGCCTTCCAGATCTACTGCGACTTTGCCGGCTACACCGACATCGCCATAGGCTGCGCAGAGATCATGGGCATCCGCCTCATGCAGAACTTCAACCGGCCGTACATCTCAGAGACCATCGCGGAGTTCTGGCGCAGATGGCACATATCGCTCTCCTCCTGGTTCAAGGACTACATCTACTTCCCCCTCGGCGGCAGCCGCTGCTCCACCTTCAGGCACATGCTCAACATATGCATAGTGTTCCTGATTTCGGGACTGTGGCACGGGGCCGCGTGGACCTTCGTGCTGTGGGGCCTCATCCACGGCCTGTACCAGGTCGTCGGCTACTTTACTATGCCCCTGCGAAACAAGCTCTGGGAGAAGCTCAGGATAAGCACCGATTCGGTCCTTGTCCGGGGCATAAGGCGCTTCAACACCTTCATCCTGGTCTGCTTCGGCTGGATCTTCTTCCGCGCCAACTCCTTCTCCGACCTCGGCGTGCTGCTCTCCAAGCTGTTCACCGACTGGTCCTTCACCGGCAAGTATTTCACCTCGACCTTCGACAGCCTCGGCCTGACGCTCACCGGCGCCGTGACGAGCATACTGTCCATACTGGTGCTGCAGAGGCTGGACGTCTCGAAGCTTGCGCTGCTCGACCCGGACGAGCCTCCGAAATACGATAAGAAGGGCAAGCTCATCCCGCCCGTCGGGGCAAAGTGGCTGTCCGACGGAAGATACGTCTACATGCTCTGGACGATAGTTCTGGCCTGGCTGATCCTGCTGGTCGGCGACGGCGCGAGCTCGTTCATCTACTTCCAGTTCTGAGCGGAGGCGGCCGAAATGAAAAAAACAAGAAACAACTGGCTCCGGCTCATATGCTTCGCCCTGGCGGCCCTCATCCCCGCCGTCCTGGCGCTGACCGCCCTCCTTGCCGTTCCCCCGGTCTACGGCGAGACCTTCCTCGGCGAGCTTGCCGACAAATACGCCCGCCTCAGGGACTGCGAAGAGCCCAAGATCGTCATCATCGGCGGCAGCTCCGTCGCCTTCGGCATTGACTCCGCGGCCATCGAGGAAAAGACCGGCTACAAGGTCGTGAACTTCGGCCTTTACGCCACTCTCGGCACCAAGATAATGCTCGACCTGTCCGAGCGCAGCATACGCAAGGGGGACATCGTCATCCTGGCGCCCGAGCTCGACAAGCAGACCCTCTCCCTGTACTTCAACGCGACCTCCGCCTGGCAGGGACTCGAGGGCGATCTCTCCATGCTGTTCCGCGTAGGAAGCGACAACTGGGGCGATCTGCTGGCCGGGCTGCCGAACTACCTGTACGAGAAGATCAGCCATTGGGGCAAAGAGCCGCTGTCGCCCGACGGGGTGTACAGGCACGACTCGTTCAACGAGTACGGGGACATCTCCTATCCCCGACCGTACAACGTCATGACCTTCCAGTTCGACAAGAACAACAGCATCCGTCTCATCCCCGAGATCTTCGACGGGGACTTCGTCGACTACCTGAACGACTACATCGACCGCGTCAAGCGCAAAGGTGCGCAGGTCGGCTTCACCTACTGTCCGATGGACGCCGCCGCCCTGGCCGCCAACACGACCGATGAGAGCATCCAGGCCTTCCACGACTACGTCTGCTCCATCCTGCACTGCCAGGTGATATCCGATCCCGCGAACTCCATAATGGACAAGGGCTATTTCTTCGACACCAACTACCACCTCAACGACGCGGGAGTCAAGGTCCATACGGCCTATCTGACGGCCGACATACTTGCCGCCTTCCTGGGCAGGACCGACGGGGTAACGGAAGAGCTTCCTCCGCCTCCCGGAAAACGGCCGGCGGCCGCCCCGACCGGGGAAGCCGGAACGCAGAAGGAGCAGGATCCCTGGGAGAAATACTTCGTCTACAGCGACTTCGGCGGCCAGCTGATGATAACCGGCACCACCGACGAGGCCAGATACGCCACGGAGCTCGAGCTGCCCGCGACCGCGGACGGCAAACCAGTTGCCGTGCTGGGAAAGGGCGCCCTCTCCGGCTGCCGGGCGCTGCGCGAGCTGACGGTCGGCGAGACCCTCACCGCCATCGAGGACGGGGCCCTGGCCTGCCCCACCCTGCTCTCCGTCAGTCTCAGGCGCGAGAACGCCGACACGCTGGAGGTCGGAAAGAACCTCTTCGACGGGGCGCCGGACGAGCTGAAGCTATTGCTGTACACGCAGACCTCTTACGACAACTTCTCCTCGGGATACTGGTGGAGCGTCCACGCGGAGAGGATGAGGATGGAATGAGGTGCCGCTTCGCGGCAATGAAGTTGCCGGCTGCGGCCGGCAAATGAAGAGAATGAAAAACAAAGCTGCCGGCCCCGGCCGGCAGTGAAGAGACAGGGGCTGTAAAAAAAGTCCCGAAAAAAAGAAGATACCCGGAAGGCGAAACTTCCGGGTGTTTTTCTTTGAAAAATAAGACGGCTGTTCTTTTCAAAACAGCCGAATGGTGGTATAATTTTCTTGCACAAAAACCATTATCACCGGAGAATATTATACCATGATTGCACTGAGAATTCCACTGGAAATTGAAAAAATAGTTGAAATAACCGATCCGATTTACACATTCAACGAAATAATAGACCGAATAGATCTCACGAGATTTTATAAAGGCAAGATGAGCGTCATGGGGCGTCCGAGATACGACGCTGAAAAGATAATGAAGGTTGCGCTGTTCGCCTTTATGGAAAACGGATACGCGTCGCTGAGGAATATAGAAAAGCTGTGCAAGACAGATATCAGATATATATGGCTGCTAGACGGAGAGAAGGCCCCGAGCCATATGACGGTATGCAATTTTCTGAACGACTATGTAGGCGACAACATAAACGAACTGTTCACCGAAATAAACAGAATAGTGTTTGAGAAGGAAGGCGCAGATCTGAGCCGTCTGTACATAGACGGGACAAAGATTGAGGCGAACGCAAACAAATACACCTGGGTATGGAAGAAATCGTGCCAGACGAGCCGTGCGAAGGTCTTCGTTCGCATCAGCGAGATAATAGAAGAAATAAACAGCGGAGTGCTGCGGATGCTCGGGCTTCGGATAGAGCCGCGCGAA
>JAEEJM010000003.1 GCA_016281895.1 Clostridiales bacterium
GGCGAAGATCGGAAGGCCGAGCCAGCGGTTGGTGACGATCTTATCGATCCTGTCGCTCCTCGTAAGGCCTCCCGCGCTCTTCTTTCTGTAGCAGGCCTTTATGACCTCGGCGATGTATACGTATCTTTCGTTGGTTATGATACTCTCGGCGTCGTCGTCGAGCTCGGCCTCGGCCGCTCTGATGTCATCCTCGATGTGCGCGAGCACGTCGGCCGGGAGAGACAGCCGCTCCATGACCTTCTCGTCGCGCTCGAAGATCTTTACGGCGTACCATCTCTGCTGCTCTTCGGGCAGATCGTGGACGACCGCCTCCTCGATGTGGGCAAGCGCGTGTTCCACTGGCCCGGAAAAGCTGTGCAGCGGTATCGTTTTCCCGTTCTTCGCCGCGTTGATCGCCGCCTCCGCGGCCTCGGCGATGCCGGTCTCTTTCAGTGCGGAGATCTCGACGACCGGGCAGCCGATCTGCCGCGACAGTTCCCGTATGTTTATGGTGTCGCCTTCCTTGCGAACGAGGTCGATCATATTGATCGCTACCACGACCGGTATGCCGAGCTCGGTCAGCTGGGTCGTGAGATACAGGTTCCTCTCGAGGTTAGTGCCGTCGACGATGTTGAGTATGGCGTCCGGGCGCTCCCCGATGAGATAGTTCCTGGCGACCACCTCTTCGAGCGTGTACGGCGAGAGCGAGTAGATGCCGGGCAGGTCGGTGACGGTGACCCCGTCGTGTTTCTTCAGCCTGCCTTCCTTTTTTTCGACCGTAACGCCGGGCCAGTTTCCTACGAACTGGTTCGAGCCGGTCAGTGCGTTGAACAGCGTCGTCTTGCCGCTGTTCGGGTTGCCCGCGAGGGCGATCCTGATATCCATTCCGAATGCTTCCTTTCTGCTCCTCAGAGCCTTGAGCGGTTAGCTCCAGCTAACCGCCGACTGAAAAAAAACGGTTCACTCCACTTCGATCATTTCCGCGTCAGCCTTGCGGATCGACAGCTCGTAATTGCGCACGGTGATCTCGATAGGATCGCCGAGGGGCGCCACCTTCCGCACGTAGACGGACGTCCGTCTGGTGATGCCCATGTCCATGATGCGGCGCTTGACGGCGCCCTCGCCGTGCAGCCTCACGACGGTGGCGGTCTCGCCGATCTTTACGTCTCTCAAAGTTCTCACCCGATATCCCTCCTGTAAATAGATTATCACCCTGTGTTTCGTCCGGTTCAAGCCCCGTCCGGCGGCCCGGTCAGACCATTATCTTTCTGGCCAGCTCGTCGCTGATGGCCACCCTGGCCTCCTTGACCTTGACGATGACGTTCTCGCCGAGCGCGCTGACGACCAGCACCTCGCCTCCCACGTTGAAGCCGAGGTTCTCCAGATGCTGTCTCACTTCCGGGCTGCCGCCGATCTTTCTTATTATCTGCGTCTCTCCCCTGTCTGCCAAACTAAGCGGTATCATAGCACCCTCCCGGGCCGGATTAGCATATGCTAACCACAGCCCAAAAATATGCGGTTAGACTTTGCTAACCGCATACATTATAGTTAGTCCCGGCTAATTTGTCAACAGGTTTTTCAAATTTTTCAAAACTTTTTCGAAATGCCGGGTGAGCGCACGGAGTACCTGATCACGAGCGAGGCTACCCTGCACGCCGCGGCGTAGGCCAGCGCGTAATACTCCTCGGGGGGAAGCTTGCCGTAGCGGTCGTTGTCGTGCCTGCCGGGCTTGGAGCCCGTGTTGAGCTCGAACGTCAGCGGGCCCTCGAAGCGGTGCGCGCACAGGCGCCTGGCAATGCCGTCCCAGTCCGCGATCCCGTCGAACGGCAGCAGATGCAGGTCGTCGAGCCAGGTTATCTTCCCTTCGTAGTCCGTGATGCCGAGGTTGTCGTCGAGGTGGGTGCACAGCAGGCGGTCGCCGTACCTCTTCAGCATGTCGCGGCTGTGGTTGTAGCACATCTCGTGGCCTGTGTCCCAGCAGAAGCCCACGGCGGGATGATCGGCAAGGGCGTCCATAAGGGCGGCCAGGTACTCCTCGCCTTCGGTATTCTCGAGGGCGAGCTTAATGCCCAGCCTCTCCGCCTCGTCGGCGACCCTGCGGTAGTTGACAACGCCCTCGGGAGTCGGGTCGTGCGAGTCGAAACCTATGAACGCGTGGGCGACCATTATGGGGGCGCCGAGCTCCGCGCAGACCCCGAGGCACTCCGTAAGTTCGGCGACCGCGTCCTCCGCGTCCGGCCCGGACGTCCACATGCGGTCCGCGTGCCGGAACGGCGCGTGGACCGACTGAAGGAAGAGGCCGAGGGCCTCGCCGCGCTCCCTGGCCGGCGACAGGTCGGCTCCCCTCTTCCAGTTGAGAAAGTAGCCGTCAAAGCCGGCCGCCTTTATCGGTTCAAGCCGCGCGGCCGCCTCCGCTCCGCCGCCGGCGTCAATGCAGATCTTTCTTCTCCACATAACACGACCTCCGATCCGTGCCTCCGGTCGCGGCCTTCCGCGTTACGCGGCAGCCGCGCAGGTCCGGCGGCCCGGCCGCCGGCGCCTTCCCGGTGTTCTTTTATATTATTGTAAAA
>JAEEJM010000045.1 GCA_016281895.1 Clostridiales bacterium
ACACGGCCCGACGGGGAGTGAAGCTTTAACGAAATGGTCAGAAGCGACGTCTCATCGAGGAAGTACCTGAGGTTCGGCCTGATAGCGGCCGCCCCGTTCTTCCTGTTCAATCCCGACTACGCCGTGCTTGACTTCATCCCGGATCTTGCCGGGTACGTGTTCCTAATACTTGCGCTCTCGAAGATGCGCGACATCAGCTCCAAGCTGGCGGAGGCCTTCTCCGGCTTCTGCAGGCTGGCCCTGGTTTCCGGGCTCCGGCTGGTGCTTTCCGTCGCGCAGTTCGCCATGTTCAACGAGGCGGAGCGGCCGACCATGAGACTCGTGCTGGCCTTCAGCTTCGCCGTGGCCGAGCTCATCTTCATATTCCCGGCGTGGAAGGCCCTGTCCGAGGGCCTGTCGTTCCTCATCCAGACCTCGCCGGACGAGGTGCCCGGATCCTCGCGCACCCTGAAGGCCCTGGCGGCGTCGCCGGTCTTCTTCACCGTGAAGGCCGTGCTGACCGTCCTGCCCGAGGCCGCCGTGCTGTCATCGCAGCGCTACGACGACGCGAGCTTCGACTGGTCGCCCTTCACCGGACTGTTCCGCGGCATGTCCATGTTCGTCGTCCTGATCGTCGGCCTCATATGGCTGACCGTGACCGAGGTGAGGCTGGTCCGGCTGTGCCGGGCAGGCGGGTTCTTCGACATGTGCCGCGGCAGATACGATTCCGAGGTCCTGACGAAGCCCAACCTGTTCACCCGCCGCCGCATCCGCGCCGTCCTCGTCATGTTCTGCGCATGCGCGTTCCTGACGACGGACCTCTATCTCGACGGTGTGAACTATCTTCCCGACTTCCTTTGCGCGGCGATGTTTGCCGTGACCTTCGTCTTCCTGCGCCGCTATTCAGGCTTCTGGAAGCACGGGCTCTTCGCCTCGGCCGGCTGCGCGGTCTTCTCTGCCGTCGGGTGGCTGGGATCCAACTCCTTCCACGAGCGCTACACCGACATACTCGTTCAGCGCGACCCGGCCGCCTGGGCCGCCTTCTGGAAGTTCTATCCCGCCAACGCCGTCGGCGCCCTGCTGCTTGCCGCCTGCGCCGTCTTCGCGGGGTTCTGCCTGAGGGACCTCATAAACGGCCACTGCGGGTACGTGTCGGATATGCTCGGGGCCGAGCATAAGCAGAACAAGCTCGACGACATCCGCAAATATCTTTATTCAAGGCTCAACGCGGCCGCGGCGCTGGGGATCGCCTCCGCGCTGGCGGACGCCGTGTACGACTATATGATGACTCTCTACGGCTCCTTCCTGTCGGAGATCTGGCTCACCGTCTGCTTCGTCCTGTCCATCCTGTTCGGCGCCTTCTCCGTCAGGGCCTGCATGGCCGTCCGCGACGAGGTCGAGGCCAGATACATGCTTGAATGAACCTGTCCGGACCGCCGCGCGGGAGTGCCGTCCAGGAGGACGCTTCAATATGACATTATCCGAAAGATTTCTTGCCGCCAAAAGACGGCTGTTCAGCCTCGCCGACTCGGACCTGAACGCCCGTCAGCGCGAGGCCGTATACCTGACGAAAGGGCCGCTGCTCGTGATCGCGGGGGCGGGCTCCGGGAAGACCACCGTGCTCGTGCGGCGCATCGCCCAGATCATCCGCTACGGCGACGCGTACGCGTCGGACAGGGTCCCGGCGTGGGCCGACGAGTTCGCCGTGGCGGGTTACGAGGGCGCCCTGTCGCTGACCCCGGCCGAGATCAGGCCCCTGCTTGCCGACTTCGCCGAGGATCCGTGTCCGCCGGACAACGTCCTTGCCATAACCTTTACGAACAAGGCCGCGAACGAGATGAAGGAGCGCCTCGGCGCCATCTTCGGCGACCCCGATATCTCCGGCCGCATATGGGCCGGCACCTTCCACGCGATCTGCATGCGCATCATCAGGGCCAATCCCGCCGCGGCCGGCTGCTCCCCCGGCACGGCCATATACGACGCCGAGGACCAGAAAAAGCTTGCCGCGAAGGTCATAAAGGACCTGGGGATCGACGACAGACAGTTCACGGTGAAGTCCGCGCTGTCGGTCATCAGCCGGGCCAAGGAAAAGCTCCAGACGCCGGGCGAGTTCGCCGCGGCCGGAGGCGGCTTCCGGGAAAAGACATACGCCCGGATCTACGAGGCGTACGACGGGGCGCTGTCGGCGTCCAACGCCCTGGACTTCGACGACATCATAATGAAGACCGTCCTCATGCTCAGGGAGAACGACGTCATCCGCAGACGTTACGCGGGCCGCTTCCGCTACGTCTGCGTCGACGAGTACCAGGACACGAACCCGGCTCAGTTCGAGCTCTGCCGGCTGCTGTCCTCGGTCCACGGCAACATAATGGTGGTCGGCGACGACGACCAGAGCATATACCGCTTCCGCGGAGCGACGGTTGAGAACATCCTCGGCTTCGACCGTGCCTGGGACAGCGTATCCGTGGTGAAGCTCGAGCAGAACTACCGCTCCACCGGTACCATCCTCTCCGCGGCAAACGCCGTCATAGAGAAGAACCCGTCGAGGCACGAGAAATCCCTCTGGACCGAGAACGGGAAGGGGACCAGGATCCGCCTAGAGCGGTGCAGCGACGAGTCCGACGAGGCCGCCCGGATAGCCGACATGATACTCACGGCCAAGGCCGAGAAGCGCCGCTCGTTCCGCGACTTTGCCGTGCTATACCGGGTGAACGCCCAGTCAAACAGCATAGAGCGGATCTTTGCCCGCAGCGCCGTCCCGTACCGCATCTACGGCGGCCAGCGGTTCAACGACCGCAAGGAGATCCGCGACATCGTGGCCTACCTGCAGCTGATCTGCAACCCGTCCGACCGCATAAGGATGAGGCGCATAATCAACGAGCCCAGGCGCAAGATAGGCGAGCAGACCCTTGCCGCGGTGGAGGCGCTGGCCGACGAGACCGGCCGCGGGGTCGGGGACATAATCGGGCACGCGGAGGAGTTTTCCGCCCTTCAGCGATCCGCCGCGAAACTCGCGGACTTTGCCGGCATGATGGACAGACTGAGGCAGATCAGGGCCGACGGCTGCCCGCTCGACGCCTTCATCCGCCGGGTGCTTGACGTCACCGGCTACAGGCAGATGCTCGTCGATGCCGGCGAGGAGGAGCGCGACAGGCTCGACAACCTCGACGAGTTCGTATCCGGCGCCGTGGAGTACATGAGGCGCTCCGGCGACGACGCGACGCTCGAGGGCTTCCTCGAGGAGAACGCGCTGGTCGCCGACGTCGACGCCTACGACGAGACCGCCGACGCCGTCGTGCTCATGACCGTCCACAGCGCAAAGGGGCTGGAGTTCCCTGTCGCCATACTCCCCGGCATGGAGGAGGGGGTGTTCCCCGGGACCCAGGCCGTAATGGAGCCGTCGGAGCTCGAGGAGGAGAGGCGGCTGGCATACGTCGCCATCACCCGGGCAAAGGAGGAACTTTACGTCTATTACGCCGCAAAGCGGCTGCTGTACGGCAGGACCTTCGGCTACGGCCTGTCGAGGTTCGTCGCCGACATCCCCGGCGAGCTCATAGAGAAGCGGGTCTCTCCCGCCCGGGCCGCCGAAGAGAGGGACGGCCGGCGCGGCGCCGGATACGGCGACTGCGGAGGACGCGTCCGGGACGGCTCCGATTCCGGCGGGGACATCGGGGGCATCAGCTACCTGCACCGCCCGGCCGCGGAAGACCGCGCCTTCGCGCCGCAGGGCGGCCGCGCCGGGAGCGGCTCCGCACCGGTGGGCACGGTCTACGTACCTAAGAAGAGCGCGGCCGCCGCCCCTCGCAGGCTCTTTGCCGAGGGCGACAGGGTCGTCCACCCCACCTTCGGGGCCGGCGAGATCATCTCCGCGAAGCAGATGGGCGCCGACGTGCTGTACGAGATCGCCTTCGACACCGCCGGCACCAAGAAGGTGATGGCTACGTTCGCTAAGCTCTCGCCCGAGACGGAGGACTGAACGGTTTTTCCGATCCGCGACGCAGTAAACGGCCGAAAAACGGCGAAAAACGGCGAAACCGCGAGGTTTTGCCGGGCTAGATTAAAAAATCCGGATTTTTTGAAAAAAAGCTATTGACAACCCGTGGGCCGGGTGCTATAATATGCAAGTCTGAAAAATAGGGCCCCAGAGCCCGCATCTTACTCGGAGGAAAACAATGTCCACTTACATGGCAAAGCCCGAGACCGTCGAGCGCCGCTGGTTCGTCATCGACGCCGCCGGAAAGCCTCTCGGCAAGACCGCTGTGAAGGCCGCCACCATTCTTCGCGGCAAGCACCGCCCCGAATTCACCCCCCACGTCGACTGCGGCGAATATGTGATCATCATCAACGCCGGAAAGGCCGTCCTCACCGGCAGAAAGCTCGAGCAGAAGTACTACTGCCGCCACTCCGGCTACATCGGCGGACTGAAGAAGCTTCAGTACAAGGAACTCATGGCCACCCGCCCCGAAATGGCCATGGAGCTCGCAGTCAAGAGAATGCTCCCCGACAACAGCATCGGCCGCAAGTCCATGACCAGACTTCACGTCTATGCCGGGCCCGAGCACAAGCACGCCGCCCAGAAGCCCGTCGAGGCCTGAACGTCAGAGGAGGTAACCCACAATGTACGAAAGCGCCAAGCCCTTTTTCTACGGCACCGGTAGAAGAAAGAAATCCGTAGCCCGCGTCCGCGTGTATCCGGGCACCGGCTCCGTCACCATCAACGGGAAGAGCATCGACGAGTACTTCGGCCTCGAGACCATGAAGCTCATCGTCAACCAGCCGTTCGAAGTCACCGGCACCGCCGGCAAGTTCGACATCGTCTGCACCGTCGTCGGCGGCGGTCTCTCCGGCCAGGCCGGAGCCATCCGTCACGGCCTCTCCCGCGCCCTCGTCCTTGCCGACGAGGCCAACAAGGCTCCCCTCAAGGCCGCCGGCTTCCTCACCCGCGACCCCAGAATGAAGGAGAGAAAGAAGTACGGTCTCAAGGCCGCACGCCGCGCCTCCCAGTTCTCGAAGAGATAATCTCATCCGCATCCGGACGGTGTCTTTTGCCGTCCGGTATTTGCGGTTTCGGCCGTTTCCGCGCCGGACGCGCCGGGCTGTATCCCGGCGCGTCGGCTCGGCGCGCGTGCGCGCGCACGGCCGCACGCATGTTGTAATTATGTTTTAAAAACTATTCAGGAGGTTATTCCACGTTATGAAGAAGAAATTGACTACGGTCGAATTTCGCGGTACTCCCGAACAGGAGGCGAAGCTGCTCGCCGTGATCGCCAAGTACGAAGGAGTCGACGGCAAGATGATGCCGGTGCTCCAGGAGGCCCAGGACATTTACGGCTATCTTCCGATCGAAGTCCAGAAGATCATCGCCGAGAAGACCGGGACCCCGCTCGAGGAGATCTACGGCATAGCGACTTTCTATTCTCAGTTCAAGCTCAATCCCAACGGCGTGTATTCCATTGCCGTCTGCCTCGGGACCGCCTGCTACGTCAAAGGCTCTCAGGCCATCATCGAGGAGATATCCCGGCAGCTCGGCGTCGAGGTTGGCTCCACCAGCCCCGACGGGAAGTATTCCCTTGAAGCCACCCGCTGCATCGGCGCCTGCGGACTTGCACCCGTCATGACCATAAACGGCGACGTCTACGGACGCATGACCAAGGATCAGGTCGCCGGCATCCTTGCCAAATACCGCTGACATTCGGGAGGAGATTAGAATATGAAGACGATATCCGAACTCTATGCAGCAAAAGAAGTCGAGAACAGCAAGACCTATCCGGTCCTCGTGACCGTCGGCATCGCGACCTGCGGCCTGGCCGCCGGCGCGGGCCCCGTCATCGACAAGCTCAAAGAGCTGGCCTCCGGCAACGCCGACGTCTGCGTGAAGCAGGTCGGCTGCATAGGCATATGCCAGCACGAGCCCATCTGCGAGGTCTATGTCAACGGCGAGCGCTTCACCTACGTGAAGATGAACGCCGAAAAGGCCGCCAGGGTCTATGAGCAGCACATTCTCGGCGGCCGCCCCGTCGAGGAGTTCATGCTCACCGAGAAGGGCGAGCCCGTCCAGAACCTCATGGGCACCACCTTCATGAAGCTCCAGAAGCGCGTCGCCATGCGCAACTGCGGCATCATCGACCCCGAATCCATCGACGAGTACATCGGCAGGGACGGCTACCGCGCCCTCGCCAAGGTCCTGACCGAGATGACCCCGGACGGCGTCATCCAGCAGGTCCTCGACTCCGGTCTCCGCGGCCGCGGCGGCGGCGGCTTCCCCACGGGCCTCAAATGGAGGTTCGCCTGCTCCAACAGAGGACAGGTCAAGAAGTACGTCTGCTGCAACGCCGACGAGGGCGACCCCGGAGCGTTCATGGACAGATCCGTGCTTGAGGGCGATCCCCACTCCGTCATCGAGGCCATGGCCATCGCGGCCTACGCCATCGGTTCGGACGAGGGCTACATCTACGTCAGGGCCGAGTACCCCACCGCCATCAAGCGCCTCACCATAGCCATCGAACAGGCCCACAGATACGGCCTGCTCGGCGAGAACATCTTCGGCACGGGCTTCAATTTCGACGTCAAGCTCCGCTTCGGCGCCGGCGCGTTCGTCTGCGGCGAAGAGACCGCCCTTATGACCTCCATCGAGGGCAACCGCGGCGAGCCCAGGCCCCGTCCTCCGTTCCCGGCTGTCAAGGGTCTGTTCGCGCGTCCCACCATCCTCAACAACGTCGAGACCTACGCCAACATCGCCCAGATCATCCTCCAGGGCGCCGACTGGTACCAGTCCCTCCAGTGCCCCGGCTGCGCGGCCGGAACCAAGGTCTTCGCCCTCACCGGCAAGATCACGAACACGGGTCTCGTCGAGATCCCCATGGGCACTACCCTGCGCACCATCATCGAGGACATCGGCGGCGGCGTTCCGAACGGAAAGAAGTTCAAGGCCGCCCAGACCGGCGGACCTTCCGGCGGATGCATCCCGGCCTCGCTCATCGACACCCCCATCGATTACGACAACCTTGCCAAGATCGGCTCCATCATCGGCTCCGGCGGCCTCATCGTCATGGACGAGGACACCTGCATGGTCGATATGGCCCGCTTCTTCCTCGACTTCACGGTCGACGAATCCTGCGGAAAGTGCGCCCCCTGCCGCATAGGGACCCACAGGCTCCTTGAGATCCTGGACAGGATCATAGCCGGCAACGGCACCCTCGAGGACCTCGACAAGCTCGAGGAGCTGGCCACCTACGTCAAGTCCGCCTCTCTGTGCGGACTCGGCCAGACCGCTCCGAACCCCGTCATCTCCACCCTTGTCCGCTTCAGGGACGAGTACGTCGCCCACGTGGTCGACAAGAAGTGCCCCGCCGGCGTCTGCAAGAACCTGCTCCGCTACCGCATCCTCGAGGACAAGTGCAAGGGCTGCACGGCCTGCGCCAGGAAGTGCCCCGTCGGAGCCATCAGCGGCACCGTGAAGAATCCTCATAAGATCGACACGTCGAAGTGCATCAAGTGCGGCGTCTGCATGGCGACCTGCAAGTTCGGCGCCATAGTCAAGGAATAAGAAGGGAGAACAGCGATGGACGTCAATGTCAAAATCAACGGCAAAGACTATGCCGTAAAGCAGGGAATGACCGTTCTCGAAGCGGCCCGTGTCGCGAATATCGACATCCCCACCCTCTGCTACCTCAAGGACATCAACGAGATCGGCGCCTGCCGTCTCTGCCTCGTTGAAGTCTCCGAAGGCGGAAAGCCCTTCAAAATGGTCACCGCCTGCGTGTACCCCGTATCCGAGGGCATGCAGATTCTCACCAACACCCCCAAGATCAACGCGGCCAGAAAGACCAACCTCCAGCTGGTCCTTTCCAACCACGAGAAGAAGTGCCTGACCTGCGTCCGCTCCACCACCTGCGAGCTGCAGCGCCTGTGCAACGAGTACAAGGTCGACGAGGACTACTTCAAGGGCGACCAGCCCAAGTTCGCCATCGACGCGAGCTCTCCCGCCATCATCCGCGACAACAACAAGTGCATCCTCTGCCGCCGCTGCGTTGCCGCCTGCAAGACCATGCAGGGTATCGGCGTCATCGGCGCCAACGACCGCGGCTTCGACACCCACATCGGCTGCCAGTTCGAGAAGGATCTCGGCGACGTGGCCTGCGTCAACTGCGGCCAGTGCATCGTGGCCTGCCCCGTCGGCGCCCTCTATGAGAGGGACGATACCGACAAGGTAAGGGCCGCCATCACGGATCCGACCAAGAAGGTCTACATCTGCACCGCTCCCTCCGTCCGCGCCCAGATCGGCGAATGCTTCGGCTACGCCCCCGGCACCGACTGCGAGCCCCAGATGGTCGAGGCCCTCAAAATGCTCGGCTTCGACGGCGTGTTCGATATGAACCTCACCGCCGACCTGACCATCATCGAAGAGGCCAACGAGCTTATCTCCCGCATCCAGAACGGCGGCACGCTGCCCATGATGACCTCCTGCTCGCCCGGATGGATCAAGTACTGCGAGCATTACTTCCCCGAGTTCACCGAGAACCTCTCCACCTGCAAGTCCCCGCAGCAGATGTTCGGCGCCCTGATGAAGACCTACTTTGCCCAGAAAGAGGGCATCGACCCGAAGGATATCTTCTTCGTGTCCGCCATCCCCTGCACGGCCAAGAAGTTCGAGGTCGGCAGGCCCGATCAGTCCGCCTCCGGCTATCCGGACGTGGACGTCGCCGTGACCACCCGCGAGGTCGGCAGGATGATCCAGCAGGCCGGCATCGACTTCCGCGCCCTTAAGGGCACCGAGTTCGACAAGCCGTTCGACTTCGGATCCGGCGCCGGCGCCATCTTCGGCGCGACCGGCGGTGTCATGGAGGCCGCTCTCCGCTACGCTGCCGAGATCATCCTCGGCAAGCCGCTCGAGAAGCCCCTCGAGACCCCCGAGATCAGGCGCCAGAACGGCAGCGACGACGGATACCGCACCGCCACCTACAAGGTCGGCGATCTCGACGTCAAAGTCGCCGTCGCCTCCGGCACCAAGAACGCGAAGCAGCTGCTCGAGGACGTCAAGTCCGGCAAGCTCGACGTTCAGTTCATCGAGATCATGTGCTGCCCCGGCGGCTGCGTGAACGGCGGCGGCCAGCCCTACCAGCCCGCATCCGTGCGCAACACCGTCGATCTGCGCGCCCTGCGCGCCTCGGTGCTCTACAACGACGACATTAACTGCGACATCCGCGAGTCCCAGAAGAACGCCGCCGTGTGGAAGCTCTACGAGGAGTTCTTCGGCACGCCCAACAGCCACAAGGCCCACGAGGTGCTCCACACCTCCTACATCAAACGCGGCCTCTGAACCGCGCTGTATGCAACGCCCTCGCCCGGATCCTCCGGGCGAGGGCTCTTTTATCTTGACATTTGAGATAAATGGATATATAATTAGTTTATTAAGAATCATTGCGGAGGATAGAGCATTGTCATCATTCAACAGGTCCGGAAAGATATGCGCCGCTGCGTGCGCTCTGATCGTCGCCCTTGCCGCGGCGCTGGCGCTGCTTGCCGGCTGCACGGGAGTCGGCGGCCCGTCGGACGGCAGCTCGGGCGACGCCGACAGCCAGGTGCAGACCGAGCCCTCCCTCAACGAGATCCTCATGGCTGATCTCGAAAAATACATCGTTATAAGGCCCGACGTCGCATCCGACGAGGTCGTCGACGGCATCGGCGAGTTCTATTACGCCCTCAAGGACGCCCTGCCCGTCAAGCTGACCATCAAGGACGACTTTCTCAAGGAGGGCGATCCCCGCTTTGCCCTCAACGAGTTCGAGATCCTTCTCGGCAAGACGAACCGCGAGGAGTCCAAAAGCTTCATCGCCGGCCTCCGCCCGCGCGACTACGGCTACGCCATCATTGGCAAGAAGCTGGTCATCGCCGGCGGCAGCGACGAGAGCACGGTGCTTGCCTTAAGGAAGTTCATGTCCGACGTCGTCGGGCCCCTTGCCGAAGGAGCGGAGGTCTTCTTTTCAGCCTCGTCGGCGGTGACGGTGCCCGGCGACTACGCCGTCCGGCAGCTGTCTGTCGGAGGCGTTCCGATCGGCAGCTTCACGCTGGTATACGCGGTCTCGTCCAAGAACGGAGAGAGGCTCGTCGCAGAGTCCGTCCGCGACACGGTGCTCGACGTCACAGGCGTGGAGATCCCGATATATTCCGACAAAGAGCTCATATCCGACAAAGAGCTCGCCGCCTCCGTCTCCAACAGGATCCTTGTCGGGAGCATCATGGGCGACTCCGACGAGTCCCCCGATCTGGTCGGAAACGAGTATATCATCGGCTTCGACGGAAAGGACGTGCGGCTGATCGGTCTGAACGCCCAGCAGCTCATGCAGGCCGCCATGCATCTCACGGGGCTTATGAGCGCGTCGAGGCAGGAGAAGCTCGACGTAAAGATAGGCGTCTCCGAGAGGATCTCGTTCGACGATTCGGCTCTGAGCGCCATGACGTTCAACGTCCTTGTGAACACAAACGGAGAGCGCCAGCGGCGAGCCCTGAAGATGGTCGAGAACTACATGCCCGACACCGTCGGGTTTCAGGAGGCGTCGCCGTCCTGGATGAGATATCTCGAGACCAACATGCGCAGGCTCGGCTACGAGTTCGTAGGCGAGGGCCGCAACGGCGGCGACAGCGGCGAGTACAACCCGATCTTCTACAACGCGTTCAGGTTCAAGGTGCTCGAGTCCGGGACCAGATGGCTTTCGCCCACGCCCGAAAAGCCGTCCAAGTTCAGCAATTCCTCGCTCAACCGCATATACACATACGCTCTGCTGGAGCGCCTGTCGGACGGAGTTCAGATCCTGGTCGTCAACACGCACCTCGACCACAGCGGCTCCGCCCCGCGCGAGAAGCAGGCGACCGTCCTGGCTGCGTTCATAAAGCCCTATATGGAGCAGAACATGCCCATAGTGCTGACCGGCGACTTCAACACTTCGTCCGGCAGCACCGCTTACAAGACGGTGATCGGCACCGGCCTTGCCAACTCCTCGGAGATCGCCCTCAGCGCGTCCCGCAGCCACACCTACTCGACCTGGGGCGACTCGCGCATAACCATCGACTTCCTGTTCGTCAACGCGGCCAAGGTCTATGTCAGCACCTACCGCGTATGCACGGAGCAGATCAACGGCGACTACTGCTCCGACCACTATCCGGTCTTTATCGAGTATTCGCTGAAAAACTGACCGCCGCTGCTAATGCGCCCGGCCGCCTCCCTGCGGCCGGGCGTTTTTTGCCCCTCTTCCGGGGCGTCCTGTCCCCCTTTATGCGGGGCCCGGAAAAACTCGTTGAAAATCCCCAAAAAAACGCAAAAAACCGCTTGACAAGGAGAGGCGGAAGTGGTATAATATGCAGGCTGTCGCGAAGAAGAGGCCCCGGGAAAGGGCTGAAACGGAGCGCCGGAAGGTCATTGAAAATTGAACAACAGACGAGGAAGTACAAGCACGCAAGTGCGAAGGAAACTCGGTCAAGAAC
>JAEEJM010000046.1 GCA_016281895.1 Clostridiales bacterium
GAGAGCTCCATCCGCGTCTTCTCCGAGAACCTGCGCCACCTGCTCATGATCCCTCCGCTGAGGGGAAAGACCGTGCTCGGCTACGACCCCGGCTACCGCACCGGCTGCAAGCTCGCCGTCGTCGACCGGACCGGCAAGGTGCTTCATACGGCGGTCATCTATCCGACGAAGCCGCAGGAGCGCATAAGGGAGAGCGGGGAGACCGTCGCCGCCCTGGTCCGCAGATACGGCATCGATGTGGTGGCCATCGGCAACGGCACCGCCTCTAAGGAGAGCGAGATCTTCATCGCCAATCTCATAAAGGAAAAGGGCCTGCCCTGCAAGTACATAATGGTCAGCGAGGCCGGCGCCTCGGTGTACTCGGCCTCCGAGCTCGGCGCCGAGGAGTTCCCGGATTTCGACGTCACGCAGCGCTCGGCCGTGTCCATCGCCCGCAGGCTCCAGGATCCCCTGGCCGAGCTCGTCAAGATCGATCCCAAGGCCATAGGGGTCGGCCAGTACCAGCACGACATGAAGCAGGCCAGGCTCGACGAGTCGCTCACCGGCGTCGTCGAGGACTGCGTCAACTCCGTGGGCATCGACCTCAACACGGCGTCGTTCTCCCTGCTGTCTTACGTCTCCGGCATCAGCAGGCCTCTGGCCAAGAACATAGTCAGGTACCGCGAGGAGAACGGCGAGTTCCGCAGCCGCAGGGATCTTCTCAAGGTCCCGAAGCTCGGGGCCCGGACCTTCGAGCAGTGCGCGGGCTTCCTTCGCGTATCCGGCTCCGAAGAGGCGCTCGACTGCACCGGAGTCCATCCGGAGTCCTATCCCGCCGCCCGGGGCCTGCTGCGCAGGTTCGGATACGACGAGTCCGAGATCCGCGGAGGAGGTCTGCGGCAGCTCGGAGGCAAGGTCGCCGCGGCCGGGAAGAGCGAGCTTTGCCGCGAGCTCGGCGTGGGCGAGCCCACCCTCGACGACATAGTGAACGAGCTCGAGAAGCCCGGGCGCGACGTGCGCGACAGCTTCGACCCGCCCGTCCTTCGAGACGACATTCTGGACATCGCCTCGCTGAAGGAGGGGATGGTGCTGGACGGCACCGTGCGCAACGTCACGGACTTCGGAGCCTTTGTCGACATCGGCGTCCACCAGGACGGCCTCGTCCACATATCCAGGATCTGCGACCGGTTCATAAAGCACCCGTCCGAGGTCCTGGCCGTCGGAGACAAGGTGAGGGTAAAGGTGCTCGAGGTGGACAGGCAGCGCAAGCGCATCGCCCTCACCATGAGGTTCCGCGAGGAATAATAACGGGACCGGCATCCGGTTTTGTAAATTTAATTTACCTGTTTTTCCCGAAACGATCACGCCGGCGGGGCAAAAACCGCGCATATCCCAGTTTTCTTGGATATGTTGAACAAATTCTCCCCGGAATTTTTGGGAATAAAACATCTACCATTTTCAGCCGAAATTTGGTACAATATTACTGTTAATCAAAGAGGGGCCTCCAGTGTCAGGCCCGCTCGGAAAACGGAGGACTTTGTTTTATGGCAAGCGTATCCCTGAAGCACATCTATAAGAAGTATCCCGGCGGAGTCACCGCCGTGTCTGATTTCAACCTCGACATCAAGGATAAGGAATTCCTGGTCCTGGTCGGCCCTTCCGGATGCGGAAAGACCACCACCCTGCGTATGATCGCGGGCCTCGAGGAGATCACCGAAGGCGAGCTCTTCATCGGCGACAAGCTTGTCAACGACGTCGCTCCTAAGGACAGAAAGATCGCCATGGTGTTCCAGAACTACGCTCTGTATCCTCACATGACGGTTTTCGAGAACATGGCCTTCGGCCTCAAGCTCAACAAGACCCCCAAGGAAGAGATAAAGAGACGCGTTGAGGAAGCCGCCCGCATCCTCGACATCACCCACCTTCTCGACAGAAAGCCGAAGGCTCTGTCCGGCGGTCAGAAGCAGCGTGTCGCCCTGGGCCGCGCCATCGTCCGCAAGCCCATGGTCTTCCTTCTTGACGAGCCGCTCTCCAACCTGGACGCCAAGCTTCGTGCATCCATGAGATCCGAGCTCACCAAGCTGCACAACAGCGTGCAGACCACCTTCATCTACGTTACGCACGACCAGGTCGAGGCTATGACCATGGCTACCCGCATCGTCGTCATGAAGGACGGTCTCATCCAGCAGGTCGACACCCCGCAGAACCTCTACGACGCCCCCTGCAACATCTTCGTCGCCGGCTTCATCGGCACGCCTCAGATGAACTTCATCCCCGGCAAGCTCGTGAAGAAGGGAGAAGAGGTCTTCTTCGAGTTCGAGGACAAGTCCCTCAAGCTCCCCGCCGAAAAGGCGACCGATCCCGACCTCAAGGATTACATCGGCCAGGAGGTCATCGCGGGCATCCGTCCCGAGGCCATCCACGACGAACCCATGTTCCTCAACGCCATCTCCGAGGACGCTCAGTGCGAAGTCGCCGTCGACATCACCGAGCTCATGGGCGCCGAGATCCATCTGCATCTGATCATCGGCGAGACCAACCTCGTTGCCAAGGTCTCGTCCCGCTCCACCTCCAGGGCCGGCGACAACATCAAGGTCGCCTTCGACCTCACCAGAATGCACTTCTTCGACAAGGACACCGAAAAGGTCATCATTCACTGATCAGTCGGACATTATAAGCGGTGTGCCGTGCCTGTGGGTGCGGCGCACCGCTTTTTTTGGTCCCCGGCCGCCGCCCGCGCCGCGGGGAGATCAACAGGGAGATAAAACATGTCTTTTCCGCTCTTTACGATACTTACCACCGTCATGTGGGGCGTCGCCGAGCTGTTCTACAAGAGGGGCGCCCGGGAGGACGAGAGATACGCCCATCTTAAGATTGCCGTGTGCGTAGGCGCCGTCATGGGCCTGCACGCGCTGTTCACGCTGCTGTTCAGGGGCATCTCTTACGATCCCGTCAACCTGCTCCTGTATCTGCCGGTGTCGCTCTGCTACATCCTGTCCATGGCGCTGTCCTATTTCGGCATGCGATTCGTCGCGGAGTCCGTCTCCGACCCCATCGAGAACATGTCCGGCGCACTCTGCTGCCTCATGTGCGTCCTGTTCCTCGGCCAGAGGCTCTCCGGCTGGTCCTATCTGGCCATAGCCGCCATAGTGGCCGGGATACTGGGGCTCGGCTTCCTCGAGAACGGCGCGAACCGGATCCGCGAGAAGAAGCTCGGCAGGAGGATGGCGGCGGTCGCCTTCGCCATGCCGTTCTGCTATGCCGTCATCGACGCGGCCGGCAGCTTCCTTGACGCCTTTTATCTGGACGACCCCGAGACCACTCCTCTGGCCAACGTCACCGAGGACACCATAGAGGAGGTCGCCAACACCTCGTACGAGCTCACCTTCCTGCTCGTGGCCGCCGTGCTCTTCATATTCATGAAGGCCAGGGGAGTGAGGTTCGAGCTGCCCCGCCAGGGCGACAAGATCGCCGCCGCCGTCTTCGAGACCGCCGGCCAGTTCACCTACGTCTACGCCATGAGCGACAATCCCGCCGTCGCCGCGCCGATCTTCTCGTGCTCGGTCGTCATCTCCGTCCTGCTGTCGAGGATCTTCCTGAAGGAGAAGCTGTCGCGCCTGCAGTACGTGTTCATCGTCCTGGCCATAGCCGGCATGATAGTCCTGTCGGCGCTCAATCCGGACTGAGGGCGCGCCCTGCGGGGCGCGAATGAAGTTGGGCTGC
>JAEEJM010000047.1 GCA_016281895.1 Clostridiales bacterium
AAGGGTCAAAGAAGGCCGGAAGAATCGATCAAGATCTGAAAGATCGAAACAGACTATAAGGCTCAAAAAGGCCGGAAGAATCGAAGAGAGTTCATCATTAATAAGGAGAAACGTTATGAAAAGGATCGCGGCTATCATATTGGCGGCCATTGTGGTCGCGGGGCTGTCGTCGTGCGGGATCGTCCGGCAGGTGCTCGAGATCGCGCAGAGCGGGACCTCGGACGGTACCTCGAACGGTACCACGGACGGGACGCGGAGCGGCCAGGAGTCCGGGGAGGCGGCGGTGACCGACCTCGAGATCACCGCCAGGGAGGCCACGGGAGAGTTCTCCGTCGAGACGGCGGACGGAGCGTTCCGCCTCGACGGCAGCGTGTACACGCTGACGAAGGCGGGCACGTACGTGCTCAGCGGACTGCTGGAGGAGGGGCAGATCGTCGTCGACGCCGGAGAGGACGACGAAGTCGTCATCGAGCTCGCGGGCGCGACGGTGAGCTGCGGGACGGACTCGCCGCTCAAGGCGGTGAGCGCGGGGAGCCTTGACATCTCGGCGCTCAAGGATACCGAGAATGTGATCAACGACACGCGTTCCGTAAAGAAGACCGACAGCGCCGAGCAGGGCGAGGGCGCGATCTACGCGAAGTGCGACCTCAAGATCAAGGGCTCGGGGACGCTGGTCGTAAGCGCGGGGTACAACAACGGGATACATACGACCAAGGACCTTACGGTGCAGAAGCTGTCGCTGAAGGTGACGGCTTATAACAACGCGCTGAAGGGCAACGATTCGGTGACGGTCAGGAGCGGGATACTGGCGCTGATCTCCACGCACGGGGACGGGGTCAAGACCGAGAATACAGACAAAAACAAGAACGGTGTGACCCGGGGAGATATCCGGATCACCGGCGGGAGCGTTACGGTCTACGCCGCGGGCGACGGCTTCCAGGCGGCGCACGACTTCGAGCTGTCGGTTGGAGAGGAGTCCGGCGCGCCGGCCGTCGCGGTCTATACGGGCTCGTACAGCGGCTATACGGCGTCAGACGCCTCGACGACGTCTTACAAGGGCGTCAAGGTGCAGAACGAGCTGAGGATCAGCGGAGGGAGCGTGACGCTCCAGACGTACGACGACGGGCTGCACGCGGACTACGGGACCTCGTTCGCCGACGGGACAAAGGGTATCGGGACGATAAGTATCTCCGGCGGGAGCGTCAACATGACCGTCTACGCGCCGCAGAACAGCACTCCCGGCGGCCGCCGCGGGCCCGGAGGATGGGGAGGCCAGAAGACCGTCAGCGGCGCCGACGGGATACACGCCGACGGCGAGCTCAACATCAGCGGCGGGACGGTGCGCATCGACAGCGCCTACGAAGGGCTCGAGGCGAACGTCATCAACATCTCCGGCGGAAGCTCCTACGTATCGGCCAACGACGACGGCGTCAACGCCGTCAGGGGCGCAAAAACGGCCTCCGTGAACATCACCGGCGGGTATCTGGACGTCACGGTGCCGGCCAGCGGAGATACCGACGGCATCGACAGCAACGGCAGCTATAAGCAGACCGGAGGCGTCGTGATCACGAGGGGGCCGAACAGCGAGATGGCCGCGGCCGTCGACGCCGACGGGTCCGTGTCGGTGAGCGGCGGGACGCTCATCGTCCTGGGCTACGGCAGGGTGAGCGCGGGGAGCGGAGTGAAGACGTACTCGCTCTCGCTGCACTCCCAGGGCAGCCACACGGTGACCATCGGCGGCACGCAGTACACGTTCACGAACTCCGGCTCGTACGGAAGGACGGTCTGCTACAGCAGCGAGAAGGTGTCCTGACTGAAAGTACTAACCGAGGGCCCTGATTGAAAGTCCTGACTGAGAAGAGTTTCACGAACCGGGATCGAAATGATGCCGGTAAATTGAAATAACGGCAAAAATATGATACAATATTTGGGAAGTGAAACCTAAACCGGGAGAAGGAAAGCAATGTACAGGATCGCAAGCAAAAAAGTACTCAACCCAACCGTGACCCAGATGGAGATCGAGGCCCCGCTGGTGGCCGCTAAGGCAAAGCCGGGGCAGTTCATAATACTGCGCGTCGACGGCGACGGCGAGCGCATCCCGCTCACCGTGGCGGGCACGGACCCCGCGCGCGGCACGGTGAAGATCATATTCCAGATCGTCGGGGCGACGACGGGCCTGCTCAACACCAAGCGCGAGGGCGAGTTCATCGAGGACTTTGCCGGGCCGCTCGGCGTGCCGACGCACACCGAGGGGATATCTAAGGTGTGCATAGTGGGCGGAGGCGTCGGCTGCGCCATCGCCATGCCGGTGGCCGAGGAGTTCCACCGCCTGGGCGCCGAGGTGACGTCCATCATCGGCTTCAGGAGCCGGGATCTGCTCATTCTCGAGGACGAGTTCAAAGCCTGCTCGGACAGGCTAACCGTCATGACGGACGACGGCTCGTACGGCCGCAAGGGCAACGTCACGGTGCCGCTCAAGGAGCTGCTGGAGGCCGGCGAGCGCTTCGACACGATCATCACCATAGGGCCGCTCATAATGATGAAGTTCGTCGTCGCCGCCGCGCGCCCGTACGGCGTGCCGGTGACGGTTTCCATGAACCCCATAATGATAGACGGTACGGGCATGTGCGGCGGCTGCCGCATCACGCTTTTGCGCGACGGGCGCCGCGAGACGGCGTTTGCCTGCGTCGACGGCCCGGACTTCAACGGCTACGAGATCGACTTCGACGAGGCCATGACGCGCGGCCGCATGTACGCGGAGCAGGAGCGCCGGGCGCGCGAGCGGGCATGCAATCTTTTCAAGGAGGCTGACTGACATGGCAAGACCTAACATGCGGCCCGACAAGAACCCCATGCCGACCCAGGACCCCGCCGTGCGCGCGCACAACTTCGACGAGGTCGCCACCGGCTACACCTACGAGGCCGCGCTCGACGAGGCCGCCAGATGCCTCAACTGCAAGAACATGCCGTGCGTCTCAGGGTGCCCGGTCAACATTCAGATCCCGGCCTTCATTGCCCGCATACGCGAGGGCGACTGCGAAGGCGCCTACCGCATCATATCCGAATCCTCTTCCCTGCCCGCCGTGTGCGGCAGAGTCTGCCCGCAGGAATCGCAGTGCGAGATGAAGTGCGTCCGCGGCATCAAGGGCGAGCCGGTCGGCATCGGACGCCTGGAGAGGTTCGTCGCCGACCGCCACAACGAGGGATCGACCGCCCCCGCCGGGCGGCCCGAACCGAACGGCCATAAGGTGGCCGTCGTCGGCTCCGGCCCTTCGGGCCTCACCTGCGCCGGCGACCTGGCCCGCAAGGGCTACGCGGTCACGGTCTTCGAGGCCCTGCACACGCCCGGCGGCGTGCTGGTCTACGGCATCCCTGAATTCCGCCTTCCCAAGGCGATAGTCGCCCGCGAGACGGAGACCCTCAGGCAGCTTGGCGTCGAGATCCGCACGAACGTCATCATCGGCAAGACGCTCACCGTCGACGAGCTCTTCGAGCTCGGCTACGAGGCCGTGTTCATCGGCTCGGGCGCCGGCCTGCCGAACTTCATGAACATCCCCGGCGAGGGCCTCAACGGCGTCTACTCCGCCAACGAGTTCCTCACCCGCTCCAACCTGATGAAGGCGTACCTGGACGATCCCGTGACGCCCATAATGAAGGGCGGCAGGGTCGCGGTCGTCGGCGGCGGAAACGTCGCCATGGACGCCGCGAGGACGGCGCTGCGCCTCGGCGCGGAGAAGGTATACATCGTATACCGCCGCTCCATGGAGGAGCTCCCCGCGCGCCGCGAGGAGGTCGAGCACGCCGAGGAGGAAGGCATCGATTTCCGCCTGCTGTGCAACCCGGTCGAGATCCTCGGCTACCGCAACCCCGACGACCCGCGCGACCCGAAGAACGGCTTCGTCACCGCCCTGCGCTGCGTGCGCATGGAGCTCGGCGAGCCCGACCAGAGCGGCCGCAGACGGCCCGTGCCCGTCGAGGGGAGCGAGTTCGAACTCGCCGTCGACACGGTCATAATGGCCATCGGCACGAGCCCCAACCCCCTCATCAAGTCCACCACGCAGGGCCTCGAGGTCAACCGACGCGGAGGGATCATCGTCGACGAGGACGGTCTCACCACCCGCCCCGCCGTGTACGCGGGCGGCGACGCCGTGACCGGCTCCGCCACGGTCATCTCCGCCATGGGCGCCGGCAAGACCGCCGCCGCGGCCATCGACCGCGCGCTCTCCGCGAAAGCGGAGGGGTGAGGATAATCCCCCGAATCATGATAAAGATGCCGCGGGGCAGACCGATGTCTGCCCCGCGGATTCTGTTTAACTGATATAGTTCTCTGACTTTATCAATCAGTTTGTTACTTCTTCCGAGGCAGTTCCTCCCACATGCTCACGATCAGCTTCTTCAGGAACTCCCGGTCATCGACGTCGTCAACCAGTAGCATCTCTTTGGCTCCATCATAAGGGATCTCCAATTGTGCATCGGGCATGAGCTTCCCGGCAGCCGGGACCGGCTTAACAAGGAACCTGTCGTCATAGATCCCGCCAAAGACCGTCCCGCGATAGTACAGTATGTATTCTCCCATCATTGCCCGGAAGCTGATACCGTCGAGATCCGACAGCTGGTCAAGGATGAAGGCAAGATAATCTTTTGATGAGGGCATTTTTACCTCCGCGCCATTAACTGTTTTTTTTATTTTACCAAACAATCGTTCCTAAATCAAGAAGTAATATGCCTTGACTTTTTCTGTATCATTTGATATAATAAAACATGCAGCCAATGATATATTTTGAGGTGCATTAATGCAGGCATTAATCAGACAGATCAGATCATATCTGAACATGAGTCAGACGGAATTCGCGGATCACATAAACGTAGCGTATATCACCGTCAACCGGTGGGAAAACGGCCGTGCTCTCCCGAACAAACTGGCTCAGTCAAAGATATATGAGATATGCAAGGCGGACAACGTGCCGGTGTACGATATGACGCTCGAGAGGATCCGCGACATCGCCGACATTACAGCGGTCACCGACGGGCGAGTCCTTCTTTTTCACGGCTCCAAATCGGGCATAGACGGCAAGATCGAGCCGATCAGCCGTCCGCAATGCGACTTCGGCCAAGGCTTCTATATGGGGACCGAGGCAAGTCAGGCGCTCACCCTGATCTGCGATTATGAGAAGTCAAAGCTGTACCTGACGTCCGTGGATCTGACCGGCCTCCGAGCAGTCGAGGTCCCCGCGAATATCGACTGGGCAATGCTTGTCGCCTTTCATCGCGGCAAGATGGAGAAGATCGCCGGCACGCCTTTATACGAAAAAAACAGGGCTATGACACTGAACAAAGACCTTGTCATCGGCTGCATTGCCAACGACAGGATGTTTTATGTGATCGACAACTTCTTCATCGGCAACATCACCGATACCGCCCTCGTCAACAGCCTGGCCGCTCTTCAGCTCGGCAAACAGTACGTGGCCGTTTCGGAGAAGGGCTGCGAAGCGGTGACGATCGAAAAGGAGATCGAGATCTCCTGGCTCGAGCGGCTGTTTATCAAAGACGTCGCGGAAGAAAACCGCGCAAAGGGAGTCTCGATGGCAAACGATATCTGCAGGAATTACCGGCGCGAGGGTTTGTTCTTTGACGAGCTGCTCGACCGGGCCGGGAACGGAGCACCGTAATGGACGAGCTGAAGCTTAAACTATGCGACATCCAGGGGAGATTGTTCGAGCTTTCCGGCGAGAAGGCGATCCCCAGTTCCCCGTTCATCCGCGCCTTCATGACGTCGGAAGTCGCAAAGGATCTGGATTCCACTTATAACCGGGCTCAGTGGATGGGAGAAGAATACCTCCTGGAGGAGGTGAAGGCCTCTGCAGGGGAGGCCCTCCCGGTGACCGGGGATGTCTTTTCAAAGGATATCCTTTACTGGACCGGTTATATCTACCGCTACTGGCATTTCTACACGGGCGAGGACAGCACAAAGATCATCCGGCAGGCCCCTGTCGAGACGATGAGGCGCAATTATATGATGTTCCATACCATGGACCCCTCGCTAGCTATAGAGGATCTCAAGGAGATCAACGGGCAGAGGGGATGAAACCCGAAACGATTCGGACAGAATAGAGTTTCGCGGGATGACGTCCCAGAGCGGAAAACACTTGATCCGAATTGCTGACCGATCGAGGAGGATTATTCGAATGGAATCCTTTTTGGAATTGATTATAACTATTATTTTTTCTCCTTTTGAGTCAAAAATAGATGATCTATTGTCAGGCATCAACCGCATAAAAAGCAAGCCTCTAAGGATCCTCATTAAGATATCGATTCCATTGACGTTATGGTTAGTACTGTTCGGTATTTGCTGTTTATTGAACTATCTGATCAGAGGTTATTGGATCTGAAGCGATACTGAACACTATTCAAAGCCCTCTTGAACAAGGAGATAAGTCTGAAAGAAAGAAATCAAGCGAGAGCATAAAAAAGAGCGCAAGAAAACAAGCCACTGGTGAAAGTGACTTTAAAAGTTCACAAATCTATGATACACTTTAAGTGACGCGGGGCGTTACGATAAAGCCTTGCCGTTGCAAAATGAAGATAGCCTCCTCTGTGGAAACTGCTCTATGTTCCGGCAGAGTGTCGTAAGAGTGAGCATAAAGCTCGGGTTTGTAGGGTTCGTTCTTCTTGAGTATGTTGTAGATGGCAGTGAGCAACATTCTTGCAATGGCAATGATAGCTTTTTTGTGGCCCCTGCGTTTTTTCAATGCGTTGTAACGATTGAAGACTTCAGGATGCTTTGTTTTAGCTTTGATTGCAGCAAGTGCACACTGAACAAGCAATGGTTTTATGTAAACCCCTGCCCGACTGATACGAGTTGTCTTCTTTTTTCCGGCACTTTGATCATTTTGAGGAGTAAGTCCTGCCCAAGAGCAAAGATGCTTGGATGTCGTGAAAACTGACATATCCACACCGATTTCAGCAATTACGGAAATTGCAGAAAATGTATCAATCCCCGGGACGGAACAAACAAGATCGATTTGAGGTATATACTTTTCTGCAATAGAAAGAATCAGTGATTCAAGGTTCGCCTTGCATAAGTCTAAGCCGCTCATATGGTCTCTGATGATTCGCAGCTTTTCAGCTTGTTCCGGACAGATGTTTCCATCAACGGCTTCAATGATTTCCTCATTGGTTGCTTTCATACCTTTTGTTCTGAAAGCGGACACATCGGTAAGTTTTTCCGACGGATTTGCGAGAATGTGACCAATGATATTTGAAGAGGCCTTTCCGAAAACGTCTGAGAACACGCTGTCAAGTTTCAGATTGGAAACAGTCAGACAATTTTGAGCACGGTTCTTTTCGCCCGTGCTAAAGCCGGTAAGCTTTTTACGGTATCTTACCAAATCCCGAAGCTGTCTGATATCCGCAGGCGGAATAAAACTGCCGGAAACGAGATCGTGCTTGAAGATATCCGCAATCCATTTTGCATCCTTTTTGTCTGTTTTCTTTCCGCGAATTGCCTTGACATATTTGGGGTGTGCCAAAACAATTTTGCATTCTGTTTCTAGGATATTGTAGACAGGGATCCAGTACTTTCCCGTGGATTCCATACAAACATCTTTGCAATCGTGTGACAAAAGCCATGATAACAGTTCCCGGAGCCCTTTTGTAAAGGTCGAAAAACGATGGCTCTTGTAGGTTGTAACTCCGTTTTCGGTCGTTGCTATGCATGCGTACACAAAATCCTTGTGGACATCGATGCCGCAACAGATAGGGTAAACGATTTTAAGCATAATACCATCCTCTCATATATATTTGAGGAAACAGGCATTGACTGACCGCTCACTGAAAAACGAGTAGTTAGTCTCTCCAAAGATAAGTCTACGGGATACTACGTCCCACAAATTTGTGCTTGAAAGAGCAGTCGGTACACATAATCATGCGGTTCAGCTTTTGCTGTGCCCACTCACCTCCACGTACTCTGTAGTGTACCTGTTTCTCAAGTACAGTCTAACACAAAAATTTGCTGCTGTGTTACGGCACTAAGCTCTTTCGTTGCCTTTTGTGCCTTCTGCGCAGCAGAAAGGAATGGTCATAATCATGACTGATATGAAGAAAGAACAGGAGCGCGAGGAACTGCACCGCGCGATATGGGCGATCGCCGATGAACTGCGCGGAGCCGTCGACGGATGGGATTTCAAGAACTACGTCCTCGGCACCATGTTTTACAGATATATATCCGAGAACCTCTGCAACTATATTAATGAGGGCGAAGCTGCCGCCGGCGGCTCGGGCTTTGATTATGCAGAGATGTCCGATGAGGAAGCCGAATCGGCACGCGCGGATCTGGTACAGGAGAAAGGTTTCTTTATCCTCCCCTCCGAGCTGTTTGTAAACGTCCGCAAGAGAGCGCCTAAGGATGAGAATCTCAATGAAACGCTCGAGCGAGTATTCAATCACATAGAGGAATCCGCACGCGGCAGCGAGTCGGAAAACAGCTTCGCCGGCCTCTTCGACGATTTTGACGTCAACTCCAACAAGCTCGGCGCGACCGTAGCCAAGCGCAACGAAAAGCTCGTCAAACTGCTTGACGGTATTGCGGCCATGAATCTCGGCGACGTGAAGCACCACGACATCGACGCTTTCGGGGACGCGTACGAGTATCTTATGACAATGTACGCCTCCAACGCCGGAAAATCGGGCGGCGAGTTCTTCACGCCCGCGGACGTGTCGGAACTGCTCACGCGTCTCGGCATGGTCGGCAAAAAGGAGATCAATAAGGTGTACGACCCGGCGTGCGGCTCCGGCTCGCTGCTTCTGAAAGCCGAAAAGGTACTTGGACGAGAAGCCATCCGCAATGGTTTCTACGGTCAGGAGATCAACATCACCACGTACAACCTCTGCCGTATCAATATGTTCCTCCACGACGTCGGTTTTGACAAATTCGACATCGCCTGCGAGGATACGCTCATCAGTCCGCAACACTGGGACGACGAACCGTTTGAACTGATCGTATCAAATCCGCCGTATTCGATCAAATGGGCGGGCGACGAGAATCCGCTGCTGATCAACGATCCGCGTTTTGCTCCCGCCGGAGTGCTCGCACCGAAGTCGAAGGCGGACCTGGCGTTCATCATGCACTCACTTTCCTGGCTTGCTCCGAACGGAACGGCGGCGATCGTCTGCTTCCCCGGCATCATGTACCGCGGCGGCGCAGAGCAAAAGATCAGGAAATATCTTATAGACAACAACTTCGTGGATTGCGTGATACAGCTTCCGAGCAATCTCTTTTTCGGTACGTCCATCGCCACCTGCATTATGGTGCTAAAGAAGAATAAAGCCGACAGCAATACGCTGTTTATCGACGCGACGAACGAGTGCATCAAGGTCACGAACAACAATAAACTGACGCCGGCGAATATCGAAAAGATCGTTTCCGTCTTTGCCGGGCATACCGAAGAAAAGCACTTTTCGCACCTTGCGTCGTTCGACGAGATACAGGGCAACGATTATAACCTTTCGGTTTCCACCTACGTTGAAGCCGAGGACACACGCGAAAAGATCGATATCAAGAAGCTCAACGCCGAGATCGAAGAAATTGTAGCACGAGAGGCGACCCTCCGGGCGGAGATAGATGCAATAATTAAGGAGATCGAGGGGTAATCTATGAAATTCGGAATTGAAACAGAGACGCTGGAGTTCAAACAATCTACCGCAGAACTTGACGCAGCTGTTAACTCGATCAGCGCAATATTGAATAAGCATCAG
>JAEEJM010000048.1 GCA_016281895.1 Clostridiales bacterium
CGGCCTCGCCGTGCGGGCGGGGACCGTTCAGGCGGTCCCGACTGGAGGTGAAAACATGAATCTTAACAAATACACTCAGAACAGTCTTCAGGCGCTGAGGGCCGCGCAGGATCTGGCCGCTGAGAACGGCAACCAGGAGCTGAAGCAGGTCCATCTGCTCTGCGCGCTGCTTGACGACAGGAACGGTCTCATACCCCAGCTGCTGGAAAAATGCGGGGCGGATCCGGACGCGCTCAGGTCGGCCGCGGAGCAGCAGGCCGCGTCTCTTCCCAGGGTCGGGGGCTCCGTCACTGCCGAAAACCTCTACCTGTCCGCGGACCTGCGCGACACGCTGACGGAGGCCGAGAACACCGCGGCCAAGATGAAGGACGAATACGTCTCGGTGGAGCATCTTTTCCTTGCCTTCTTCGAGACGGCCGACCGCGCGCTGAAGAAGCTGCTGACGGGCTCCGGCGTCACCAGGGAGGCCTTCCTGGGCGCCATGAAAGAGGTCCGCGGGAACGGACGCGTGACCAGCGACAACCCGGAGGACACCTACGACGTGCTAGTTAAATACGGGCAGGACCTGACGGCCATGGCCCGCGAGCAGAAGCTCGATCCCGTTATCGGGCGGGACGATGAGATAAGAAACGTCATCCGCATACTGTCGCGCAAGACCAAGAACAATCCGTGCCTGATCGGCGAGCCGGGCGTCGGAAAGACGGCCATCGCCGAGGGGCTGGCCCAGCGTATCGTCCGCGGCGACGTCCCCGAGAATCTGAAGGGGCGCACGCTGTTCTCGCTCAACATGGGCTCGCTCGTGGCCGGCGCCAAGTACCGCGGCGAATTCGAGGAGAGGCTGAAGGCGGTGCTTGAGGAGATCCGCAAGTCCGACGGCCGCATAATCATCTTCATCGACGAGCTGCACACCGTCGTCGGGGCGGGGAAGACCGACGGCGCCATGGACGCAGGAAACCTGCTGAAGCCCATGCTTGCCAGGGGAGAACTGCACTGCATAGGCGCGACCACGCTCGACGAGTACAGAAAGTACATCGAGAAGGACGCAGCGCTCGAAAGACGTTTCCAGCCGGTGCTGGTCGCCGAGCCGAGCGTCGAGGACACGGTCAGCATCCTGCGCGGACTCAAGGAGCGCTACGAGGTCTTTCACGGCGTCAGGATCCACGACAGCGCGCTTATAGCCGCGGCGGTCCTGTCCAACCGCTACATAACCGACAGGTTCCTGCCCGACAAGGCCATCGACCTCGTCGACGAGGCCTGCGCGCTGATCAAGACCGAGATGAACTCCATGCCGACCGAGCTCGACGAGATATCCAGGAGGATAATGCAGCTGGAGATCGAGGAGGCGGCCCTCTCCAAGGAAGAGGACGAGGCCTCGGCAGGCAGACTCGGGGACATCAGGAAGGAACTCGGGGAAAAGCGTGAAAAGCTGGCCGGACTCAAGGCCAGATGGGAGAACGAAAAGAACTCCATAGGCCGGATCCAGAAGCTCAAGGAGGAGATCGAGCACACGAACGCCGAGATCGAGCGCGCCCAGGAGGAGAGCAACCTCTCCCTCGCGGCGGAACTCAAGTACGGCAGGCTGCCCTCGCTCAGAAGTCAGATGGAGGAGCTTGAGAAGCTCCAGAACTCGCCGAAGAACGACGGGAGCACTCTGTTGCGGGACACGGTCAGCGAGGAGGAGATAGCCCGCATCGTCGCCAGGTGGACGGGCATACCGGTCGCCAGGCTCATGGAGAGCGAAAGAAAGAAGCTGTTGGGGCTGGACGGAATACTCCACAGGCGCGTCATAGGCCAGGACGAGGCCGTACGGAAGGTCAGCGACGCGATCCTGCGCAGCAGGGCGGGCATCGCCGACCCGAACAGGCCGATAGGCTCGTTCCTGTTCCTGGGTCCCACGGGAGTCGGGAAGACCGAACTGGCCAAGGCGCTGTCCGAGGCGCTGTTCGACAACGAGCGCAACATGGTCCGCATCGACATGAGCGAATACATGGAGAAATTCTCGGTATCAAGGCTCATAGGCGCGCCTCCCGGATACGTCGGGTACGACGAGGGCGGCCAGCTGACGGAGGCCGTGCGGCGCAGCCCGTACTCCGTCGTGCTCTTCGACGAGATCGAGAAGGCCCACCCCGACGTGTTCAACATCCTGCTTCAGGTGCTGGACGACGGCCGGATAACGGACAGCCAGGGAAGGACCGTGGACTTCAAGAACACGGTGCTGATACTGACGTCGAACCTCGGCGCCGACGTCATACTGGAGGGGATCGGTCAGGACGGCGAGATCTCCCCGGAGGCCAAGGAGAAAGTCGGGGCTCTGCTCAGACGCAGCTTCAGGCCCGAATTCCTGAACCGCCTGGACGAGATAGTCTTCTACAAGCCGCTTACGCGCGACGACGTTCGGAAGATAGCCGGCCTTCAGCTGAAGAAGCTGGAGGAGCGCATGAGCGAAAAGTCCATGAAGCTTAACGTCTCCGACGAGGTGAGGGACTACGTAGTCGACACAGCCTACGACCCGCTGTTCGGGGCCAGGCCGCTGAAGCGCTTCATACAGTCGCGCATAGAGACCCCCGTGGCAAGGGAGATAGTCGCGGAAAACGCCGCCCCGGGCACCGTCTTCACGGTCTTCATGAAGGACGGCGAGCCCGCGGTCAGAGCGGAGACCGCGGAATAAAAAACCGTCCGGCAGGCAGGAGGAAAAAAGGATGTATCCCGGAGTCTACTGTACCGAACACATAATCTACTTAGCGGTCTCGGCCGCTCTCATCGCCGCCGGTCTAGTCCTTGTCAGGAGATTTGCCGGCACGGAGAGGAAGACGAAGGCCGCCGTCAGGATCAGCGCGGCCGTACTGTTTTGCTGCATAGCCGTGAACAGGGTCAGCGTCACGGCCGGGCAGATCGCGGAGGCCCCGGAGCTCTACAGCTGGCTCAATCTGCTGCCTTATACTTTCTGCGGCTTTGCCAGCCTGTTTTTCTCCGTTGCGGCGCTGATCCGCCCGAAGGACAATCCGGTCTATCACTTCATAGTGCTGACGGGACTGCTGGGCGGAACGGCGACCCTCTTCTACCCGGATTTCCTGTACAAACAGACCTTCTGGGACGTAAGGAGCTTCAGCGGCCTGCTCCACCACACGCTGATGATATGGCTGGCCCTGCTTCTGCTGAGCTCGGGCTTTTTCAGGCCGGCGTTCAGGAAAAGCTGGATAATGCCGGCCGGCTTCTGCGCGATGATGACGCTGGGGGTGTTTGAGCTGGACGCCCTGGGCTTTCCCGAGGCCATGAACATCTTCGTGCCTCTGGTGGGCGGCGCGCCGGTACTTACGAGCTGGTACGTCATCCTGGCCGCGGCCACGGCCGCGGCGGCCCTGCTGGGGCTGATCTTTGACGCGGCGGGAAGGAAGTTGCGCGCGTAGCGCGCAAATGAAGTGCCGCTGCGCGGCAATGAAGAAATGAAGTTGCGCGCTGCGCGCGCAAATGAAGTGCCGCCTGCGGCGGCAATGAGGTGCCGGCTGCACCGGCAATGAAGAAGCGGGCGGAGCCCGCTGATGAAGTTGCGCTTCGCGCAAATGAAGTGCCGCCTGCGGGCCGGCAATGAAGAAGCGGGCGGAGCCCGCTGATGAAGTTGCGCGCTGCGCGCGCAAATGAAGTGCCGCCTGCGGCGGCAATGAAGAAATGAAGCTGCCGCCCTTCGGGGCGGCGTTTTTTGTTGCGCGCCGCACGCGCAAATGAAGGAATCATAATTACGAAAAACAATGATTTAATGTGAGTTTACCGTGAGGCGGAATTCCCGGCAGTTGCAGGCTGAAAAACTGTCTTTTCAAAAAAAAAACGGAAAACCCCTTGACAACCCGTGCCGGACGTGGTATAATCATACCAACCTACCGGGCAGGTAGGTAAAAGCGGCGGGCGCGGAGAGTGCGCTTCCTCCCGCCGGAAAACGGACACAGGAGAGTCGGAACCATGGCAGACTTAAGATTCGAAACGCTGCAGATCCACGCGGGGCAGGAGAGTCCCGATCCGGCGACCGACGCAAGGGCGGTCCCCATCTACGCCACCACGTCCTACGTCTTCCGGGACTCCGCCCAGGCGGCCGGCAGATTCGGACTGACCGAGGGAGGCAACATCTACACGCGCCTCATGAATCCCACGAGCGACGTTTTCGAAAAGAGGATCGCCGCTCTTGAGGGCGGAGCCGCGGCGCTGGCCACGGCCTCGGGCTCGGCCGCGATAACGTACGCGGTGCAGAACATAGCCACCGCGGGCGATCATATCGTATCGTCCGCCAACCTTTACGGAGGGACCTACAACCTCTTTGCCAACACGCTGAGGGAGCAGGGGCTTTCCGTAACGTTCGTCGATCCGTCCGATCCGGAAAACTTCGCGAAGGCCCTCCGGCCGAACACGAAGCTGTTTTACGCGGAGACCCTCGGCAATCCGAACTCCGACGTGATCGACATAGAGGCGATATCGGCGGCGGCCCACCGCGCCGGCATCCCCCTCATCGTGGACAATACGTTCGCGACACCGTTCCTGCTTCGCCCGATCGAACACGGCGCGGACGTCGTCGTGCATTCCGCGACCAAGTTCATAGGCGGGCACGGCACGGTGATGGGCGGCGTGGTGATCGACGGCGGCAGGTTCGACTGGGCCGGGAGCGGGAAGTTCCCCGGGCTGTCGGGCCCCAATCCCTCCTATCACGGAGTCGTTTTCACGCAGGCAGCCGGCAGTCTTGCCTATATCGTAAAACTGCGCACCACGCTCATGAGAGACCAGGGGGCGGCGATATCCCCGTTCAACTCGTTCCTGCTCCTTCAGGGGCTCGAGACCCTGTCCCTGCGCGTTGAGCGGCACGTTCAGAACGCTCTCAGGGTCGTCGATTACCTGAGATCCCATCCGCTGGTCGAGAGGGTCAACCATCCGTCGCTGGCCTCCGGCAGGCAGAAGGAGCTCTACGACAGCTATTTCCCGAACGGGGCCGCGTCCATCTTCACCTTCGACGTGAAAGGCGGAGCCGACAGGGCCAGGAAGTTCACGGAGAGCCTGAAGCTCTTCAGCCTGCTTGCCAACGTCGCGGACGTCAAGTCGCTGGTCATACACCCGGCTTCGACCACCCATTCGCAGCTGTCCGAAGAGGAACTGCTCGCCGCGGGAATCAGGCCCGGGACCGTGCGGCTGTCCGTCGGGACCGAACACATAGACGACATAATCGCAGACCTCGAACAGGGCTTTGCCGACGTCAGATGACGTGAAGGCCCGGGACAGAAAAGGAGAAAACGGAAATGGCAAAGATCTACAGATCAGCGGATCAGCTCGTCGGCAATACGCCTCTTCTGGAGCTGACGCACATCGAAAAGGAACTCGGCCTGCAGGCCGCGGTATACGCGAAACTCGAGTACTTCAATCCCGCCGGATCCATAAAGGACCGCATCGCCAAGGCAATGATCGAGGACGCCGAGGAGCGCGGCCTTCTGAAGCCGGGCTCAGTCATCATCGAGCCGACATCGGGCAACACCGGCATCGGGCTTGCCTCCATTGCCGCCGCAAAGGGATACAGGATCATCATAGTCATGCCTGAGACGATGTCGGTGGAGCGCCGCCAGCTGATGAAGGCGTACGGCGCCGAGCTGGTGCTCTCCGACGGAACAAAGGGGATGAAAGGCGCCATAGCCAAGGCTGAGGAGATCGCCGGACAGACGCCCGGAAGCTTCATACCCGGTCAGTTCGTCAACCCGGCAAATCCGAGGATCCACAGGCAGACCACGGGGCCCGAGATCTACGAGGATACAGACGGGCAGGTCGACATTCTTGTCGCCGGAGTCGGGACGGGCGGCACCATCACCGGCGTCGGCGAGTACCTGAAGAGCGTAAAACCCGGTGTGAAGGTCGTGGCGGTCGAGCCTAAGACCAGCGCGGTGCTCTCGACCGGAGTCGCGGGACCGCACAAGATCCAGGGCATAGGCGCGGGCTTCGTCCCCGACGTGCTGGACACGTCGGTATACGACGAAATAATACCGGTCTCCAACGAGGACGCGTTTGCCACAGGGAAGCTCATAGGCAGGAGCGAGGGCGTGCTTGTCGGCATCTCCTCCGGCGCCGCGGCATGGGCTGCGATCGAGCTGGCCCGGAGGCCCGGGAACAAGGGGAAGAACATCGTCGTAATACTCCCGGACACCGGCGACAGATATCTGTCGACGCCGCTGTTCCAGGACTGATCGGCGGACAGGACCGCCGTACGGGAGAGGATCCATGCTCATATCGACCAGAGGAAGATACGCGCTGAGGGTGATGATCGATCTTGCGGAACACGACAGGGGTAGCTACATCCCGCTGAAGGACATCGCCGCGCGACAGGAGATCTCGCTGAAATACATCGAAGGTATAATGACCGATCTTACGAGAGCGGGCCTGCTGGACGGCCAGCACGGAAAGGGAGGCGGTTACAGACTCGACCGCCCGCCCGACGTCATCACGGTGCTCGAGATACTGGAGACGACGGAGGGCAGCATGGCTCCGGTCTCCTGTCTCGGCACCCCGGCAAGTCCCTGTTCCAGGGCGGCGGAATGCAGGACTCTGCCCATGTGGGAGAAGCTCTACGGCATGATCCGCGATTACTTCGAAGGCATCGCCCTGTCGGATCTTATGAAGACCGACGCGGGGTCAGACTATTACGTGATCTGAATGAAGGCGCGCCCTTGCGGGGCGCGAATGAAGTGAATGAAGGCGCGCCCTGCGGGGCGCGAATGAAGTTGCGCTTCGCGCAAATGAGGTGCCGGCTGCGCCGGCAATGAAGACTGGACCGCGCCGACGGCCCTCGCGTTAATGCGGGGGCCGCCGTTTTATTATTCCACAGATTGTGGATTATTTCGCACGATGTGTTGACATCGGGGCGGCCCGGTGATATAATTGTGAACAGTACGGAGGGCGCTGATCAGCCATGGAATACGCAAAGAAACTGGACAGGCGCATAAGGAAGACCAGGGAGGCCATCATCTCGGCCTTTCAGAAGCTGTCGCGGAGCAAGGACGTCGGGAAGATGACCATGACCGAGATAGCCGAGGAGGCCGATATCGACCGCAAGACCCTGTACAACCATTACAAGACCGTGGAGGAGATCCGCCGGGAGAAGGATTCGAAGATCCTCGCGCAGATCGACGAGGCGCTTGACGGGGGGTGCAGGGATTATGCCCTGTACGAGCCGGACAGGATCGCCGAGCTTATCTCCGACAGCCTCGGGGAGAACGCCGGATACATCCTCGGCCTGCTCTCGCACGAGGCGAATCCGGAGATACTTGACGGCATTACGGACAGGCTCAGGGAGCGCTTTTCGGCCGGCCTCAGGCGGCTGGCGCCGTTCAACCCCGGCGAGCTGTACGCGCTGTCGGCATATTACGCGACCTGGATAATAACGGTCTACAGGACCTGGCTCGGGACAGACAGGAAAGAACCGTTTGCGGCATATTACCGCGATATAACCGGAAAGCTCAGGACCAACCTCGGCCTCATCGGAGACCGGAGATCCGAAGACGGATCCATACTTTTAACTTTTGATCTTAAGGACTGATTCGGAATGGGAACAACGGTATTAGACGGCAGACTGCTTGCCAGAATGATGAGAAGCGGCGCGGCCAATCTTTACGGCAGTAAGGACACCGTCAACGATCTCAACGTCTTCCCGATCCCCGACGGGGATACGGGCGACAACATGTTCATGACCATCGACTCGGGCTGCCGGGCCATGCCCGACGGCGCGGAATCGCTCTGCGCCGTGGGATCGGGGGTCGCCAGCGGCATGCTGCACGGCGCCAGGGGGAACTCGGGCGTCATACTCTCGCGCATAGCGGCCGGGATCTGCGGCGGGCTCGAGGGCCTGGAAAAAGCGGACGTCAGGAGCCTCGGCAGCTCGCTGAAGAAGGGCGTGGCCGAGGCGTACAGCGCGGTAAGCGTGCCCGTGGAGGGGACCATCCTCACGGTCTACCGCGAGGCGGTCGACTACATGACCGGGCGCATCACTGACGGCAGCACCATCGAGAGCTGCATGGACGATCTGATCTTCGAACTCCAGGAGGCTCTGGACCGCACGCCGGACCAGCTTCAGTGCCTGAAGGAGGCCGGGGTCGTGGACAGCGGAGGCGCCGGCCTGCTCTGCATCGCCGAGGGAATGAAAAAGGCGCTGGAGGGCCGGGACGCTGACTATACCGCCGTACAGGCGGCCGGAGGTCCCGTTCAGCCGGATTTCGACCTGTTCACGGAGGATACCGAGTTTAAATTCGGCTACTGCACCGAGTTCATGCTTAGGCTCCGGACCGACAAGGTCGGGCGCACCG
>JAEEJM010000049.1 GCA_016281895.1 Clostridiales bacterium
ATCTGTCATTTTCAGTTTCTCTTCGGAGGTTCCGGTCATGGTCACTTACGCTTTCGGAATGCTTTCCACAGCCGCTCTGGCCCTCGTCATGTACCTTGTCGGTTCGTTCATCGTCGGCAAGGTCGGTTTTTTGAGAAAATACTATATTCCGGTCCCCGTCGTAGGGGGCCTGCTTTTTGCTCTCATCAATCTGGTCCTCACCATGACGGGCGTGACTCATTTCACGTTCGACACCACGCTCCAGTCTGTGGCCATGACGCTGTTCTTCACCTCGGTCGGCTACATGTCCAGCCTTTCCGACCTCAGGAAGGGCGGCATAGGCGTCGTCCTGCTGCTGATATGCACATCGGGCCTCATCGCCGTGCAGAACGGCGTGGGCGTCGGACTGGCCGCGCTCTTCGGCGTCGACAAGCGCATAGGGGTGCTGGTCGGCTCGGTGCCGTACACCGGAGGCAACGGCACGGCCACCGCCTGGGGAGTCACCTTTGCCGAGGAATACGGGATCGAGTTCGCGACGGCCCTCGGCAACGCCGCCGCCACCATCGGCCTTGTCATGGGCGGCCTGCTCGGAGGGCCGGTCGCAAGGTTCCTTGCCACACGCAGGCTCCGCCGGGAACAGGCTCCCGTGCAGCAGGCCGGAGAAGCCGGTGACGGGAAGAAGAGCGACAAACTCAACTACGCCGATCTGTTCGACGTGCTCATCACCCTGTTCATATGCATGGGCGTCAGCGAGATCCTGAACCCTTATTTCGCAAAGCTCATGCACCTCATCAGCCCCTCGCTGACGCTGCCGGGCTACATCCTCTCGATGATGCTGGCGATGATCACCCGCAACGTCAGGGAGCTGGTGTTCAAAAAGAAGATATCGGCGGCCGAGATCGACAAGGTCGGCGACATCGGCCTGCAGATCTTCCTGTCGATAGCGCTGACGACGCTCAACCTGGCGACGCTCTTCAGCGTCGAGAACGCGAAGATCGGCGTGATGCTCCTTGTCAGCGTCCCGATCCAGGCGGCCATCGTCTGCCTGTACGTGTGCACGGTAACGTTCAACGTGATGGGGCACGACTACGACGCGGCCGTGATCAGCTGCGGACACACCGGCTTCGCCATGGGAGCGACGCCGACCGCCATAGCCAACATGGACACGTTCTGCAAGAAGAACGGGCGCAGCATGAAGGCCTACCTGACGATCCCGATCGTCGGCGCCCTGTTCCTGGACTTCGCCAACGCGCTGCTCATATCCCTTTTCATCGGATTTTTCTCGTAATCTTCCCGGTTTTATGGTATAATAGAGGAGCGGGGTCCCGCGCGGGAGGGAGTCATGAACCTTATCCAGCTGAAATACGTGGTCGAGACGGCCAGGGTCGGTTCCATGAGCCGCGCGGCCAGGAATCTTTTCGTCGCGCAGCCCAACCTCTCCAGGGCGGTCAGGGATCTGGAGGAGGAGCTGGGCATAACCGTGTTCAGCCGCTCCGCCAACGGAGTGGCCCTGACCCCGGACGGGGAGGAGTTCCTCCACTACGCGCGCGACATCGTGGAGAAGACCGAAGGGGTGGAGAACTATTACAAGGTCCGCCAGCCCATAACCAGGCGCTTCTCGATATGCGTGCCGAGGTCGGGCTACGTCGCCGCGGCCTTCGTGGAGTTCACGGCACAGCTTGAGGGCAGCGGCTACGAGCTCTACTACAAGGAGACCGACACCTACGACACTCTCCGCGAGGTGCTGAACGGCACCTGCGACCTCGGGATCATCAGGTACGACTCGAGATACGACCACTATTTCAGGACCATGCTCGAGGAGCGGTCGCTCGACTTCACGGACATCCGCAGCTTCAGGTACAAGGTGGCGGTCAGCCGGATGAGCCGCATAGCCGGCCTCGGCGCGGTGCGCCACTCGGACCTCGAGGGGCTGTACGAGATCGCCCACCGAAACGCGTTCTTCTCCGAGTTCCCGCTCTCCATCGTCCAGGAGAAGGAGGCCCGGAGAGACACAAGGAACCGCATTTACGTATTCGACCGGAGCAGCCAGTTCGAGCTGCTTTCAGGGAATCCCATGACGTACATGTGGGTGTCGCCGATGCCGGACTCAGTTCCGGAGATGTACGGTCTGGTCCTCATGGACTGCCCGGACAACGGGAGCGAGTACCGGGACGTAATGATAAAGCGAAGAAAATACGAGCCTTCGCCGCTCGACAGGCTGTTCCTGGAACGGCTCAGGGCGGCAGGAGGATGATCGCCGGAGCCGCCTCAGGCCCGGCTTGCGCCGTTCCGGCGCGGAAAGGTCAGGTATAGGATGGAAAGACTGATTGGAACGGTATCCCGCGGGGTAAGGGCCCCGATAATCCGCAGCGGGGACGACATTGCCGCCATCGTCGCGGACTGCGTCCTTGCGGCGGCGCGCAGCGAGAATATCGGGATCCGCGACCGCGACGTCGTGGCCGTCACCGAGGCCGTGGTCGGGCGCGCGCAGGGCAACTACGCGAGCACCGGGCAGATCGCCGCAGATATAAGGGCAAAGTTTCCCGAGGGACACGCGGCGGTCCTGTTTCCGATACTCTCGCGCAACCGCTTCTCGGTCTGCCTCAAGGGCATCGCCGGGGGGCTCGACAGGCTCACCCTCGTCCTGAGCTATCCGGCCGACGAGGTGGGAAACCATCTGGTCGACGAGGACGAGCTCGACGACAGAGGAGTCGATCCTTACAGGGATGTGCTCGACGAGGCCCGCTTCCGGGAGCTCTTTGGCTTCAGAAAGCACAGATTCACGGGAGTTGACTACATCTCGTTCTACCGGGAGCTGGCCGAGTCCTGCGGCGCCGAATGCCGCGTCATACTTGCCAACGATCCGCGCGCGGTCCTGGCTTACGAAAAGGACGTCCTGGTCTGCGACATTCATACCAGGGCCAGGACAAAGAAGCTTCTGAGGGCGGCCGGGGCAGGAAGGGTCGTCGGACTCGACGAGATCCTGACGTCGTCCGTGGACGGCAGCGGCTGGAACGAACAGTTCGGGCTTC